>DATJNC010000042.1:0-42931 GCA_035508395.1 Terriglobales bacterium | reverse complement strand
GTTAGAGACCGGCGCGGCGACGTTTCGCGGGGGTTTAGCGAGGTCGGCAGGTGTCGGACGGGGTTTTGGTACCCCCGCTTCGTTAAAAACCATTGGCGACGTTTGGCGACGATTTTCGACCCAATCCGACAACTGATTGGGAATGTTTCTCCGCCTGACCTGTTGTTCATCGTCTGCACGACTGACGCGGAGGAACCCACGTTTCAAGACAGCATTCCTAATTCCTGTCACAGCACCGTTTGGCTGAGTTGGGCAGAGTCGGCAGAGGTTCCCCGGTAGCGACTGCTAGGGATTCCGAGCATACCCGTTGGCAAGGTTTGGCTTCGATTTAGCGGAAGGGGTAATTTTTGAACGACCTAAGCTGTAGTTCATCCCATTTTTGATCGTCGCACCATTCGCTCACGAGAGCCGAATGCTGATGGCTTCGATAAGCCAGAAACTGGCATCTCTTTTTCTGAAAGCTTCGCATCATCCTGAAAATCTCGCCGAATTGTGACGCCAGAGTCCCATCTCTAGGCAGACCTGATTCCAAAAATCAGCCAAGTGATTTCAGAAATCACTTTTTGGCTTTTCATCTACTTAGGAGGAGTAGGATTTGCCAGCCGCGCCTGCTAAGTTCTTTGTTTGACGTTTACCAACAGGTTCGAATCCTATAGCGCCCACCATTTATCTCATTGAATCTGCTGCGTTGCTGGCGGCAGCTTTTCCAGGCGTAGGTTGCAGGAAACTACGATTCAGTAGGGTTCTATTTCCCGCGATGACCTCCTTCGATCAGAAAGAGTAATCCCCGCGCACTAATCCATATTGGTGAAATGCCCGGCAGCGTCTAAGCCGCCGGGCACACAGTTATCGTTGATCAACTACTTAGTTACCGTAAACGTTGCCGTCGCACTCTCAGTAATTGAGCCAGAGACGCCGGTGAACGTCATGGTATAAGTGCCAGGCGTGGTTTTTGCCGGGAACAAGATACCCGATATTGCGTAAGCCACACCGTTGCTTTTCAGCTTCACGGTCATTGGAAGATCCGCGCATTCTGCTCCCGCAGGACCACCGGAACAGCTTAGCGCCACATTTCCGTTAAAGCCGCTTCCCGCATTCAGCTGAAGAACGAACGCAGCCAGCACGCCACGTTGCACCTTCTCGTTCGCAGGAGTTGGAATGATGGTGAAGCTTGGCAGCGCCGTAAAGCTCTGCGAGACCAGTGTTGCAGCTGCGTAGTTCGCGTTGCCCGTCTGCGAAGCCTGAACGGTGCAGGTTCCGGCGTTGACCATGGTTGCCGTTGTTCCGGAGACCGTGCAAACGCCGGCTGTCAGCGAGGTAAAGCTGACCGCCAGACCGGAACTGGACGTGGCGCTCAGAGTCAAACTCGCACCCTGAAGCTGGTTAGATACAGGGTTGAAGGTTATCGTTTGCGATGCCTGAGTGACAGTCAGCGCCCCGTTCACATAGTTGAAGCTGTAGTTGGAAGCTGTCAGGCCCTGGCTGGAGAAGCTGATGGCATAGCTTCCCGGAGTAGAGGTATCGGTTGCAGTTGTCGTCAAGGTTGCCGCACCAGAGACCACGGAGGAAGTGTCCCCGTTGACAAAGCCGGTAACGTTATAAGTGAAGGTCGGATTGGTCGCACCGTAGGCCCGGGAGGCGCTGGCGGCTGTCGCCGTCAGCACTGCCTGACTGACCGAAAAAATGGTGGTTGCGGTGGCCGATGTGTAATCACCAGCAGCCGCCTGGCTAGCCTCGAGGGTAACCACTCCCGCGCCGGCCAACATCACGGTGTTGCCCGAGATGGTTGCCGGTCCGTTCACCACCGAGTAAGTGACCGCCCCGGTGGAGTTCGACGAGGCGATCACGGTGAAGGGGGCCGCTCCGTAGGTCTGGCTCGGAATGGACGCAAAGGCGAGTGTCGGCGCTGCCATCTGACCGGTTCCGCTCAGGGTGATCGACTGCGTCGCCGGGTTGCCGTTCAGTGCGTTATCCATCAGCACGGCTGCGCCGTTGATTGGGCCGGCTGCGGTAGGCGCGAAGCTGATGCTCAAGTTGCATCCCGCCCCGGAAGCCAGCGAGAAGCTGCTGCTGCAATCTTCAGGCGCGCCCGAACCGGCGACCTGCTCAAAGTTTGCGCCAATGCTCAGGCCAAGGCCGTTGAGTGGTTGATTGCCGACGTTCTCGATGGTGACCGACTGTGGCCCGGTCGTCTGGCCCAAGTTGGTTGCCGCGAAGGTGAAAGCCGGCAGCTGCGAACGTTGCAACTCGGCCAAACCGTTGTTGCCGAAGAATGTATCCCCGACGAAGATATCGCCGATGGCGTCCACCGCTATGGCATCGGGTTGCCAGGTTCCGTTCACATTGTGGAGGAGAATCAAGCTCGGGATGCCGGAGGGGGAAACCTCGACATAGCCTCGAATGCCAAGATCCGCGATGAAGAGGTCGCCCGCTGCATCCACCGCTACCCCGCTGGGCCTGCTCAGTCCGTATCCGCCGTCCAGAATCGTGGTCTGGACACCGGCCGGAGTGAGTTCAACCACCCGGCTGTTGTAAGAATCTGCAATGAAGAGGTTGCCGGATGCGTCCACTGCGACAGCAACGGGATCGTTAAGCCCGCTGCCCAGTGTGAGCTGGGGAGCGCCATTGGCAGGCACCTCAACCACTCGGTTGTTCGCTGCATCTGCGATGAAGAGGTCCCCGGCTCCGTCCACCGCGATACCCTGCGGTTCGTCAAGTCCTGTAGCGGGAACCGTGCTTTGAACACCCGTCGGGGAAACCTCAATGACCCTGTTGTTAGGGAAATCGGAAACAAAAACATCGCCAGCCCCGTCCACGGCGACACCAACGGGGCCTGTAAGTCCGGAAGCTGGCACCCTGGTTTGTGCCCCGCCGGGCGTCAGCTTCAGGACAAAGCCATTTAGGTTATCAGCGATGTAGGTATTGCCCGCTTCGTCCACCGAGATCCCCGACGGAAAAAGCCTGCCGCTACCCACGGAGACCTGGGGGCCCGGACCGTAAGCGATCGCAGGGCCCTGACCCTGCCCGTAAAGCAGTGTCGTCGCCTGCACATTTCCAGAGGCATCCACCAGTTGCACCGCGCCCGAACGCGAGCCTGGCGCTGTGGGAGCGAAGGTCGCTGTTACGGTGCAAGAGCTGCCTACCGGTTGCGCCCCGCTGCAGGTGGTATTGCCAAGTATGAAATCAAGATTCGAAGCGCCCTGGGCAACGACATTCACCGAGCCGATGGTGGTAGCGGCATTGATCGTATAGTTGAGGGTGAGTGTCTGGTTACACGGCGCGGGGGTGCTTTGTCCAGCCGGGCAGATGTCGGTGCTGCCGAAATTCACCGAACTCAGCTGCATCTCCACTACGTTCTGGTTTTCGGCATCCGCGATGAAAACATTACCCCGGGTATCGACCGCCAGGCCCAGAGGGAAATTCAATCCACTGGCCGGCAACACCGTCTGCGGGCCGTAGCTGGTTCCCGTCCATGGCACCTCGACCAGATTGTTGCTGTTCGCATTCGAAACGAAGAGGTTCCCGGCTGCATCCGCGGCGAAGCCCCGCGGGTTAGTGAAACCGCTTGCCACAGTGATCTGAGCACCAAAGCCGCTTTCTGTCCAAGGCATCTCAACGATGGAGTTGCTCGCGCGATCCGCGATGAAAAGATCGCCCTTGCCATCCAGTGCGACTCCCCATGGCTCGCTAATTCCGCTGGCCGGCACCGTGGTCTGAGCGCCATACCCGCTTCCCGTCCACGGCAGTTCCACCACGCGGTGGTTGGGATAATCCCCAATGAATATGTCTCCTGCTGCATCCAGCGCTATGCTCTGGGATGCCACTCCGCTGGTGAGCAACGTAACCTGAGGGCCATAACCGCTTCCTGTCCATGGCACCTCCAACACGCCATTGATGCCGTTATCGAAAATGAAGACGTCGCCCGTTCTATCAACCGCCAGATTCCCGAGGGTCTTTATACTGGCCGGCACCGTCGTCTGAGGGCCATAGCCGCTTCCTGTCCAGGGCAATTCCAGCACGCTGCTGCTGACTTGATCTGCGATGAAGACATCACCCGCTCCGTCTACCGCAACGGCAACGGGTGCGATCGGCGCGCCGAAGGGGACCGTGGACTGCACGCCGGTAAAGGACGCGGTTTGCGAAAACAGCGCGAGGGGCGCGGTCAGAGTGACGATCAACAGGAGAGTGCGGATCAGGCCTTTCGGCTTGCGCACCCCGTCGATGCTCCTGCAGAGGGCGGTAAAGTCTTCTGCAGCAATAGACATACTCGTGTTTTTGCGGTTATTTTTCATTTCCTGTTCTCCTGATTACGATTGCCTTGAAGGCATTACTCTGAGCCCGCGTCAACCAGGGGAACCGGGATGCAGCATCCGGCCGGAATCGCCCCTGACAGGCGAATCAGCACGTGCCGGCTGGCTAGCAATTAGTGGGAACCCCGTTTGACATCCAGGACTCTATCGTGCGATAGAGTTTTTCGCGTCACGATTAAAAGGGTTTTTTTTCTACCACTCGAAGGGCGTTCATGGGTACCTCAAAAGGTGTTAGAGCCAGATACCTCTATCGGCGCGTACGACCTGGCAATAGGAAGGTGAACCGGCGTCAAAGTACCTCACTAAAGTACCTCACTCAATTGCAGTGGATTACACTCGCATCCCGTAGAGCGCAGCAAGAGGTCGGTGGGGTGTCACCGGGCCTATCGGCTTAGGTTCGAAGCCTGCATAGTGCGCGCATCCGTGACACGATAATCCTTGTACTCAATAGTGAGCGTTGCAAGTCCTCCGAGCCGGATATAACTTGTCGACTCATTCTTCGCTGGAAGCCAAAAATCACCAATTTTCTTATACTCGTGCCGAATCTCGCTCTTCTTGGTCCAGAACGAAGGATTCTGGGCGGGCTCGGCTTCAATCTTGGTTACAGCGAAATCCACGGCATCAATCCACACTTTGCCGCGATACACGAACTTGCTCGGTGATTTCGGCGTCACGGCGAGCACGTATTGGCCGCCCCGTTCGGCCGGTTCGAAGCCGGCGAGTTGAAAGTCGTAGTTCGTGCGATCCAACCGTGTTCGTGTGGCGACTTCGGGCTCCGCTGCTTCTTTCTCACCTTCAAGAAGCTTTTTGAAAACATGGTTGAGGAGCACTTTCGATCCACTTTGATCGAGGACCCTGAAATTCTTGGTGGCGGGACTCTCATAGGTGGCTTCCACCGTCATTTCTGCGTCACGATTCCCGGGAAGGCCTCGATAGGTGAGGTGATAGACCCGCGTGGCCTCTGACCGAACTAACGCCTGAGCGCGTTCCTGATTTCTGCGGATAAGGTTGTCAACAACCTCATCTTTCGAAAGAGGTGAAGTGGAAACAGAAGCGTTGGGAAGAGAGGCCACGAAAGCCGATTGGCTTGTAATTATCTCAGACTCTCGTTCTTGAGCGGAGAGAGGAGCAACCGACAACGCCGCGAGAACGATCGCCGAAACCGCCATTATTAGTTTTCTTACCGCCGACCTTCGGACCAGCAGTTCCTGCGCTGAGATCATAACTTCAACTCCCCCCCTCAGAAGATTCTTAGCGGCAGATTCGCTTCAAGCTTGACTCGCGTCGGCATGGCCGATTGGAGAGCGATATCGTACGCACGATAGACGGCGTCGAAAATCGTGTCCCAGGATGCTTCTTCTGCCGATTTGCGTGCCAGTGTGCGCATGTGCTCCAAACGGGCGGGCGATTGTTTCAATTGCCGTATGCGATCCATGAAGGCGGCGACGTCTTTGCAAACGAATCCAGTTTCGCCGTCTTTGACGATGGATTGAGGACCACCCTCATCTGTGACCAGAGCAGGAACGCCGGAGGCCAGCGCCTCCAGAACAACGTTCCCGAATGTATCCGTCTTCGACGGGAAGACGAATATATCCATGTTTGCGTAAGCGCGAGCGAGTTCCTCGCCGGTAAGGACTCCGGTAAGCTCCCGGTTCTTGAGGCTTGATCGCAGATAGTCTTCGCTTGCTCCCTGGCCGACGATCAGAAAACGACAGTCGGCAACACCAGCTGCCTGAAGAGCTCGCTCGATCTCGATAAGAGCGCCGACATTTTTCTCGACAGTAATGCGGCCCACGTAGCCGATGGTGAAGGGCCATCCGGGCCGATCGCGACGAGACGGGTGAAAGAGCACGGTGTCGACCCCTCGCCCCATCAGGAAGCAGGGCTTGCCCGTGGCCTTTTCGAGCTGGTCAATCAATTCGCGATTGGGGGCCATGAGAACGCGCGGAATCCGATAGAAGTGGGCGATGATGCGAAAGCTCAGATCGCAAATCTTTTCTCCAGCATTTTCGCGAGTCGCAGACGGCAGAAATTTCAAAAGGGGCAAGGCACGGCGCTCGGCGTACTGATGAAGATTCGTGTGCCAGGAGCCAACCAGTGGAATCTTCATGCGGTGGGCGACGAGTGCTCCCATGATTCCGACATCGCTCGGTCCCGTGATATGCAGGACGTCTGGGCGAAACTCGCGAAGGATCTTTTCCACTCGAGAAATGTGCCTGAGAAAGGCGAGGTCGAAATCATGTTTGCGATCAAGAGCGAAGCCGAAGCGGCTGCGCGGCAACTCTACGCGAGTGAACAAGCCGTCGCGTACTATCTTTTCGTCCTCATATCCGCCATGAGCGAGAAGAAACGAAAGACCCCGCCGGCGTGCAAAGGCCTCGAATTGGCGAGCCGTATTGGCGACGCCATCGATTTCGAGGTACGTGTCGCTGAAGTACGCGACCCGCGGAGGACTCGCCGTCACGAGGGAGCCTCCTGTCCATCCTCGAATTCAAGGCGCGGAACCTGGGGTCCGCGATTTAACGCCCGGCGCAGGGTCCCTCGAAAGGGCTCGGCCTCTCCGGCGCGGAGTACCTGAAATATCAGCTTCAAGAACGAGGGCGGGCCCTCCCAGAGCATCGCAATCGGCCGCATCGCGCCATTTTCATCCGGATGATAGACACGTTCATCCCACTCGCGGGAACCCATGGGGTAGTCGGGGTAGGCGCGGATTATGTCGAGCAAGGAATGAAAAACGCGAAGGGTCGTGCATTCGGCATACTGAGGCATTACGAGCACATGGCTATGCTGTTGCCGCACTTCTTCGACAAACTCGGAAAAACTGGCGGCATTCGTCAGATTAAGCAACGCACTGGGCTCGCAGCCATGGCGATCTCCACCGGCGATGACGGGATGGCCGTATGCTCTCGCCAGGGCAATCACTTCCTGGTTTTCTCTCCAGTTCCGCAGTCCGCCAAGCTCGAAGGCGTGAAGAAACGGATTCGCGCACCCGAGGAAGTCACGAACTGCGCGACGATGATTTTCCCGCCCGATGCCCGGAAGGTCCCAGAGCGGATGGTTGAAGACCAGCAACACTTGAGGAATGTTTGCAAGAGCGGAGAGCAACTCCAGCAGCTCAGCCGGATTGGGCTGGGCTGTGTAGGCATTCAGTCGTTGCACCCAGGCGACGGCCTCCATGGTGGGGAGGTTATGCACGCCGAGGTGCAGAATCGTATCCTCGAAGTTGATCGACCATTCGAGGGACACAGGGATTCTTCTGGCCTCGGGCACGACTCGTAACAATAAGGGAGCTTCGATGTTGTCGTGGTCAGTAAGCGAAATCAGGCTTTTGAGGCCGAGATCCTCTTCAATCTGCTTGCGCTCGACGGTGAAGGCTGCGAGAGGAGCGAGCGGTGGAGTCCAGTAGGCCCTCCAGAAATCAAGTGTGATCGCGGATTCGCGTTGAGCGCGCTTGTCAAGCCGCGATAAGCCCCAACGCAAAGGAGCGTATCGACTGGCGAAATCGGCGATGAAATACAGGCTTTCGCGCGAGTGGTTTGTGTGTCCGTGAAGCGAAACTGCAGTGTTGCATTGACGGATAGCATCGCGATCTTCCCAAAGGTATGTAAGCCGATTTCGCACCCGTCGCCCTCCCGACTCAAGTTATGCCGGACATCATGACTGCATCATGATTGGTGCAAGTGAATGACATGTTACGGTTCGAAAATTTTTCCGTGAACGTGTTAGTCACTTTGGTACCCACACTTTGATACCTTGGCAAATTCATTGCTTCTTCACTTATGTGGAGTTGGCGCTGGTTATACTGACGTCAAATTCCCATGTCACTTTCAGAATTACCCGCTCCAGGTCTTACAATCGGATCCCCAACAGATGAAAGCCCCCGCGGAATGATGGACGCCGTGCCTTTGTGGAACTGGAAGTCGGCGCTGCTTAGCATGATCATGCGAGTTCCGGTTTTCGCGCTGGCCACCTTGCGAAACGGCCCTGACGCGGTTGCCGGTGCCATTCTGATAGAAACCTTCGTCTGCGCTTTGTATGCGGGATTCTATGCGGGTGTGGTTCAGTGCCTGCGTAATCGAAAGCCGGTGTGGCTGGTCGCGACTGTGATCGCAGTCGTGTTGCCTGCGCTCGGACAAGTGATCGAGTATGGCGTCCACACCTGGCATGGCACGCCCCATCGCACAGTTGCCATAATCGTTTCGTCGGTGCTCAGCGCGCTCTCGTCATTATTCAATTGGTATGCGATGAAACAGGGCACACTGCTGGTGGGGAGGGAACGAAGTTCGTTTGCTTCGGACTTACGGCGAATACCAGAGTTGATTTTCCGCTTTATCTTACTCGGACCGCGCTGGCTAGGGCGGCAGTTGCGATGGATCGCACTACCATCGAACTAGATAGTAAGTTCAGCCCAGCGAGCAATTGCCTTCCCGACTAATTTTGGTTGGCAGCGTTTTCTACGAGCAGCGCGATTCCCTGTCCGCCGCCAATGCAAGCCGACGCAATGCCATACCGCTTCCCGGATTGCTTGAGTTCTCGCGCTACCGTGACGGTCAATCTGATTCCCGTGGCCGCCAACGGATGGCCGATGGCGATGGCTCCGCCGTTTACGTTGAGCTTTGAGCGATCGAGGCCGAGCTCGCCCTGGCAGGCGAGGACTTGCGCTCCGAAAGCTTCGTTGATTTCGACACGATCGACATCGGAGAGCTTGAGGCCGGCAAAGTCCAGCACATTCTGGATCGCTGGCACCGGAGCGATGCCCATAATCTCGGGCGGAACCCCGACCGCTGCGCCTGCAACAACTCGCGCCAGCGGCTTTTTGTTCCGCTCCTTTATATAAGAGCCGGATGCGACGAGGGCGGCAGCGGCGCCATCGACGATGCCAGAGCTGTTTCCGCCGGTTTGCACTCCGCCAAACGCAGGCTTGAGCCTGGCAAGAACTTCGAGCGGCGAAGTACGGACGTGCGTGTCTTCCGCCAGCTTCTCAACGCCTCGCGGCAACTGAATTCCGCGCGAAGCGTAGCCGTCGAGTTCGAATTTTTCGCTGATTACGGGCACGATCTCGCCGCTCAGGAAACATCGTTTTTGCGCCGCAATGGCGCGCTCAAAACTTTCGGCGGCAAATTGATCGACGTCTTCGCGAGTGATGCCGTATTGTTTCGCCAGCTTTTCAGCAGTCCCGCCCATAGTGAGATTGCACGAAGGGTCAAGCAGGGCTTCCCAAAGAAAATCCTTGAATTCAACTTGCCCCATGCGGAAGCCGCTGCGGTGCGTGTAGGCGGCGATGGGATTGCGAGACATGGACTCGGCGCCGACGGCTAACCCTAGCTGAGCTTTGCCTAGTTTGATCGCATCCGCAACCTGCAGGATCGCCTCGACACCGGTTCCACAGACCCGCTGAACAAGGTGAGCGGGGACTTCAACTGGAACTCCGGAGTAGAGCGCAATGTGCCGCGGCAGCACGTAGGCGTCGAATGAGGTCTGGGCAACGTTTCCGGCAACAACCGTACCCACATCAGTGGCAGAAACGCCGCTGCGGCGAAAGACCTCTCGCGCCGCTTTGATGCCGAGATCGGTGGCCGATACGACTCCAAGCGCGGTGTTGTACTCGATGAATGGCGTGCGCACGCCCTCGATGAGCCAAACATCGTCGTAAGACGAGATCATGGCTTTGGCCTTGGAACTCATACTGCGGGCTTCTCCTCGAACGGCTTGGGAGCGACTGCGAGCCGGGCCACTTGTCCGGCCAGCGGAGCAGGCACGTTGAGGCTCTCGATGCGATTGGTAGAAGACGTCGACTTCTTGCTGCGCGCGGCGATTGTGCCGTAGCGCGCGCGATGCCGCTTGCCCCAGGCGGACATCAGCTTGAGTATTGGCTTCAGGCTCTCGCCATGACGAGTCAGCGAATATTCGACGTGCGGCGGCACCTCGGCATAGACCTTACGATGCACGATGCCATCATGTTCCAACTCGCGCAGATGTTGCGTGAGCATTTTCTTGGTCAAGCCGGGGATGAGACGTTGCAGCTCGCAGAATCGTCGCGTTCGCCCATCGAGATAAAACAACAGCGGCGCCTTCCATTTGCCGCCGATGACGGAAGCTGTGAGCTTTACTGGGCAATTCTGATGATCCATCTCGGTTCAATCCTCGAAATCCCACTTCGGGCAGGTTACCGAAACGTGCCTACTAGCCAAAAAGATACTTTTGCCTAGAATAGGCACTCGGTTTCGAAAGGATACCTGATTTCGCGGCGTCTTGGAAAGCAGCCCTCCCCTGACCAGGACGCCGCGAACCGCCAGACCATCTCGAACAGGTAAAACAAAAGCGAGGCAAATCGCTATGAGCAAGAAACGCCCGGTAGTGGTTTATGGCGCCAACGGGTTCTCGGGTCGGCTGATTGCGGAATTTCTTCGTGAGTACAATGTGCCCTTCATCGCCGCTGGCCGCAACCTCACGCGCCTTGAGGATGTGATGAAGCAGGTGCCCGGCATTGAAACGGCCGATTACGAATGTGTCGAAACTCCCGGCTCGGCGGAGGGTCTGGGGCGGCTCTTTACCGGCGCAAAGGTAGTTTGCAACACAGCCGGGCCGTTTATCTATCATGGTCCGCGTGTGATTGAAGCTGCCCTCGAGGCGGGCTGCCACTATCTCGATATCAGTGGTGAGCAGACGTGGATACGAAAGGTCTCGGAGGAGTGGGGACCAAAATTCGCCAAGCGAGGCTTACTCGCCGCCCCCGCAACTGCGTTCATGTCTTCAGTGAGTGATGCGGCGATACGCGTTTGCCTTGAAAATAATCCGGCCGTCGACACGCTCGATGTGCTCACGATGTTCAAAGGCAATCCGACGTTCGGATCCACGCAAACCATCTTTGCCGTAATTCAGACAGACGCCTATTACCTGGAACAAAACCAATACAAGCCGTGGCCGCGCGCGACACGTTATGACGTGGTCGTGCCGGGCTCCATTCAAACTCAACTCGCGCTCGCCTGGGGCGGCTTTCCGCATCCGGTGTGGTACAAGAATCATCCTCAGGTCGCGAATGTCCGTTCGTTTGGAGGGCTACTCGACCGCCAGATCATGGAGGGCGTAGCCGCGACCGAAAAAATGTTTGAGGAGCAGATTCGGCCATTGCCCCCCGCTGAGCAGGAGAAAAAACTGGCAGAGATGGCAAGCGCTGTTACCGGAGCGACGCCGCCTCGCGAGAATCCGCGCGAGCACCGTACGATTGACGTAATCGCCGGACGAGGTAACACTAGTGCTTTTGACTGCGTGGTATTTGGAACCTGCTGCTACCGGCAAACCGGGCTGCTGCAGGCCTTCGCCGCGCAGAACCTGGTCCGTGAGGCTCCGCGCAAAGTGGGGTTTGCGTCGGCCGCCGAAGCATTCGGAGCGCGAGCAGTTCTGTCGGTGGTGGAAGATCACGGACTTTCGAAGATGAAAATGCTGACGTAGTTTCGGCGCGTCGGGCTCGGCCTCTGTATCGCGAAGACGGGGGCTCATCAAGCAATCGCGACGTGGTGGGGATTTCTCACTAAGCAATGCGGGCCATCGATTATTTCGACAAAAGCGCGGACCTCTATCCCGATCGCATCGCGATTACAGACGGCGTTCGCGGCTATTCGTATAAAGAAGTTCGCGCCTTCAGCGAGCGGATCGCGCGCGCGATGTGGGCGGAGGGCGTGGAGCGCGAAGAACGCGCGGCGATTTTCTCCCCGAACCATCCTGCAGTGTTGTTCTGCATGCTGGGAATTCTGAGGGCCGGAGCCGCGTGGGTTCCAATCAATTTTCGCAATGCTGCCGACGCCAACGTCGAGTTTCTGAACTACTCAGAGACGACGTGGCTTTTCTATCACAGCCAATTTCAGGAACAAGTCGACGAGATTCGCAGGCGCGTTCCCTGCATTCGTCATTTCATTCGAATTGACGGGCCGACCGAAGATGAGAACTCGCTGGCGGCGTTTGTCTCGCGTGACAGCGTCGTGGCGAATCCAGATTGGGCCGACGAATATGGCAATCTCGATCGGATCATGGGACTGGTGCCGACGGGCGGAACGACAGGCCCAGCGCGTGGAGTGCGGGTAACAAACCTCGCATGGGGCACCATGACAGAGTTGGCGATGCGCTATTGGAAAAGCGATGTTGCCAACCCAGTATGCCTTTGCACCGCTCCTCTTTCTCATGCTGCGGCGCCGGTTTCGTTTTCAATTCTGGCAATGGGCGGGACGAATGTCGTGCTGCCGGGCTTTGAGGCTGGAAAAGTATTGCGCGCGATCGAAGAGCATCGCGTGACACACATGTTTCTTCCGCCGACGGCGTTCTACTCGATGATGGCGCATCCGGACGTGGGAAAGTTTGATTACTCGAGCATGCGCGTGTTTTTGCTGGCGGGGTCGGCGGTGTCTCCCGACAAGTTGAAAAAAGGAGTCGAGGTTTTTGGGCCGTGCATGTGCCAGTCGTATGGGCAGACGGAAGCCCCGATGATTCTGACGTTTCTTGATGCGCGGACGGTCGCCGCGGCGGCGAGTGGGGATCATCCCGAGCGCTTGCGCAGTTGCGGACTGCCAACAGCTTCGGTGCGGGTCGCCATCATGGATGACGATGGCACCATTCTCCCACCGGGCGAGCCGGGAGAGATCGTGGCGCGAGGAACCCTCGTCAGCGGCGGTTATTTCAATCTGCCGGAGGCGACGGCGCAAATCCGTCGCTATGGCTGGCACCATACCGGCGATGTGGGGTACATCGATGAAGATGGATATGTTTATATCGTCGATCGCAAGAAAGACATGATCGTCACCGGCGGATTCAATGTCTACTGCAACGAGGTTGAGGCCGGTATCATGGCGTTGCCGCAGGTGCAGGAGTGCGCCGTGATCGGTGTGCCCGACGACAAGTGGGGGGAGGCAGTGAAAGCGATTGTGGTGTGCCGCGCGGGCGAGTCACTGACGGAAAACGAAGTGATTCTGTACTGCAAGGCGAAGCTGGGAAGCGTGAAGTCGCCAAAGACGGTGGAGTTTTGGGATGAGATTCCAAAGACTCCGGCTGGCAAACTCGATCGTAAGACGATGCGCAAGCCGTTCTGGGAAGGCGCGGAGCGGCAGGTGCATTGATTTTTGCTGTTCGCTATTCGCTTCTCGCGATTTTGCTTTTCGATCCCCGCAATTGGCTCGTCCGGCTTTCGCATTCGGGGTTTCGAACTCGTACTGGTCAAGAGACAGCAACGCAATGGGGGTGTTGCGATCGTTACAACGCTAAAGGTTCCGAAGACCGGCGGTATTCCGACGACGAAGGCCAGCGTGTTGCGCTGGCTGAAGCGCGAGGGAGAGCCTGTGCTGGCGGGCGAGGCGGTGGTCGAACTGGAAACGGAAAAAGTCAGCTACGAACTGGAATCGCCGATTTCCGGGACGGTGCTCAAAATTCTTGCCGAGGAAAGTTCGCAGGTTCCGGTGGGAGGGAAGCTGTGTCATATCGGGCAGGAAGGCGAATCTACGCCCAAGGACTAATGCCATGACGACAAAGAAAGAAAATCCGGATCGTTTCAGTAACGATCGCCTCATCTGGATCTACACGCAGATGGCGCGAATTCGTGAGTTTGAGGAGCATGTGAAGCGCACGTTCCTCGAGCACCCGGGCGCGATGCGCGGGCACACGCATTTAGCCGATGGTGCGGAAGCATCGATCGTGGGTGCACTGGCGACGCGGAATCCTACGGATTTCGTGATGCCGACTTATCGTTGTCATGGGCAACCGATCGTGCTGGGCACTTCAACAAAAAAGATGTTTGCTGAGCTTTATGGACGGAAAGATGGGCTGTGCAAGGGATTCGGAGGCTCCATGCATCTGGCCGATCCGGAGCGCTACTTCCCCGGCACATCTGGAATTGTCGGCCAGAGCATTGCGCACGCAGCCGGAGCGGCACTGACGGCGCAAGTGAAGAAAACCGGCCAGATTGTCTATTGCTTCTTCGGCGACGGCTCCAGCAAGCAGGGCGCATTTTTCGAGACGCTGAACATGGCGGCGGTGTGGAAGCTACCAGTCATCTTTATTCTTGAGAACAATGAATATCAGGCTTACACGCACGTCAAGCTCGAGGACGCCAATGCGGCGGCCGGTGATGCGTTGTCGAAGAAGGCAGAGGCGTTCAGCATTCCCGGAGTAACCGTCGATGGAACTGATCCGCTGAAGGTCTACGATGAGGTGAGCAAAGCGGCGGAGCGGGCGCGCGCGGGGCAAGGGCCGACGCTGATCGAATCGAAGTTTTACCGGCTGAGCGCGCATGGCAATGCCATCACGGTGCCTCCGGTGCCGACGCAGTTTCCCGAGCACGAGGCGATTGGCGTATATGGCAATAAGGCGGAATACAAAGCGGCGAAGGAAAAAGATCCAGTCGCCCTCTTCCGTGCGCATTTGCTCGGCGCTTCAGCGGCAACCGAGGAGGAACTGAAGCGAATTGACGATAGCGCGCGCGCCGAGATGGACGAGGCGGTTGCGTTTGCGCTGGCGAGCCCGTTACCGGTTCCAGAAGAAGCGACAAAGTATGTATATGCCTAGGAGACTTATATGCCACGCGAAATGATGTATGGAGAAGCCATGGCGGTGGCGATCGCCGAAGAGATGGAACGCGATTCGGATGTGGTGTTCTATGGGCAGAACATGGCGATGACCGAGCGCGATCCAATGCTGAAGAAGTTTGGCCCGGCGCGCGTGCGCATTGCGCCGATCTCTGAGACGGCAGAAATCGGAATTGCCGTGGGCGCGGCGATCACGGGCTTGCGTCCGATTGTTGAGTTGTGGATGAGCGAGTTCATGCTGGTCGCAATGGATCAGGTTTTAAACGAGGCTCCGCGGCTGCGTTACATGTCCGGCGGGCAGGTGAAAGTGCCGCTGGTGCTGAAGGCGGGCTACGGATTTTCAGCCGGCTGGGCCGGGCAGCACTCCAATTGCTGGTATCACACCATGATGGGGATTCCCGGATTGAAGGTCGCGCTTCCTTCTACGCCGGCCGACGCGAAAGGCCTAATGGCAGCGGCGATTCGCGATGACAATCCCGTGATGTATCTGCACCACTACATGCTGACGCTCGATACCGGGGAGGTGCCCGACGGAGAGTTTGTCATTCCGTTTGGCGTTGCCGATGTGAAGCGCGCTGGGAGCGACGTGACGATTGTCGCGACTGGATGGATGGTGAAAAAAGCGCTGGCGGCGGCCGAACAACTCGCGCGCGAAGACATCAGCGCCGAAGTGATCGATCCGCGCACGTTGGCGCCACTCGATATCGACACAATCGTTAAATCGGTGAAGAGGACGGGCAGGCTCGTGCTTGTAGATCAGGCACCGCGACAGTCTTCGGCCGCGATTGTGATTGCGGGAGAAGTGGCGGAAAAAGGATTCGATCATCTGCGCGCGCCGGTGGTTCTGGTCACGGCGCTGGACGCGTCGGTTCCCTATAGCGAGCCGATGGAAAATTACTTGATACCGAACGAAGAAAAGATCGTCCAGGCAGTCAAGTCGGTGGTGGAAGAGCGGGCGTTGAGGGCCTAGGTCGAAGGTTGGCTACGCGCGCGTGCGGGCGACGTGCCGCTGGTAGAGCGTCAGGCCCGAGCCACTTCCACATCGCGGAGCTTGGGTATGGCTCCAATCTGGGAGAGGAATCCGAAGGTATCAAACGTCTGCCAGACCTCGACCACTTCTCCATTTTGGAAGAGGTACATGTGCATTCCGGCCGCGGTCACCACCTTGCCAGTCGCAGGAAAATTCAAGTACTTCCCTTTGTTGGTTCCGGAGAACACAAACCTGTAGGCGGTCCTTTCGCCATCGGCAATCACATCGCTCACATCAAGGCGAACATCGGGAAAAGCACCTAACACGGCTGTATGGTGATCGCGGAGGCCTGCAATTCCGGGACGGATCCGGCTCGAGAAGCCGTGATGGATGACGGACCGGCTGTAGAGCTTAAGATGACCTTCCAGGTCGCGGACCCTATATCGCATGTGGGCCTGACGAAGGGCTTCCAGGTTTTCCTGACGCGGCATGATTTTTTCCCACGTCGCTTCCGAAGCTTGGCGATTGTTCGAAAAACGGCGCTCGAAGCGACACTGGCGACGAAGCTACGCGAGTCCTGTCGGACGGTCAAGTTACCGACGGTGTTAGAACGGATAATGCCGCGGAGTGGTCTGAATAGTGATCCAGCGCAGTTCGGTGAATTGTTCGACCGCGGCTTTGCCACCAAAACGGCCATAGCCACTCGCTTTCACGCCGCCGAAGGGCATTTGGGCTTCATCGTGTACTGTTGGCGCGTTAATGTGGCACATGCCGGAATCGATGCGCTTGGCGACTTCGAACGCGCGGGCAACATCGCGGCCGAAAACGGCCGCAGCTAAGCCATATTCCGTGTCGTTCGCCAGTCGAATCGCTTCTTCGACGGTTTTGAAGCGAGTGATGGAAACCGATGGCCCGAACGATTCGTCGCGAAAAATCTGCATGGCAGGCGTGACGTGATCGACGATGACGGCGGGCATGACGGTGCCTTGTGCGTCTCCCTGCAGCAGAACCTTGGCGCCGCGGGAGACTGCCTCTTTCACCAGCGCATGAACGCGTTCGACCGTGGGCATGCCCACGACCGCCCCGAACACGACTTCGCCCTTCCGTGGGTCGCCACATGGCAGATTCTTAACCTTGGCAACAAACTTTTGCGCAAATGCGTCGGCGACTTTTTCGTCGACGATGATGCGCTCGGTTGACATACAGATTTGGCCCTGATTCAGGAATGCGCCAAACGCGGCAGCGTCGACGGCCGCCTCGAGATCGGCATCGTCAAGAATGATCAGCGGCGCCTTGCCGCCCAACTCCAGCAGAACCGGCTTGAGATACTTCGCGGCAGTCGCCGCAATCATTTTCCCCACTCGTGTTGAGCCGGTGAAGTTGACGCGTCGAACAGCGGGATCGGCGATAAGAGCCTCAACGATCGCGGAGGCGCTGGCCGGATCGTGCGTTAGAACATTGATGACGCCGTGATCGAGTCCGGCCTCGCGCAAGACTGTGCCGATGAGGCGATGGGTGGCGGGGCAAATCTCCGACGCCTTGAGAATGACCGTGTTACCGCAAGCCAGCGGCATAGCAACCGCGCGCACCCCGAGAATGACGGGAGCATTCCACGGCGCGATGCCAAGCACGACCCCCACGGGCTGACGAATGGAAAATGCCAGACTGCCGGGAATGTCGGAGGGAATCGTCTCTCCGGAAACCTGTGTGGTCATGGATGCGGCTTCGCGCAGCATCTGCGCGGCGAGATAGACGTTGAAGCCGGCCCATCCGGCGGTTGAGCCGATTTCATCCATCATGACTTTGATGAAGTCCTGTGTATGCGCCTCGAGCAGATCGGCGGCACGCAAGAGCTTCTTGCGGCGCTCGTTTGGGCCCAATGCTGACCATGCCGGAAAAGCGGCGGCAGCTGCGGCGGCAGCTCCGCGGGCATCATCGACTGTAGCAGCGGCGGCTCGCGTGGCGATGCTGCCGGAAATTGGGTTGGCTCGCTCGAACGTAGCCGCATTCGAAGCGGCTGTGTCGCGATCGGCAATAAGAAGCTGGACTTCGGTCATTGAATGTCCCTCACGACCCAAGTTCAAAAAATACAGTTTCGTTCGGCCCTTGCAGAGCCACGTTCCATTCCAGTTCGCCGGGACGATCGCTGTCACGCTTTGCGACTAATGTGGAACGACGCTGAGGCTCGACGAGGTTTAGAACGTAATCCTGGGCATTGCCCGGCTCTTCAGGAAAATAGATGCGCGTGATCAGTCGCGTCAGCAGGCCACGCATGAAAACTGAAACAAGAATATGCGGCGCCTGGTCTTTGCCGTCGGGGCCGGGAACCGGGCCGGGCTTGATGGTCGTGAAGCGAAACACCCCATCACCATCGGTTGGAAAGCGGCCGTAGCCAGCAAAGCCAGGTTCAAGCAACTTCGATTGCGTATCCTCGGGATGCGCGTACTTGCCTTGCGCATTGGCCTGCCAAATTTCAATCATCGCGTCTGGGACGGGAACTCCGTCTCCGTCGAGGACGCGACCCTGAATCGTCACGCGCTCGCCGGAAACTCCTTCGCCGATGAGATTATCTTTATTAAGCCACTGCAAACCGATCTTGAAGTAGGGGCCGACAGTTTGCCATGTTGTAGCCTGCAGGCTCACTTTTCCTCCAAGGGCGTTTCGTCGCGCCCGCGCAAAATCAGGTTGAAACGATAGCCGAGCGCTTGCTCGGGGATGGTCGTCTCCCAATCAAAGATGGAGATCAGGCGATTGCGAGCTTTCTCGTCCGCGGTGCAGTTATAAATGGGATCGTAAGGAAGCAGCGGGTCGCCCGGGAAATACATTTGGGTGATGAGCCTTGTTGAAAATGACGGTCCAAAAACCGAAAAGTGAATGTGGGCGGCGCGCCATGCGTTGTAGTGATTGCGCCACGGATATTCGCCGGGACGAATGGTGACGAAGCGATATTCTCCGCGTTCATTGGTGATGGTGTGGCCGCAGCCGGTGAAGTTCGGATCGAGCGGAGCGTTGTGCTGGTCGACCCCGTGGCAATAGCGGCCCGCAGCGTTTGCCTGCCAAATCTCGACCAATGTATTCGCCATCGGGCGCGCGTTCTCGTCGAGCACGCGGCCGCTGACCACGATCCGCTCTCCGATCGGTTCTCCTCTGTGCTGGCGAGTCAAGTCGGCAGCTTTAGGTGGCACCATCTCGGGCTTGATCGAGGGGCCAGTAACTTCCGAAAGGGTGAAAGGCATTCGCACGAAGGGCTTGGTCGGCGAGCGCTTGATTGACGAAACATACGGCAGATGCAAGCAATTCGGTTGTGTGCCGGGATAGAGCGGGCGATAACCCGCAACGCGGTTCACGAATGGGTCCCCTTAACCATCGATTTCACGAACGGAATCGAATGCGCGATTGTACGCGATTTTCTGACTTTCGGCGTTGGCAGCCGAATCTTCTCACACTCCCGCTCGACGCTAGAGTTGCGCGCACACGGCTTTGGTCTCGGTGTACAACTCAAGCGCTTCCGCTCCGCATTCGCGGCCCCAACCGGATTGCCGATAGCCGCCGAAAGGCAGTGCTGAGTCGAAAACGTTGTAGCAATTCACCCAGACTGTGCCGGCGCGCAATTTGGCGGCGACCTTGTGAGCAGTACTGATGTCGCGGGTCCAAACCGCGGAGGCCAAGCCATAATTCGTATCATTGGCGGACTTCACGATTTCATTCGCGTCGCTGAAAGGAATGGCAGTGACAACAGGGCCAAAAATCTCTTCACGCACAACTTTCATCTCCGGCCGCACGTCGACCAGGATGGTCGGTTCGACGAAATAGCCCGGGCCGTCGATTTTGTGGCCGCCGATTGCCGCCTTGGCGCCATCCTTCATTCCCGACTCGAGATAACCGCATACGCGCTCGAGCTGCTCTTGCGAGACAAGAGGCCCAAGCCTCGTAGCTGGATCAATACCAGGGCCAACGCTCATTTTCTTCGCGATGTCGGCGACACCTCCGACGACCTTATCGAAGATGCTCTTGTGAACGAACAGGCGGGAGCCAGCAGCGCAGATTTCACCCTGATTGAAGAAGATCGCATTGGCGCTGCCGGGAATCGCGCAATTGAGGTCGGCATCGGCAAAAACGATATTCGGACTCTTTCCTCCGAGCTCCAGCGAAACTTTTTTCAGATTTCCCGTGGCCGCGGTAACGATCAAACGGCCGACTTCCGTCGAACCGGTGAAGGCAATCTTGTCGACGTCTGGATGTGCGGCCAACGCGGCGCCTGCCGTTTCACCATACCCGGGCACAATATTGACCACACCGTCGGGGAAGCCGGCCTCCTGAATCAACTCGCCAAGGCGCAATGCCGTGAGTGGAGTCTGCTCGGCAGGTTTCAAAACGCAGGTGCAGCCAACCGCCAGCGCCGGACCCAGCTTCAACGACGCCATGATCAGCGGGAAATTCCACGGGATGATCTGTCCGGCAACGCCGACGGGCTCGCGCAGCGTGTAGGCAAAATACTTCGCGCCGGGCATTGAGATCGGAATAGTCTTGCCTTCAACCTTGGTCGCGAATCCTGCCATGTAGCGAAGATTGGAGGCGCAAGTGGGAACATCGACAATCCTTGAAAACAGTAGCGGTTTGCCATTATCGAGCGTCTCGAGTTCGGCGAGTTCTTCGCGATGTTCGTCGACCAGGTCAGCAAGCTTCCACAGCAAGCGAGCGCGCTCGGCAGGCGACATGTCGGGCCACGGTCCCTCTTCGAAGGCTTTCCGTGCAGCTTTTACGGCGAGGTCAATGTCGGCGCGATCGCCCTCAGCAACTTTCGCTAACACTTCTCCCGTTGCCGGATTGTAGGTGTTGAAGGTTTTGCCGGAGACGGCTTCAACCCAAGTGCCCCCGATAAACAGCTTTCTGGGATGCTTCAAGAAATCTGCAACGTTGCTGTTGATTTCAACTGGAGAAGCGATGGTCGCCATGGTGGTTCACCTCTTGGATCATGTCTGGAACGGCGGTTTCTGGACGCACTATTGCCGCTCATTTTATTCCAAAGTATCGATTTGGCTAAATAGGCACCTGTCGGTAACCAGTTGCCTGACTCTCTCAATCGCGGTAGTGTGCTCGATTGCCTGTGTCGGAGGGAGTTGGTAACATCCGGGAAACCATCTATGTGGGGATGGGAGTCCTATCGAGATTCCAGTTTTATTCCCAAACTGCCGCTAGGTGACCAATTGGGCTCGTCTCTCGGTATGCCCATGAAATTCTGATCTGGCTTGCGTGAAACTATGGCCGGCAAGAACTCACGCGTGATCGTACGAATTCGCGAGATGATCCTGCAGGGTGAACTCGCCCCGGGTCAACGGGTCACGGAAGTCGAGCTGGCAAAGAAACTCGGGGTATCTAGGACGCCAGTGCGCGAATCGTTGCCAATCCTGGCGCGCGAGGGAGTACTGAAGCAGCTGGATACGCGCGGCTTCATCGTGCGCGCCTTCACACCGCGAGAGATTATGGACGGGATTGACGTCCGCGGTGTGCTGGAAGGCTTGGCCGCCCGCATGCTCGCCGAGCAAGGCCCCCCACGCTCGCTCATACAAGCTCTCCATGAGTGCCTGCGCGAAGGTGACGAGATTTTCGCCAAGGGAAGGCTGCTGGAAGCCGACGAAGACCGGTATGGCGAGATGAACCGGCGCTTCCATTTCCTGATTGTCGAAGGATCTGGCAGTAAGGTGATCGCGGAAGCGATTAAGCACAATGATCGAATTCCGTTTGCCGCCGCGCATGCGATTGCGTTTGACCGTTTTGACCTGCCTCGGACATATGATATGTTGCGTTACGCCAATCGCCAGCATCATGCGATCGTGCAGGCGCTTGAAAACAAGGAAGGCACGCGAGTAGCGGCCCTGATGTTCGAGCACGCCTACGGCATAAGGGAGAGCATCAACCTGTCGCGGGTGATATCGCGGGCGGAAGCAGAGCAGGGCGAACTCGAGCAGGATGAGGAGAAGGTGTCACGCCCGTGACGCTTCCTGAGATCTGTTTTCATTCTCGGTCAGCGGATAACGATTCTTTGGCTCGCCGGATTGATCTGCGGCCGCGTTCGCGAATCAATGAATCCGCAAGCGTGCGCCACGCGAAAGCGGTCTTAGGGTCAAAGTTGACTCCCTGTTGGGCCATTCTGCGAACGAGACTTTCCTGCGTGTGGCCCGTCGCCGTCGCCATCTCTGGTTTAACCCCGATAGAGCGGAGCGTCTCCGCAACCTCTCGCATTTCGACGGCGCGCCGCAAACCGTGTTCGGCGACGCGGCTGATCAGGTAATCGGGCAGCCGATCTTTCCAGCCCAAGCCGGGATACGTAGCCGCCAGCGATTCGAGGACCTTGCCTTCGGCGCCGAAACGTCGGGCCGCGAAAAGACATTCGACGGCCAGCGCCTCAAGTCCCTTCATCATCACGCTTCGGCACATTTTCACCGCTGATGCGATGCCTACTTCATCGCTCAGCGCGGTCGCGTTCACGCCAATCGATTGGAGCCTCTCAGCAGTCCGACTCGCATGGGGACCTCCGAGCAGCATGGGTACTTTTAGCCGCTGGGCAGGGACGGCCCCCATGACCGCCGCTTCAACGAAGTGCGCTCCGCGTTTCCGAGCGGAGCCCGACTCGACGTGCTTGGCGGCTTTGCGCTTTGTTTCGGGCGAAACGGAATTAATGTCGAGAAAAATCTGACCGGACTGGAGAATCCTGCCTGCATCTTTGGCGACATCGAGCGCTGACGAGGCAGTGACGGCGGAAATCGCAAGATCGGCTTCACTCACGCAATCTTTCAACTTGTCCGCGGCCCTTACTCCGCAAGCGCGAGCCTTCGACAACATCCGCGGCCGGTGCCGTTTGGAATTGAAGAGGATATCGAAAACACAGACTTCGATTCCCTGCCTTGCGAGATCGCATCCGAAGATGCCGCCGGCCTCGCCAAAGCCAACGATGGCGATTCGGCGAATGGGTTGGGATTTTGTATCAGGCATGTTCGAGTGCCGGGGCATTGGCGGGAAGCTTCGACGCATGCCCATCCCAGACGCTCGCCGGTATGAGCACCTCACCTCGAAACAGCCCGCGCGCAGTTCGAATCAGACTCGAACGGACAATCTTCAATTCGTTGCTCTTGGCGTTCACCTCATCCACTTCGATTTCAAGCGTGAATTCGCCCGTGGGATGCTCGACCGAGAGTTTTTTTACCGCGCCTGCACGCTGAGTCACAATCTCGTGCGCCACCGAGCCGGGCAGCACACAAGCGGTTCCCACAGTGACTGCACCCAAGACGCCAATTGCAGCATGACATTTATGGGGGATGAAGGTACGCGTCGCGATGTCTCCGCCGGCACGCGTCGGCGCCACTAGCGTCATCTTTGGAACTACCTTCGACCGCACATCACCCAAACCCATGCGCTCGCCGGCCAGAATCCGAATTTCTTCGAGACGGGCTTTGAATTTTTTATCCGCATCGAGTTCAGCAGGAGTCTCGTGTCCGGACTTTCCGAAGTCGGCGGCGCGCAGCACTGCGACTGGCATGCCATTGTCGATTAACGTTGCGTCGACACCATCAAGCCGGTCAAGCGCATGTCCCGTTGGCAACATAGATCCGCAGACTGAACCAGCCGTCTCGAGGAAATCGATGCGAATCGCGGCAGTGGTACCAGGCACACCGGCGATGGAAGCGCCGCCTTCGTATGACACTTCGCCGCCCGGTGTCGGTATGTGCGCCACAGCCACGTTCCCCGTATTCACCATGTAAATTTTCACCTGAGTAACGGGATCCCGAGCGAGAACGAGGCCGCGCTCAATGGCAAACGGACCGACTCCGGCGAGCATATTTCCGCAATTGGGCGTCACATCGACCAGCGGGCGGTCGACAGCGACCTGCGCGAAAAGATAATCGACGTCGATTCCAGGACGGAGAGAGCGGGAGACGATGGCGACTTTGCTGGTAAGAGGATCGGCGCCGCCGATGCCGTCGATCTGGCGCGCATCGGGCGAACCCATCACGGCAAGCAACACCCGGTCGCGTAGTGCCGCATCACTAGGAAGATCACTCGCGACAAAGAATGGCCCTTTAGACGTGCCTCCTCGCATTAGCGTGCAAGGAATGCGAGTTTGCGAGTGTCCGGCCATGCAATTTTCTTAGATGAGCGTTACTGATATTTGAGGCCAAGTTCGGCGATTTTCGCTCGTAGGCCATAAATATCGAGCCCGAGCTCTCCGCGCGCCAAACGTTCGCGAGTCGCCTCTTCTTTGCGGACCCGCTGTTCGCAAGCAGAAACTACATCGTGCGCCGTAACTCGTTTCACCACCACCACGCCATCATCGTCCGCGACGACTACATCGCCCGCCTCGACGTACGCGCCGGCACACACGACTCCAACGTTCACCGACCCCAGCGTCGCCTTCACCGTTCCTTGCGAGCTGACCGCTCGACTCCAGACAGGAAACTTCATCTCAGTCAGCGAGCGAACGTCGCGGCAGCCGGCATCGATAACGAGGCCCTTGACACCGTGAGCGCGGAGGGACGTGGCGAGCAATTCGCCGAAGTAACCATCGGTGCAGGGTGAGGTGGGCGCGACCACAAGAACGTCGCCGGGCGCGCAAACCTCCACCGCCACATGAATCATCAGGTTGTCGCCGGGAGGAAGCGAGACGGTAACAGCCGGGCCAGCGATCGCCGCCCCCACATAGATCGGCCGCATGTAACTCGCCAGCAAGCCGCAACGCCCTTGCGCTTCATGGACCGTTGCCACGCCATATTTCTCGAGCGCTGCGACCGTATCCACCGGGGGCTTTTCCACGTGCCGGACTACCACCGGTTTGTTCATGCCAGTTCCTCCGTCACCTGCGGAAAAATGCGCTGATAGGCTTCTCCGTATTTGATGTTCTTATTTGAATTGCGGGAGGCCTGCGCTCCGCGCTGCAACGCCACGCGCTCGTAATATTGCCAGAGATGCTCCTGGGCGCTCATCTCTTTGAACGCTGCATATTTCTTGGGCCACACTGAAGTGATGTCGAGCAGCACTTGCGGCTTCCACTCGCACTGTTCCGGCTGATGCGGCTCGAACAGAAAAACCGGCGGCGCCCCGATGACAGGTATGGCGGGCTCATGGCCATGCGCCTGAGCCACTACGCGAGCTTCCTGCGCGATGTGAGAGGCGAGAGGATGATCGAAGTTGTAGGGATCGTTGAGTGAATGCGTGAGCACAAATTCAGGCCGAATCTTGCGAAAGATCGCGGCTAACTCGAAGAGCACGCGGTCTTCGACTCTCATCGGGTAATCGCCCACATCGAAGAAGATGGTCTTGGCTCCAAGAATCGTCGCGGCCCGGTTGGCTTCTCCTTTGCGATTGGCCTTTACTTTCTCCATCGTCATTCCCGGTTCTCGCCAGAGCTTCGCCGATTCTCCACGTTCTCCAAATGATAGGCAGACGATTGTGACTTCCCATCCGCGCTCCGCATAGAGCGCGATGGCTCCGCCCGCGCGCCAGACAAAATCGGCGGAGTGAGCGCTGACGACGAGTGCAGTTTTCTTATCGGACACGATGCGATACCTTGGGAGTTCAGGAATTCTGCCGTACACACCCGGGCTTCAATCACTGCTGATGACTGTCTGCTGACTCGCAAAGCCAATTTATTTCTTCGCGACCGCGGCAACTTCCACCGGGGGCGTGCCATACGTATGGAACGATTCAATCGTCTTCAGTCCCCACGCCTGACCTTTCTTGCGCTCGGCTTCACTCCAACGGATCGGCTTCCAATCCGGCGCCAGAATCAGACGCGCTCCTGCGTTGGCCACTTCTACGCGGTTGCCGCCGGGCTCATACACGTACAGAAAAAAAGTCTGCTGGATGGCATGTTTGTGCGGGCCGGTCTCAATATAAACGCCATTCTCCAGGCAAATGTCGGCGGCGAGCAAAACTTCTTCACGGCTATTCACCGCGTACGTGATGTGGTGAAAGCGTCCCTTGGTTCCGGTGTGGTCGCGCGTGTAGGCAAAGTCATAGCTCTTGTTCGTGCACGTCATCCACATGGCGGCTTCTGACCCATCGTCCAGGACAATCTGCTCGGTCAGCCGAAACCCCAGATATTTTTCAAAAAACTCGCGGTTGGCTTTTATGTCGACCGCCAGGCCGTTCCAGTGGTCGAGACGGCGCACATTGATTCCGCGAGCCGGAAATCGCTGCGCCTGGTTTTTCAACGCAGGCCGCAACTCCGGAGGCGCGTGGTACCACTGCGTTTCATAGTAAAGCTCGATTTTGTGCCCGTCCGGATCCTGGCACAGAAACGCCGGGCCGTGCGCAAGATCGCCGCGCGTCCATCCGATATCGAATCCCGAGCCCTGCAGCGCCGCCACCCGCCGTTCCAGCGCCTGCTGGCTGCGACTGCGGTATGCGACGTGACCCAAGCCGGGCAATTTCGATGCGGTCAGCTTCAACGAGTGGCGTTCGTAATCGTCGTAGGCATGCAGGTAAACCGAATCGCCTTCGCGGCCACTCTCGGTCATTCCCAGCACGTCGACAAAAAAGCGCAGGCTCTCCTCGGGCTTCGGAGTCAGCAATTCCAAATGACCCAGATGGGCCACATCCATGACCGGTTCGTTTTGCATAGGCTACCCCTCCAGCGTGGTCAACGCTGGTTTCGCACTCAAACACAGATTTTCTAATTTGGCCGCCGCGGGCCACCCCTCGGCCGTTGCACCGAGCCGCCACGGCAGGTTGAGTACACTCAACAATAGGTCTCACTTTTGCAATAGGCTGTCAAGCGAACAACGCTCCAATCAAAAAAGCGAAGCAACCAACCAACGCGTCTGCATCCAGCCCTTGACAATCGTCGAAAGAACTGGCCAGAATGCAGCCTGCGTTCAGTATACTGAACGTCGATGAGCTGCATGACCCAGAGCCCAGCTTCGCAAGGTTTCGCCGAGATGCTGCGCGGCTACTCGATCGAGATCAACCCTACCCAATCGAAGGGCATAGACTCGGCGCTGGACCGTCTGGAACCAGGCACGGAAGTTTTCCTCCCCTGGGTTCCCGGCGCCGATCCGATGGATGCCGTCGCCCCCGCCGCTCGACTCAAACGAGCCGGCCTTATCCCGGTTCCCCATGTGGGCGCTCGTCACATTCAGAGCGCGCCGCAGCTTGAGCAGTTTGCCGCGCGCCTCGTTACTGAAGCCGGCGTCGACCGCATTCTTGTCATCGGTGGCGATCGCGCGGAGCCAGCCGGACCCTACGACTCGAGTTTAGGGGTTATGCAGGCCGGTGTTTTTCAGAACCTTGGCATCGTGCGGATGGCGATCGGTGCATTCCCCGAAGGCAATCCTCACATTCCTCCGGCTGTGTTGGACGAAGCGCTAACCGCAAAACTGAATTTCGCGCGCAGCGCGGGCATTCAACTTTCGATCGTGACGCAATTTGCTTTTGAAGCTGAACCGATCGTTCGATGGCTCGAGGCAACTCGCGCGAAAGGAATCGACATTCCCGTGCAAGTTGGCCTTGCGGGGCCGGCCGGAATCGTTACCTTGGTCCGCTATGCCATGAAATGCGGAATCGGGAATTCGCTCCACGTGCTGACGGAAAACCCGTCATTTGCCAAATTGCTGATCGAGAAGGGTCCCGAGCCGATAATCCGCGAGATTCACGCCGCCGCAGAAGCGCCGAATGCGCCGCTCGGCATCGCCGGCCTGCACTTCTACGTCTTCGGCGGATTCAACAAAACTCTCGACTGGATCGAAGCTCAACGGGCCGCGAACCAGACTTCGGCTCACACCTGAGCCATGCGCCAACCTTTCGCGTATGTCTCCCGCACAACCTTGGAGTAAGGCACGGGGCTGACGATTGCTCGAATCTCGATCTGCTTGTGCCGTTCGACCGTTGGCTTGTTCGAGCCTCCGCCCGATTCTCCCCACACGAGTATGACTTCAGTGCCGACGTCGACATCGGCGTCGACGACGCCGACCGACAACATCGATCGCTCATTGTAGCTGTAGCCGGTGAACATAGAGAAGCCAACTGTCTTTCCGTGGCTCATAATTTTGTCGTATGAGGCCGACGCATAGTTCGATTGCGGCAGGTCGATGTATTTGTAAATTTCGCCGGGTTCGAACAACGAGGTGAATGCCTTCACGACGTCGTCCGAGTTCCACGCAAAGGTGACTTTCTTGCGATGCTTTTCGCCCTGCATCTTCCCCAGCGCTTCTCTGCCGATGAAGTCGTGATCGAACTTGATAAAGGGTCCGTATCCCAGCGCGTAAGGCGTGAGGTAATAGTCTTCGATGTTATTCGATTCAAAACTGCCGGCCAGCGAGCCCGTGCTCTCATAACTGCTGGTCGGGGACCACTGCCGATATGCCTTCATCTTCTCGCCCGTGTAGACAGCGGGAAGTGGGGAGGGAATCCATCCCGATTCGAGTGCGTTGGACGCATACGCTCGGGAGCCGACCTCGCGGAGGCCGAAGTCTTTGCCGGCAGCAATGATCGCCTCGCGAATTTCTTCGCGCTCTTCATACGGCCCCCAGACCTCCAGTCCGGGAGCGCCCGCCATGCCGTGGCGCAGCGCGCGAACCTTTCGCCCGGCAATATTGATGTAACCCATGTTGAAGAATTTGATCTCCGGCACCGGCCCCCCGTTCACTTTCTCGAGTATCTGCGGCGCATTCGGACCCTGGATCTGAAACCGGTAACACGTGCGGACAATCGCATTTCCCTTGGGGTTCGAGGGAGAGCGGGGATCCATTTTGGTGGTGACGTTAAAGCCACCGGTGTCGGCATGGAACTGGAGCCAATTGGCAACCGGTGCGCGCCCAACGTAGACCAGGCTGTTCTCTTCGAGATGAAAAAGAATGCCGTCGCCGATCACGTAGCCGTCGTAGGAACAAGGCGAAAAGTGCTTGGCGCGATTGACCGGAAAATTCGCAAAACTGTTCGTCGCGAGATAGGAGAGCATCTTGAGGGCATCGGGCCCTTCGACGTAGAAATTGAACATGTGGTGTGACTGATCGAACAACACCGCGGTCTCGCGCCACGCGAGTTGTTCGTCCCGCCAATTGGAAAATTCCGCGGGAACCACCGGGTAAACGTAGGCTCCGATCTGCGAGTTGCGCAACATGGTCACGGGATTTCCGGCGGCCTGTAGCAAGTCCTCTAGATTTCTTGCTTTCATTTTCGTACCTCCTCGGGTGGAAGCTCGACTGACGCGACGTTCAGTATACGGAACCTCGAAAAGTTTGCAATATGCTCGACTCCCGAGCGGGAGAATTGACAAGAGTCGCGAGCAATGAATACCCTCGCAAATTACCTGCGAAAACACGATGAATGCTCCTTCCAAAATTGTTTCCTTCAAAGAGATCGGCGCAGTCGGGCTGATCCAGCTCGATAATCCTCCAGTCAACGCTCTAAGCCGTGAGATGCGAGTGGGCGTCATCGAAGCCATTGCCTTTGCCGCCAATCGCCCTCACATCAAGACGTTGCTGATCATCTCCGGCGGCAACTTGTTCAGCGCCGGCGCCGACCTGAAGGAATTCGATACCGGATTTTTGGAACCTTCGCTGCAAGAAGTGCAGGCGGCAATTGAACTGGCCGCCGTGCCTGTGGTTGCCGCGATTCATGGATTGGCGCTGGGCGGCGGGCTCGAAGTGGCGATGGCTTGCCATTATCGCGTTGCGCGCACCGACGCGAAACTTGGGTTGCCCGAGATTAATCTCGGTATCGTCCCGGGCGCCGGAGGTACTCAGCGCCTGCCTCGCCTTGTCGGCGCTCGTGCCGCGTTGGAGATGATTCTTTCGGGAGCGCCGATTTCGGCTCAAGAGGGCAAAGTCAAAGGTCTCGTCGATGAAGTTGTAGACGGAGATTTGCGTCCGGGGGCAATCGCCTTCTGCGAGCGACTGGTGCAAGACGGAATCCGCCCGCGGCCGACGCGCCATCTTCCTGCCACCGGCGGCCTCAGCGAATCCGACATTACCGAGGTTTTGCGCGCCCACGCGAAGAGTTTGAGAGGCCGAACCACGCAGACTCTTGTCGTCGAAGCGATTCAAGCCTCGAGATTGCCGTTTGCTGAGGGCATTGCGGTCGAATCGGCCATTTCTCAAAAGTCTCTCGCCTCTCGCGAAAGCGAGGCGCTACGCCATGTTTTCTTCGCTGAACGCGAATCGGGCAAAGTGGCCGGGCTGCCCGCGCACCTCGCACCGCCAGAGATTAAGCATGTCGCAATCATCGGCGCCGGCACCATGGGCAGTGCAATCTCCATTGCATTCGCAGATGCCGGCCGAAGAGTCACGCTGATCGACAATTCCAACGCCGCGCTCGCGCGGAGCCAGGGAAATATTCGTTCCTCATACGCTTCGACCGTGAAGCGCGGCCGGATCACCCAGGAAGTCGCGGATCAGCGGATTGCCCAGATCGCGAACAGCCTGGAGCCTACTGCTGCGGCTGATGCGGACATGGTCATCGAAGCGGTCTTCGAAGACATGGATCTGAAAAAGGAAATATTGTCCAGCCTCGACGCGGTGATCTCCGCCGAAAAATTGATCGCCACAAATACTTCGACTCTTTCGGTAACGGAGCTTGGCCGCGCCACCAGGCATCCCGATCGTGTGCTGGGCCTCCATTTTTTCGCTCCAGCAAATGTCACGAAGCTGCTAGAGATCGTCCGGTCGCGCGATTCCGCTGCCGAGGCGCTGGCGACAGCTCTCTCTATCGCCAAGCTGTTGAAGAAGGTTCCCGTCGTTTCCGGCGATGCCTTCGGATTCATCGGCAATCGCATGATGCTCGATGGCTACTTCCGCGAAGCCGAACGACTCCTTCTCGAAGGTGCCTCGCCCATGCAAATCGACACCGCATTGGAGAAATTCGGTTTTGCCATGGGCCCGCAGCGCGTGAGCGACCTCGGCGGAAACGACGTCGGCACAAAGGCACGCATCCAGCTTTACAAACATGAAAGCCGTCCGGATCCTTATTTCGTGATCGCCGATCGTCTTACCGAACTCGGCAGACTTGGCCAGAAGACGGGTCGAGGCTTCTACCGATATGAAAATGGCAGTCGCGACGCGACGCCCGATCCCGACGTTACGCTCTTGATCGAAACCCTCGCGTCTCAGCGAGGCATCGCGCGGCGCGAAATCGGCGATGACGAAATCGTGGAGCGGTGCCTGCTCGCGCTGATCAATGTTGGCGCGATGGTTCTAGACGAAGGTATCGCGGCGCGAACCTCCGACATCGATGTTGTTTGGACCAGCGGCTACGGCTTCCCCCGCCATCTCGGCGGCCCAATGTTTTACGCCGATACTCTGGGCCTGCGTCATGTGGCCGAGCGCATTCGCCGCTACCACGAAACGCTGGGACACTATTGGCGGCCCAGTAAACTGATTGAACATCTTGCAGCGGAAAACTCAAGTTTCAGACAATGGGATCGAGCCCTGCAATCGCGGTAAGCAATGTGCTGAAAGCGGCAAATCCGGCCTCAAAACAATCTAAGCTCTCGTAGCAATCTAACTCTTGGCCCGCTGCGTAGTGCGTGCCGAAGCATGTGCAGCAAACCTGTCAAGCACATTGGCCAGTTCCTCTGGCTTCGACAACTGCGGCGTGTGATCCGTGGCAAGTTCGGCAACTTCCACACACGGATTCTCGGCGATCATTCGCCGCTGCAGCGCAGGCGGCACCGCGCGGTCGCGGGTGCACATAACGTAATACCGGTCAATACCATCGAGCGCCCCAACCGGAATGGACACCGGCGCCGCGAAAGGAGCCACCGGCTGCGCGCGGTGCTTTCGAGTCGCCCGCAAAGCAACGTCTTCCCTGCAACACTCGTACAGCGCCTGACGAGAGGCCGAAACAGGCATGATGGCAACGGGCGGGTCACCTTCAATCACGACGTTCGCCTGAACTTGGTCGTCTGCCCCCTCCGGAAGCTTGGTCAGGTCCAGAAGACTTTGGCCGTTCTTGGGCAGGAACGCTGCTACATACACGAGCGCGGCGACTTTCTCGGGACGACGCGCCGCGCCCTGAGTCACCACGATTCCGCCCATGCTGTGACCGATGACGATGGCCGGTTCGGAACCAGATGCAAGCACTTCGCACAAACGCGCTGCGCATGCCTCAAGATTCACTTCCTTGACCGGCGTGCAATCTTCACCCAGGCCGGGCAAATCGAACGTCTCAACTGAATGCCCCATCCTCTTCAGTCGCTCACTCAGTTGGTCCCAGACCCATGCGCCACAGAATGCGCCGTGCACGAGGACGAGTCTTGCCATTGGATCTCCTGGATGTTTCAGTATCTCGAGAAGCTAAGAGACGGCAAGTCTAGCCGAAAACGCCTCACACTTCGATGCCATCCCGACCATGCCTGAGAATTTCTTCCGGGCGCTTATAATTCCAGCTTTGCCATCCATGCTCACGAATCGAAAACGCATACGCATTGAGTGGGGAGATTGCGATCCCGCGGGCATCGTCTATTTCCCTCGCTATTTCGAAATGTTCGATGCGTGCACGTGCGCGCTTTTCGAGCGTGCCGGCCTCTTCAAGCCCGATATGTTGAAGGCCTACGGTATTGCCGGCATTCCCGTCGTTGACATGAAATCACGGTTCATGATCCCGTCGCGTTTCGGCGACGACGTCGACGTCGAATCGGCGGTTTCGAAGTGGGGCAATAGCAGCTTCGTTGTGCGTCACCAACTGTTCAAGGGAGAAGCGATGGCCATTGAGTGCTTCGAGACAAGAGTCTGGGTCGGGCACCCCGATGGCGATCCGGAAAAATTTGAAGCGCGCGCGATTCCCGATCGGGTGAAGGAAAAGTTCGGAACCGGGGATGAAATTTAGCGCTCGGGCGGGCGCAATCGCATGGCCGCCGCATTCCCGTTATTTCCAATCTCCATCAATGCGTGATCCAGTGGGGCGCGGCTCTCTTCGTTATTCAGGTGCACAAACTTCCTGAGGAGGTGCAGAAAAACCTTCTGCTCTTTCCTGTTCAGGGCCTGCAGTAAGCGCTGACTCAGCAGGCGCCCGTCGGGAAGCAACTTCTTCAGAAGGGTTGTGCCCTGCGGTGTGAGGTGAAGCAAGCGAAAACGCTTGCTGTTGCTCGGCACCACTCGTTTGATGAATCCGCGTTCTTCCAGGCGAACTGCCAGGTTTGCGGCCGTAGAAGTGTCGAGGGCGCACAGTCGCGCCAGCGTGACCTGGTCGATTCCGGGGTGATCCTGAAGAATTCTCAAGACGGCATATTGGACCGGCGTTACTTCACAGCCCACGGTCGAGTAAAACATGGAAACCGCAATTTGTTGAGCGCGGCGAATCAGATGTCCGGGCTGGTCGTAAACGTCATTCGATAACCTGTCGCTCCTGGTTTTGCGTTTTGGCGTGCGACTGCGTTTCATCGTTTGCTCTGACATCAGATGCCGTGGCGTTTGGGCAGGTCCCGTCGTTTGTGCTACGAGTCTAGCACGCCGCTTGCAGCGCCGAATCTCATCATTTACCTTCATCGTTAAGTACACTGAACGATGTGGGGATCCTCGTGAATGCGCCATTACGGCCGGTGCCTTTTTTTTCTCCTGAAATCGATCTGACGCGTCGCGCCGACGGAAGCTTCCTAATGCGTTCGGTCGAGCCGCTGGCGAGCTATGACCAGCGAATCGGCGATTGGCTGGACCGCTGGGCTGTCGAAGCCCCGGATCGCGCATTCATCATCGAGCAAACCAAAGACGGCGAGCGAACGATTTCTTATCGTGAAGCTCGCGAGGCTGCACTGGCAATCGCTGAAGGCTTGTTGGACTATGACGTTGGTGCCGAGCGACCAATCGCAGTGCTCGCCAGCAATAGCATCGATTACGCCGTGCTCATCCTGGCGGCAGTTTATATCGGGATTCCCTTTGCTCCAATCGCGCCCGCCTATGCGCTCCAGACCAATGACTATGTGAAGCTCGGGCACAGTTTTCGCCTGCTGACCCCTGGCATGGTCGTGGTCGAAAATGGCGAACTCTATCGGACCGCGATCGAGAAGACGATCGCGAGCTCCGTTCCCGTTGTTGCTTTGCGGAACACCACGCCGGGCATGATCAGCTTCGCCTCGCTTCGCGGCGACGGCGGTCGCCGGCCAACCGTGATGGCCGCGGCTGCGCGCGTCAATGGCGATACGGTGGTGAAATACCTGTTTACTTCTGGTTCGACGGGCGTCCCTAAAGCCGTCATCAACACGCAGCGCATGATGTGTTCGAATGCGCAGATGAAGCGGCAGGTAGCGCCGATATTGGCCGAAGAGCCGCCGGTGATGGTGGACTGGGCCCCCTGGAATCACACGGCCGGCGGCAACAGCAATTTCAGCATTGTGCTTCACAATGGTGGCACGCTCTACATAGATCCGGGAAAACCGACTCCCGCGCTGTTCGGCGAGAGCTTGAAATTACTGCGAAGAATTTCGCCGACAATCTATTTCAATGTTCCCAAGGGCTTTGAGCTGTTAATTCCGCATCTCGAAGCCGACCGCGACTTTCGCGAGCACTTTTTTCAGCGAATTAAATTTCTCTGGTATGCCGCCGCATCGATGCAGCCCTCGACCTGGTTTGCGCTTGAGCGGCTGACGATCGAAGCGATTGGCCAGAAGATCTTGACGGTCAGCGGGCTTGGAATGACTGAGACCAGTCCCATCGCGCTATTCGGCAACTTGTATGCGACCGGCCCGGGAGTCGTCGGCATTCCGGTCGCCGGGATGGATCTCAAGCTCGTGCCGCACGATGAGAGCTTCGAAGCCTGGTATCGCGGCCCGAATGTCACGCCGGGTTATTGGCGTGATCCCAAGGCCACAGAAGCGTCATTTGATGATGAGGGATTTTTCCGCTCCGGCGACCTGCTCAGTTTTATCGATCCCCAACAGCCGAGAGCAGGCATGCGCTTCGATGGCCGCATCAGCGAGGATTTCAAGCTGACCTCCGGTACACGCGTCAACGCCGGCAAATTGCGATTGATCGCTCTCGACGTCTTTCGGCCGCTGGCCGGCGAAGTGGTCATCGTCGGCTCGGACCGCGAAGATGTGCGCATGCTCATTTTTCCCGATTGGGAGGCGTGCGCCGCAACTGCCGGCCTGAACGGAGAGGCTGCCCCTTCACAGATTGCCTCGAACGAGACACTGAGAGCCAGCCTGCACGAGCGCTTGACGCAGCTTTACACGATGGGAACGGGCAGTTCGAGCCGGATTGTTGCGGCCCTGCTGGTCGAAACGCCGCCTTCGGCCGCGGCCGGCGAGTTGACTGAAAAAGGCACGGTAAACAGTCGCGGTCTTCAAAAAAACAGGCCCGAACTTCTCGATATTGTTTTCGGGGAAACGGATGATCGCGTCCTGCGCATCAATCCTGATAGCGGCAAAGATCGCCGCAACGCCCAGGCTCAGATGGGTGTACATTGAAACGGCCCGTGGGGAGGCTAGATCCTGGGACGAAGATCGATGGAAACTCTGGTTAAATCCAAACAATTTCCGCTGCCGAGTTCGCTGAAAGTAGTGCCGGGAACCGAGCAAGCGCAAGCCGCTTATCCCTACTACATGCAGTTCAGCAACGAGGACGACGAGCGGTTTTGGTTTTATAACTCCATGCACTTTCCCGAGCCGATGTGTCTGTTCGACACCATCACGGCCGAAGCTGCTTATTGCGCGCTGGGCGCCTCAAACACGCGCGTGCAATGCTTGCCCACGACTCTCGGCATCGACTATCGCATCATCAATGGCCGCATCTACATAGGCGGAAATGCGGTCACCGATCCGGCGGAGATCGCCCGCCGCACCGAAGAATTCAAGCAGCGCGCATTTTATTACTACGCCAACTGGGAGCGTTTGTTCGAGCAGTGGAAGAAAAAAATGATGGCCCTGATTCGGGACGCCGAGAAGCTGGCGAAGCCTGTCATCCCGGAATTCGAGCCCCTGTCGAATGTGCACGCAGGCCACGGAGTCGCGTCAAACCACTACCTTCTCGACGTCTACCAAAAGACGATCGAAGGCTACTATCGGATGTGGCAATACCACTTCGAGTTCTTGCTTCTCGGTTACGGCGCCTATCTCACTTTTTTCGATTTCTGCAAAAAAGCATTTCCGGAGATCAGCGACCAGACCGTCGCGCGCATGGTCGCCGGTATTCAAGCAGAAATTTTTCGTCCGGATGACGAACTGCGACGCCTGGCGAAGCTCGCCATCGAACTCGGAGTCGATAACCAAATCGTCGAGGGCCGCAAGCCGGATGACGTCATCAGATCGCTCGAACAACTTGGCGAGCCCGGAAAAGCATGGCTGGAAGAATTGGCGATTTCACGCGAGCCTTGGTTCAACATCAATGTCGGGGACGGCTTTTATCACTATCATCGCTCGTGGAACGACGATCTCTCGATGCCCTTTGCCGCGCTGCCCGGCTACATCGCCAACGTCAAAGCGGGCCAACGCATCGAGCGTCCGATTGAAAGGTTAATGGCCGAGCGCAGACAGCTGATCGAGGAGTATCGCGAGCTTTTGAACACTGAAGAAGAACGCGCTGCCTACGATCAGATGATCACCCTCGCTCATCGTGTCTTTCCTTACGTTGAAGGACACAAGTTTTATTGCGAACACTGGTACACAAATCTGTTCTTTAACAAGATCAGGGAATTCGGCAAGCTGCTTTCGGACAGCGGATTCTTCCCGGATACAGAAGATGTTTTCCAGCTCACGCATTTCGAGCTCGAAGCGGCCATCATCGACCTGATGACATCTTGGTCGAATGGTTCGCCCCCACGCGGCCCTTCGCGATGGCCGGCCATTGTGAAGGAGCGCAAAGAGGCGATCGCGGCCTGGGCGAAGCACGATACGGCTCCGGCGCTCGGCCCGGTGCCCGATATCATCGATGACCCCGCCATAGTTATGTTGTGGGGCATCACGCGCGAGAGTCTCGACGCGTGGCTGAAGGCCGGCGATCAGCCGGACTCGCATGAGATCAAGGGATTCGCCGCTTCCAGTGGCGTGGCTGAAGGCGTGGCGCGGGTGGTAAAGTCGGTGGACGAGATCGGGCGGCTGCGGCAGGGCGACATTTTGGTGTGCCAGGTCACCAATCCTACGTGGGCCCCGATCTTCCAGAAGATCGCTGCGGCCGTATCCGACATCGGAGGCTCGATGAGCCACGCCGCCATCGTCGCACGCGAATTCGGCTTGCCCGCGGTCGTTGGAACGGGCACTGCCACGCAAAAAATCAGAGATGGCCAGCGCGTTCGTGTCGATGGAGGGAGAGGCGTGGTGACGCTGCTCGATTGAATCGAGGCCGCTCCCGAATTTTCTGAATTCGCCCTGGAATTCATGCATTCATCAAATAACATCAGTTGGTTCGCCGGTATCACGCTGAAGGATCGCCCGGCCGTCGGCGGCAAAGGCGGTTCTCTCGGCGAACTTACCGGCGCGGGAATCGCGGTGCCGCCGGGCTTCGTGGTCGCGACGGGCGCATTCGAAAGTTTTCTTTGCGCGCTCGAAAAAGAAGATCCAATCAGATCTTGCGTGGAGGCCCTATGCGATTACCAACTCGACGAGATCACCCGCCTTTCAAAGCAGCTGCGCGCGCGGATTGAAGACGCACCGTTGCCCGACGTTCTGCAGGCGGAGATTCTCGGCGCGCACGCCGAACTTTGCGGTGACAAAGCTGATCGGCCATTAGCGGTGCGCTCTTCCGCAACCACTGAAGACGCCGAGGATGCCAGCTTCGCCGGCCTGCAGGACACATATCTTTGGGTGATGGGAGCGCACCCCACGCTCAAGTATGTGCGTTCCTGCTGGGCAAGTCTCTACTCTGTGCCTTCGATCGCCTATCGTCGCAAGCATCGAATGCCGGAAAGCGGAGTGGCGATGGCGGTGGTCGTGCAGCAAATGGTTGACGCGCGCACGGCCGGAGTGATGTTCACTCGCAGCCCATTAACCGGCGATCGCTCGGTAGTTACGATTGAAGGCACGTGGGGCTTGGGATCGGCTGTGGTCAGCGGTGAGGTCACGCCCGATCGCTTCGTCATCGCGAAAATCACGGGTGAGATTTCAGTGCGCGATATCTCCGACAAACACATCCAGCATGTCCCAGCCGCTGGCGGCGGCATTAACGAAATCAAAACCCCAGAAAATCTTCGCCGTGTGCCATGCATCAGCGATTCAGAGCTCGCCGAACTGAAAGAAATTGGACGCAGAGTCGAGCGGCACTACGGCCGTCCTCAGGATATTGAATGGGCCATCGATCCCGATGGAAAGATCTTCTTGCTGCAGAGCCGTCCGGAAACAGTCTGGTCGAGCAAAGAAGCGAAACCAGTTGCGAAACCAGAAGAGAATCCGCTGACGCACGTGATGAACATTTTCGGAGGCCGTCGATGAGCCTGACGGCCAAAGACGTCGCCGAAATCATGCGCCTGCTCGAAGATTCTACCTTCGACACACTGTCGCTCGAAGTCGATGGCATGAAGTTGCATTTGCAGCGCAATTCGGCCAAGACCGTACGACAAGTTCCGGAAACTGCGACTCGGCCGTCCGCAAGTACTCTCGCGTCGGTTGTGCCAACAATGCCACCTCGCCTCGCCAAGAAACACAAGCCGCCGTCTGAGCCCGGGCTGGTTGAGATTCCGGCTCCTCTGCTTGGAATTTTCTACCGCGCGCCGAAGCCCGGCGAGGCGCCGTTCGTCGATGTCGGCTCCATCGTCGAAGAAGAGACCGTCATCGGCATCATCGAGGTGATGAAACTGATGAATCCTGTGCACGCTGGCGCGCAAGGCGAAGTCGTCGAGGTCCTCGTCGAAAACGGAGCGGCCATCGAATATGGCGAAATATTGTTGCGCGTCCGTCCGAAACTGTGAACCAAAACTAACTCATGGCGAACATTCAACTGGTTGAGACGTCACTCCGCGACGGAAATCAAAGCCTCTGGGCCGCCCTCGGTATCGACACGGCCAAAACTCTGACCATCGCGCCCGTGATGGAGCGGGTTGGTTTCAAAGCCATCGACTTCACTACTTCGACCCACATGGGCGTTGCGGTTCGCTACAAACAAGAAAATCCGTGGGAGCGAATTCGCCTGATGGCGGAAGCGATGCCGAAGACCCCCCTGCAATTTCTGTCGACGGGCTTTCGCTTCATTTCGTGGGAGACAGCCAGCCCCGACTTCATGCAATTGGCCTTCCGCACGCTCGTGAAAAATGGGATTCGGCGCTTCGCTCTTGCCGACCCGATGAACGACGCTGATTCGAACGTCGCGTGCGCGCGCATGGCGAAATCAGTGGGTGGCCAATACGTTGTGGCCGCTTTGGTGTTCACCATCAGTCCCATCCACGATGACGCCTACTATGTCGCCCGCGCGCGGCAGCTTATCGCCAGCCCAGATATCGACGCGCTCTACATCAAAGATCCGGGTGGCCTGCTCACTCCGCTACGCGCCAACACGCTCATCCCGGCAATCATGCAGGTGATGGGAGACAAGTCGCTCGAACTCCACTCTCATTGCACCATTGGTCTTGGCGAACTTGTATATATGGAAGCGCCGCAATGGGGAATCAGCGCGGTACAGTGCGCGTCTGGCGCTGCGTCTGACGGAATTTCGAATCCGCCATCCGAAAGAGTTGTCTCAAATCTGCGCGCCCTCGGTCACACGGTCGACGTCGACGACGAGGCCCTCGCCGAAGTTAACCGCTACTTCACTCGTCTCGCCGAAGCGGAGGGTTTGCCAAGCGGAAAGCCGCAGGCATTTGACGCTGGCTATCTTCGCCACCAATTGCCCGGTGGCATGGTCGGTACTATGCGCCGTCATCTTGCCGAGCACAAATTGTCCCATCTGGAACGCCAAGTTATCGATGAGATTGGACGAGTTCGCGAAGAACTGGGCTGGCCTATCGTGATGACGCCTTTTTCCCAGATGGTGTTGACTCAAGCCGTGATGAACGTGACTGGAAAAGAGCGTTACGGAGTCGTGCCCGATGAAGTTATCCGCTACGCGTTTGAAAAATTCGGCCGGCCCACCATTCCCATCGCACCCGAGGTGATGGAGCGCATCGAGTCTTTGCCCCGAGCCCGCGAGCTTCGCCAGGAACTCGGCATGCCTCCGCTTCCAGACTTGCGAAAGCGAATCGGACCGGAACTTAGCGACGAGGATTTCCTGCTTCGCGCGACCATGCCCGCGAACTTGGTTGACGCGATGAAACCGGCAGGCGCAGCGCCGCGCGTCTACAATCCAGATCTCGTCGCCGTAACCGATCTGATTCGTCAACTCGCGGCTCGTCGCGACCTCGCATTCATCTCAATCACAAAGCCAGGTTTCAATCTCGAATTAAGCGCTGCCGGAGATGTCGGAGCATGAAACCCCCTCGCAACGGCAGACGCGAGACCCTGGGTCCGATCGAGGGCTTCATGTTCGACCTCGATGGCACCCTCGTTTTGACCGATCGCTCTTTCAGCGGCTACCGCTTGTTGCCCGGAGCCGTGGAAGTGCTAAACGAACTGAAGGCGCGCGGGATTCCCTTCGTCGTGCTCACGAATGGCAGTCACTATCCACCGTCGGAACAAGCACCAAAACTGCGCGCGCTGGGTCTTCCAATATCCGATGAGGCTCTCCTCACTCCCTCCAGCGTTGCCGCCGATCTGATGCCGCGTCGCGGAATCAAACGCGCACTCGTCTTAGGCACTCCCGGCGTGGGGCACGCGCTGCGCGAAGTGGGAATCGAGACCATCTTCACGGGCCACGATGACGCCGAGCACGCCCAGGCCGTCTACATCGGCTGGCATCCGGACTGCGGCATGAAAGACATCGAGACTGCCGTTAAGGCGATTTGGAACGGGGCCGAACTCTACGTCGCGTCCGACGTTCCTTTCTTCGCCACCGCAAGCGGCAAAACGATGGGGCATTCCCATGCCATCACTGCCGCTGTGCGCAAGATCACACGCGCGCCCATGGTGCTCACCGGCAAGCCTTCACTCAATGCACTCCGATTAGTGGCGCGCAAGCTCGGAGTGCCTATGCGCAGAGTGGGAGTTGTCGGAGACGATCCACTTGTCGAGATGATTATGGCGCGCCGTGGTGGTGCAATCGGATTCGGTGTAACCACCGGAATCACTAGTGCGCGAGACTGGGCGAGCCAGCCGTTGAGCCGGAGCCCGCGCCGGGTATTACGCAAGCTGACCGACTTGCTTTCTGTGCCCCCCATAGCGCAACGATAACCTGCGAATTCTGCGCGATTACTGCATCTCGCCCTCGCACTCCTCCCGGCCCATTCGAGAGTTCCGACCGATTTTTGGTTCGTCCCCGACCGGCGTTCAAGCGCCTGTTGCATACATTCCGGCGCATTGGTTACAAAAATGTGCCCTACAACACGAAAAACGTATACATTTTTTGCGTTGACAATCGAACAAATTCGATGATAAACACCTTGGCTGCGGTCGGGTGGGGATCTCAATCAAGAAAAAAGTTGGCATGACATCGGGGCCACGCCCTTCGACCATGTCGTCGTACGTCTTCGTTCCAGGAGGCGCTGATGATTCGTCTTTCGACACTGTTGTCGGTCCTGCTTGTTTCTGCCGTTCTCCTTTGCCCTGTCCCCCAAGCGTTCGCTCAGGGCATTGAGAATGCCCAACTGAATGGCACGGTGACGGACCCAAGCGGAGGAGTGATCGTGGGCGCTGCCATCGTCGTGCGCAATACCGCGACCGACGCGACCTACACGGCGACCTCCAATGGCAGCGGTTTCTATGCCATCGCCAACATGCGACCCGGTACCTACGAACTGAAAGCCACTTCGAGCGGATTCGCCAACTTCACCGAAAAGGGAATCGTGCTCACGGTGGGTCAGGTCGCCACCGTCAATGTGCCTCTGGAAGTCGCAGCCAAGGGTGAAACCGTCATCGTAACCACCGAAGCTCCGATCATTGAGCCGACGAGAAGCGAAATCAGCCAGGTGGTTGCCACACAGCAGGTTGAGGCACTCCCCACCAGCAGTCGCGTGTTCACAGATTTTGCTCTCTTGACGCCCGGCGTGGCCACCAGCCGCACCAGCCTCGGCACCACGTTTACCGAGTTTGAGGTCACCCAGATTTCCTTCGGCGGCATGCGCTCGTTCAGCAACGAGATCACGGTCGATGGCGCCGACTTCGTCAACGCGGCCAGCGGCATCCAGCGCGCCACCCCTCCGCAGGAATCAGTGCAGGAATTCCGCGTGGTGAACAATAGCTTCGGCGCCGAATACGGACGCGCCGTTGGCGGCATCGTGAACATCGTCACCAAGTCCGGCACCAACGATCTTCACGGGTCGGCGTACGAGTTTTTCCAGAACAGCGCAACCGATGCGCGATCGCTCCTCCAGCCCGCCCCCCTTCCGCATTTTTTGCGACAGAACCAGTTTGGAGCTTCGCTCGGCGGTCCCATCGTTAAGAACAAAACATTCTTCTTCATGAACTACGAGGGCAAGAGGAGCGCATATTCTCCGACCTATCCGCCCGATCTGGTCAACAATGTTCAACTGATCGATCAGGCCAAGGCCCTCATGGGTCTCGCCCCCGAGGGTTGCACAACTGCGCTCAACAGCTGCCTCCCCGGCTTCGCTGGCAATCCCGCGAATATCACTCAGGCGCAAGCCTTCTCGTTCCTTCAAGGTTTTCTCAAGACTGGAAACGACGATTACGGCTTCGTCCGGCTTGATCATCAGCTCACCACCAACAATCGTTTGGCGATTCGCTATAACGCGGAAGACGTCCGCGCCCTCAACGAACTGGTTGGCAATACGCTCGATGGCGGCGGCATCGGCGTCCCAAGTGGCGGCCGCAATCTCTTCATTCGCGACCAGGCAGTCGTTGGCACGGTCAACACGGTCCTCTCTTCCAATGTTGTGAACACAGTTCTTGCCCAATTCGCGCGCCGCCACTACGAGTTCTATGGCGCCACCGGTCAACCCGATTTCAGCGTCCTCAATGACCTCGAGCTTGGGCATAACTTCGGCACCAACGACCGGCTCTACGAAACCCGTGGACAACTCTCAGACTCCGTCTCCTGGATCAAGGGCAACCACATCATGAAATTCGGGTTCGATGGCAACTATGTCTCCAGCATGGAGACCTATCCGGGATTTACTCCAAC
>DATJNC010000041.1:0-26378 GCA_035508395.1 Terriglobales bacterium | reverse complement strand
CGGAGATGTAGCGGCGAAGAGAATCCTCCGCGCCGGCGAAGTCCTGAAGCTGAGCGAGACACTTGCCGCGTAAGAGCAGGGCCGCGGTTTTTCCGGGCTGATCGTTTTCTACGCGGGCAAACAAGGCCGCAGCCGTAATGTAATTGCCGGCGCGGAATTCAGCCGCAGCCTTGTCGAAATCGGTTTCAATCTGCGCGTTGGCCGTGATCACGGCGACCAAAAGCAGGCCAAGCGTGCCGGGCCGCAAGCAACTCGTCAAGCACGCCTTGGGATGCAGCATCATGGTTTTCGCGATGGCGGGGATGGCGCGGACTCGTCAATGCGCACAATCTGATCGGCACGAACGTCCTTTATTGTCTGCCGAATTCCGCTGGGCCAGCGAATCTCGACCCGTTGCGCGCTGGTCTCCTTGCCCAATCCAAAGTGTACGCGCTTGTCGCTCGAGGAAAGGTAGCTGCTCGCTGTGGATACCGTGGCATACTGCGAACCCGATGCGGTCACCAGCGTGACTTCGGCACCAATCGCATCGCGATTGCTGGTATGCCCAACCAGGTTCAGCAAGAGCCAGTGGTTCGAATTCGAGGTTTCGTTGTGCAGCACATGCACGGGGCCGTCGTTGGTGGTGATGACGGCATCGAGACGGCCGTCGTTATCGATATCTCCGATCGCCATGCCGCGCGCTACCCAGGGTTGACTGAAAACTCCCGATTGCGCCGACACGTCGACGAAACCATGGCCCGTATTGCGTGCGAGCAGCATGGGTTCGCGATAGTGAAGATTGGGGAAGTTGAGTTCAATGGTATCGAGATCGTGCCCCTGGGCAATGAGAAGATCTTTCCATCCGTCATTGTCATAGTCGAGGAAGCGGACGCCCCATCCGGAATGAGTCAACGTGATCTGGCCAAGGCCAGCGGCCAGACTGACGTAGTTAAACGAGCCGTCTCCTGTGTTCTGATAGAGTGCGTATCGCTGATTGGCGAGATCGGTCACAACCAGATCGGGCCATCCATCGTTGTTGTAGTCGGCGAAATCAACGCCCATGCCGGCATAGGTGCGGCCGTCAATATCCACGGCGACTTCTGACACCAGACCCTGATCCTCGAAGGTTCCGTCTCCTTTATTGTGGTAGAGGAACTCGACCATGGAATCGTTGGCCACGAACAGATCTATGCGGCCGTCGCGATCATAGTCGGCGATCGCAAGGCCCAACCCCTTGCCGGGCTTAGCCAGTCCGACCTTCTCCGCGACCTCGGTAAATGTTCCGTCTTTATTATTGTGGTAAACGAGAGGCGAGATTGGTTTGAAGTGATCGGGATGGCAGTAGGCGCGATAGCCTTCCTTGTGTTCACCGCACCAGAAATCGTCGAAGTCCCACTCCATGTAACGGAGGACGACGAGGTCGAGATATCCGTCGCCATCCAGATCGACCCAGGCAGCGCTCGACGACCATCCGCCCCCCGCCACACCTGCCTTTTCCGTAACATCGGTAAACGTTCCATTACCGTTGTTGCGGTAGAGCTTGTTTCCGCCGTATGCGGTTACGTAGAGATCTTCGAATCCGTCGTTGTCGTAATCGCCGACGGCTACACCCATGCCATAACCTTCTCCCTGCAACCCGGCTTTTTCGGTGACGTCCTCGAATGTGCCGTCGGATTTTTGGTGATAGAGACGGTTCCAATATTGAGGGCCGGTCTTCTTGGGGATTGCGCCCTTGGGAGTAGGATCGGCCAGCGGTGCGCCGTTCACAAGGAATATGTCGAGGTGGCCGTCGTTGTCGTAGTCGAAGAGGGCGACGCCCGCTCCCATAGTCTCGAGCAGATATTTTCGCGATGTGTGGGAAGACTGGTACTGGAAATTGATACCGAGTTGCTTGGTTATTTCGTCGAAGGCGCCGGCTGGCGCGTTACTTGGGGCGGGCTGGGCCGATGCGTACCACACACAAAGAAACGGCACGATTAAACACAAGACAGAGGTCCAATATCCGCGAAATGCATCAGACTTCTTCACGGCTCCACGATTCCTTTGCTTTCTACCACCGTATAGAAGCGATCTACGGAGGGAAGATGGACTTCTTCTTTTGTTCCGCTCGGCCAATGAATTTCAACCTTGTCGACTTTGTCGGCGGCTCCAAGACCGAAGTGCAAACGGGGATCTGAAGTCGATGCATAGCTTCCGCCACTGTAAACGTCGCCACGCTGGCGGAACCCTCCGGCGGTCAAGAAGACCTTGGCACCAATCGCATCGCGAGGACTTTTTGGCCCACCGACCAGCTTCAAAGTGACCCAATGGTTCGAATTCTTCACGACGTTGCGGAGCAGCACTGGCGTGGAATCCATCACATTCATGACCACGTCGATGTGGCCATCATTGAAGAGGTCGCCAAAGGCTGCGCCGCGGGCGGAGACAATCACGCCGAGTCCACTATTTGGATTTGCAGGAACCTCTTCGAATTTGGCGCCGTTCAGGTTGCGAAAAAGCAGTGGACGCTGCGCCCAGGTCGTGCCCCAGTCCTGCTTGTCCACGCCGGGATAGACGTGGCCGTTGGCGACGAAGATATCGAGCCAGCCGTCATTGTCGTAATCCAGAAAGCCGGTGCCCCATCCCAGAAAAGGGATGGTCACCTGCGCCAGGCCCGCTGCATAACTCACGTCGGAAAAACTTGCATCGCCGTCGTTGCGATACAAAGTGTTGTAGTCGTCGGAAAAATTCGTCACGTGGAAATCGACCTTCCCATCGTGGTTGTAGTCCCCGACGGCGATTCCCATGGAGGCCTGTTCGCGGCCTTCATCATTTAAGGCGAAGCCCGACAAATAGCTAATATCCTCAAAGGTGCCATCATGTTTGTTGCGATACAGGTATTTCGGAACAGAATCGTTGGCGACCAGCAAATCGACCCAGCCATCATCGTCGACATCGACAAAGACCGATGCGAGCCCGTAATAACCTCGCGGGTCAGAAACGCCAGCCTTTACGCTAACATCGGTGAAAGTGCCATCGCCATTGTTATGGAAGAGATGGTCGGGCTCGCCTTTCAGGCCGCGCGGTCCGCACATGACCTCGATTCCTCGAAATTGGCAAAAGCCGGGCGGCAGTCCTCCCTTGCCAGAAATTGGGGGATTATCGGGATCGAATTTCACGTATCCGGGTACGAACAAATCAAGCAGGCCGTCGTGGTCATAGTCGCCCCAGGTGGCCCCGGCGGACCATCCACCCAAAGTGACACCGGCTTTTTCTGCCACATCAGTAAACGTGCCGTCGTGATTGTTGTGATAAAGACGATTCTTGCCAAAGTTGGAGACGTAAATATCGGGCCAGCCGTCGTTGTCATAGTCCGCGACCGCGGCGCCAAATCCCCAGCGCTCATTGGCGATGCCCGCTTTTTCCGTGACATCAGTGAAAGTGCCGTCGTGATTGTTATGCAACAGCATGGCGCGCGGCGGAGTTTCTTTGCCCTTCAGCGCTGGCAAAGTAGACCCATTTACCAGGTAGATATCGAGCCAGCCATCGTTGTCATAGTCGAGAAGCGCGACTCCCGACCCTGGCGTTTCCAGAATCGTCATCTTCTCCGGAGTTCCAGATCGATGATGAAACTTGTCGAGTCCGGCGGCGTGGGTTATGTCGACGAAGATAATTGGCGCGCCATCGACAAAGCCGCCGGCTGTAATCGGGCGGGATAGCGCATCCTTGACTGGCGCGTGCGCACCGCCGGTGCTCATTCCGCCTTGTTGTTCCTGAGTCGCACCTGGACTTCCGTTTTGTGCCCAAGTGACGCTGCCGAGCGCCAGGATGAGAAGGTTCAGAATTGCATTACGACAGCAGTTGTGTCGAACGCGGAAAGCCCAGGCGCCGGCAACCAGAATCTTCATGAAAAGGAGGTGAGGATGAACCGTGTGAATCATCTTCTCACAGGCCGAGATGCGGGCCAACTGACCGACGGAAGAAGGAACGAGGGAGTCGGCAATGGCGACGCGGGCTGCGTCTTGAGCGGCGTTTGGCAGTTGACATGGAGGATAAGATATACCACAATAAACTGCTTGAAAAACGCTTAGTTGCCTAACAAAAGCGCTTTAGTACACCACTCGGGGCCGGCCAGAACAAAATTCGACAGGAGGCTTCCCTGCTTTCAGACCCGGGTCTGTCACCGATTCGGTTTCAGAAAGCGTGGCAGCCGCTTTTCTTTCACGCCTAATGACGCTAGCTCGCAGCACGAAGGCTACGAAATCTACCTTACCGGCAAAGCCGGTCAGCCTGCGTGCACTGGCCGAATATCTGCGTTTGTCGCCAGCAACCGTTTCCGTCGTGATGAACGACTCGCCTGCCGCCAAAGCAATTCCGAAGCACACCAAAGATCGCATTTTGCAGGCAGCGCGCGAGCTGGAATATCGGCCGAATTTTTTTGCGCGATCTCTGAGCCTGAAACGCGGATTTATGGTCGGCATTCTGGCGCCCGAAATCAGTGAGGGTTATGCGACGTCGATCATGCGCGGAATCGAGGACGAACTTCTGAAAGACGGGTACTTTTATTTCGTCGCGAGCCATCGCGGCCAGCCCGACTTGATTCAGGAGTACCCGCGCATGTTGATCGATCGCGCGGTCGAGGGGCTGATCTTTGTCAACACCCCCGTAGTGCAAAAGCCGACGATACCAATCGTGGCTATCTCCGGCCATCGGCGGGTGCCAGGGGTCACCAATATCGTCGTCGATAACAAGCATGCCGCGTTCGCAGCGTTAGAACACCTTGTAAAGCTGGGCCACCAGCAAATTGCATTTTTTAAAGGTCACCGAGGCAGTTCTGATACTGAGCATCGATGGAAGGGCATTCTCCAGGCAGCGTCGCAACTCGATCTCAAGGTGAAGCCGGGGCTTACAGTCGAGTTACAGAAAGAGGTCGAGAATCCCGGACCCTCGGTTCCGGAAGAAGGCTACATCAGCGCCAAGAAATTATTGGAGAGCGGAGAGCGGTTTACGGCGCTGTTCGCCTTTAATGATATTTCTGCGATTGGCGCGGTGCGCGCCTTCCGCGATGCCGGCTTGCACGTCCCGGAAGATATATCGGTGATTGGATTTGACGATATTCAGGCGGCTGCCTATTTAACTCCGCGACTCACCACAGTGCGGCAACCGTTACGGCAGATGGGCGAGATGGCGGCGAAACAGCTGCTTCTGCGCATTTCCGATGGAAGCCAAAAGCCGCGCCAGCTAATTTCACTGGCTCCAGAACTAGTAGTGCGAGAATCGACGGGGCCCGCCCCGAAATCTTGATCAGTCTTTCTCGAGTATGGCCGTAACCGGCTACCTCATTCCTTCGACGACTTTGTCCGCTGATAGACACGAACGTAATCGACGAGCATATCTGCCGGAAACACAGTGGATGAATTGGGATTTCCCGGCCAGTCCCCACCGACGGCCAAGTTCAGGATCAGGAAGAAGGGCTTATCGAAGACCCATTTCCATCCGGGGCGAAGGTCGGCGCGCGTGCGGGTCACATACAGATTGTGATCAACATAAAAAGAGATGGAGGCAGGATCCCACTCGATGGCGAAGACGTGAAAATCCTCAGCAAAGCGCTGCATGTCAGGCAGATGATAGGGGGCTTCGATGCCGACCGTACCGGTGTAACCCGGACCATGGATCGATCCATGAATAATGCCGGGTTCTTTACCAATGTTCTCCATGATGTCGATTTCGCCGCAGCCAGGCCAGCCAACTTGAGTAATGTCGTCTCCAAGCATCCAGAACGCAGGCCACATGCCCTGACCAGCGGGAATTTTGATGCGTGCCTCGAAGCGACCGTATTTCTGGCTAAACTTGCCCTGCGTTTTCATCCGGCCCGAAGTGTACTTTCGAGTTATTCGATCGGGTCCGGTGTATTTCTCCTTGAGTGCCCGAATAACGAGATTGCCATTCTGAAGAAACAGATTCTGCAGTCGATCGGTGTAATACTCTTTTTCCTTGTTTCCCCATCCTTTTCCGCCGGTCTCAATGACCCATTTCGAAACGTCGATCGCGGAACCATTGGGACCGTTGAACTCGTCACTCCAGACAAGTTTCCAATCGTTTTCGTGTTCGTGGGAAGCGGCAACAGATGTTTGGCCGCTCACGGAGACCACAATTGTCGCGATCATTGCACACAAACAAGGAACGTTTCTTTTCATCCAGCGGGCCCGAGTCAAGAACACCGGCAATTTCAAGCGGGGTTCAGGCTTAGTGTTAAGAGGGTTGCGAAATCATTATGACAAATCGAAGGAGCACATGTCGTCGAAAAATATAAGCAGACGAAATTTCCTGACAAGCACGGCGCTTGGATTGATGGGAACGGCCACGGCAATCGGCTCACGGCGCCGAGAAGTGATTCTTCCGGTGGCTCAAGCCTCTTCGTCTGCGCACGAAGTGTCGACCACGAATCAACCCAGCGCGGAAGGAGAAATTGCACGTTGGGTAACAAACGACAAATTGCGATTTGCGCGGATGGACCCTATTCGATGGCAGCCCGTTTCGGGCGCCCCTCCTGAAAATTGCATCATTCTCGACGAGCAGAAAACATATCAGGACATCCTTGGCTTCGGAGCCGCCTTTACCGAAGCTTCGTGCTTCACTTTTAACCGACTTACGGCGGTGGAACGAGAGCAGTTGTTTCACGAACTGTTCCATCCTTCAGAGATGGGGCTCAATGTTTGCCGCACTTGCATTGGCTCGAGCGACTATTCGATCAAAGCCTACACATACGACGAAGGGAAGCCAGACCCGGAGATGAAACGGTTTTCGATCGCGCACGATCGAAAATACATTCTTCCCATTCTGCGCGAGGCTCGAAAAACAAATCCCGACCTTTTTCTGTTCTCATCGCCTTGGACTCCTCCGGGCTGGATGAAAAGTGGCGGATCGATGCTGGGCGGCTCTATGCGACGCCACTATTTCCCGAGCTACGCTCAATACTTCGTCAAGTTCCTGCGCTCCTATTCCGAAGAAGGCGTCAACATACAAGCCGTCACGGTGCAGAACGAGGTTGATACCGACCAGGACGGGCGCATGCCCGCTTGCATCTGGCCGCAGGAGTACGAAATTGATTTTGTCGCCAAGTTTTTGGGGCCGGCACTTGCCGAGAAGAATCTCCAAACAAAAATCTGGATTCTCGATCACAATTACAACCTGTGGGGGCGCGCCGTTGCGGAATTGGACAATGCTGGTTTGCGCAAATACTGCGACGCGATCGCATGGCATGGTTACGTGGGAAAGCCGGAAATGATGAGCAAGGCGCATGACGCCCATCCTGACGCTGAAATGTACTGGACCGAAGGAGGGTCGGATTACAACAAGCCTGATTACTTGACGGACTGGTCAAAGTGGGGCCGTACCTTCAGCGGAATTCTGCGTAACTGGTGCCGATCAATCACCGGTTGGAATCTGGCACTTGATGAACACGGGCGTCCAAATATAGGGCCTTTTTCCTGTGGCGGGATGGTGACAATTGACTCACGGACGCGGGAAATTAAGCGCAGCGGGCAATACTGGGCATTCGCCCACTTTGCGAGGGTGATCCGCCGCCACGCGCTGCGCTTTGACACGACAGGTGCAATGACAGACCTCAGCCATGTGGGTTTTGCAAACCCGGATGGTTCTCGAGTGCTGATAATTACCAATTCCGGGCCCGAGCGAAAGCTGACCGTACAGAGGGGCACAATGGAAGCGGAGGTAACTGCGGAGCGGAATTCGGTGACGACCTGGCTCTGGGCGATGCCTAGCGGAAACTGATAGCGTGGACCCAATCATGCCGCAGTGCTTTACCCAACGGTAACCGGTGGCAAAGCTCCGGCAATGTGAAAATCGCGTTATAATCGGTCAAGTTTTCCTCCCCTTCCGAAGTGTGTCTCCATGGACAGAGCCCCTGGGGTGTTGATCGACAAGCCGAGAGTGTTTCGTTCTGCGCCTGTGCCCCGGCTCCGGCTGCTGATTGAATGGGAGCCCCGCGGACGCGTATTTATTGAAAATTTCAAGGATTTGCTTTTCTCGCGGCAGCTCCCGCCGCTCCGCCTGACTTCTCGTCCGGCCCGCTTTTGGAATGATGTTTTTGTCCCCAGCGGCTCGCCATGGACTTCGTTCATGGAGGCTATGTTGTGGCAGGTGCTGCTGGTCGTGTTGTTCGTGTGGGGGCAGTCACGGGTGTGGACGCCAGTGAAGACGTTTCAGGACCGCGATTCGTATCACCAATCGATCACGTATTACCCACCGACAGAGTCGTATCGTTCCTCCGAGAGCCGGGCGGCGAACGTGAAACCGCGCGTACATGTAAAGCATGAGGCAACGCAACGGGCGGCGATGCACCAAACGCCAATGCCCGTAAGTCCGGAGCAGAGGCCGAGCATCGTTACGCCACCGGATATCAAGGAAGCGACAGCGAGAATGCCAGACCTGCCGGCGTCGCACCCGGTCGCGCCGATGGCCCCGTTCTCGGCGGCAGCGGCTCCGCGGCGAAATGCCTTTTCAGGATCGTCTGTGGTTTCTCCGGCGCCGCAGGTGGATCAGGCAAAGCTTGATCCGTCGGCAACGAACCGGCTGGCGCTGCCGCAACCACCAGCAGTTGCGCCAGCTCCGGATCTGGGCCTGGCTACGGCGCGGTCGATGAATATGCCCAACGCCGCGGGCCAGCATGTCGTACCGCCGCCACCATCCATTCGGAGTGAAGGCAACGCGAGGAAGTCGGGACGCTTGAATTCGCTTTCGGGCCGTGGACCGGACGTCGTGCCTCCCTCGCCGTCAGTACAGGTTACGGGCAATTCCGCTCAAGCTCGCCTCGGCTCGATGGCTGGCGATTCGCAGGTGGTTGCGCCACCTCCTTCGATAAGGGGTGAAGCGCAAGCGTCGAATGCGGGAAGGTATAGCTCCTTGTCGGCTGGAGGCCCCAACATCGTACCGCCTTCGCCATCGGTGCAGGGTACAGGCAATTCGCGAAACACGCGATTGGGGACGCTGGCCGATGGTAGTTCACAGGTTGTAGCGCCAGTCCCGTCGGTTCAAGGCCAGGCTAACTCGATTCGAACCGGGCGTTCGGATTCGTTGATCGGTGGGGGAACAAATGTGGTGCCGCCTTCGCCGTCAGTTTCGAGTTTTGGAGACGGGGCTCGGAATGCGCGCGCCGGTACGAAGAGTGGGATCGGATCGCAGGTAGTGCCACCGCCAGCGTCGATCCAAGGCGCTCAGGGAGCTGCGTCCATGGTGCGATCACTATCCGGGGCGGGATCAGAAGTGATTCCACCTCCGCCTTCGATGGGAGGCGGTGGTAACGCTGGTGCGATGGCGCGAGCCGGCTCATTGCCAGGAGATGCCGCTGGGATCGGCGCGCCTCCGTCCACAGCTCAGGCAGCTATCCACTCGGGGGTAACGGGACCGCTTCAACCGATGGAGCCTTTGCCGCTGAGTGGCGCTCAGTCGCAACCTGTGGCGCCGGTCGAGGATAAATCGACCGTTGAGGAGTTGCCCTTGGGCTTTTTGGGTCTGGTTCTCGCGGCGCCGGGGACGTCTTATTTTTCGAATTTCGAGGTTTTCGTCGCGAAGCGACGGGTCGCCAAAGGCCAGCTTCAGCTGATAAAGCTGGTCTACCAGTTCCTTCCTTATCAGAAACGGCTCTCCGAATACGATCTCAACAACCTGCCGCCGAGGGTAATTAAACTGCGAGTAATCCCCGATCCGAGCTGTAACGAGGCGCTAGGGGAGATTATCCAGCCTACTCCTGACCCAGCACGTCCCGTGACTGAATATCCAAAACTGCCGGCCGTGTTGAGGTCCGCTGATGTCAACGAAGTGCTTCCCTGCTATCGGACGAACGCGGACGATTTCCAGAAAGCGATGCTGGGCGGACGGTAATCCGGACCGTAAAAATGTGGGTGTCCTGAAACCTCGATGGTCTGGCTGTCTGAAACATTCAAAGTACCCAATGCCCAAGTAACTTATTCAAATTACTGAAGTTTTCGCCCAACCATCCAAAGCCTTCCTTGGCAGTTCCCCTCCTGATATCTATGGTTCTTCCCCTGTTTTTCCAAAAAGGGACCGAAGCCACATCCCGAAGGTAGGAGTCTGCCGTAATGAAAAGCCGCCCTCAATCCTGGAGGGACATGAGCTTTGCGTCGCGCGCCTTTATCAGCGTGGTATTGGTCTGCGGGACGATTGTGCTCACCTACACGGTGATGCACGGCAGGAGTCAGAATCCGCTCAAGTTTGCCTGTTATCTGGTGATCGCGCTCGCCGCCTCGCGGCTGAAAGTCAACCTGCCTGGCATCACGGGAACCATGTCCGTGAACTTCCTGTTTCTGTTGCTCGGGGTGATCGAACTGAGCTTCTCGGAAACCATGGCGCTTGGCTGCGCGGCCGTGGTGGTCCAATGTTTTGGCAGTGAGCGTCCGGTACCGCTACACGTTGTGTTCAACGTCTGCTCCACGGCACTCGCAATCGCCGCGACCTTTGTCTCGTATCGTTTTGCGCTTCTGCACCGAGCCGTCAACAATCCATCCACGCTGCTGTTTGTGGCCGCCTGCGTTTACTTCGTTTCGAATACGCTGCCGGTGGCGACCGTCATTTCACTAACCGAAGGCCGATCCCTGCGCAAAATCTGGTCGGAGTGCTACTTCTGGAGCTTCCCCTATTACCTGGTGGGCGCCGGGGTGGCGGGAATGATGAGCTGGCTGCACGATTTCACCGACTGGCAGACCTCCCTGCTGACGTTGCCGGTCGTTTATCTGATCTACCGCTCGTATCGCTTGTATCTAGGGAAACTGGAAGACGAGAAACGGCACGTGGAAGAGATGGCCGATCTCCACATGCGGACGATCGAAGCGTTGGCACTCGCCATTGAGGCCAAGGATCAGACCACTCACGACCACCTGCAGCGCGTGCGGGTTTATGCTCTTGAAGTAGCAAAAGACCTGAAACTGGCTAGCGAAGACATCGAAGCCCTGCAGGCGGCGGCTTTGCTTCACGACATCGGCAAACTGGCTATCCCTGAACACATCGTGTCGAAACCGGGCCGGCTGACGCCGGAAGAGTTCGAGAAAATGAAAATCCATCCGCTGGTGGGAGCGGAGATCCTCGAGCGCGTGCGCTTTCCTTACCCTGTCGTTCCCATTGTCCGTGCTCATCATGAAAAGTTTGACGGAAGTGGTTATCCGATGGGGTTAAAGGGAACAGAAATTCCCAGCGGCGCGCGAATCCTGGCCGCAGTGGACTTCCTGGATGCTCTGGCTTCTGACCGGCAATATCGCCGTGCCATTCCCTTAGACGAAGCCATGGCGAGACTCGTGGATGAGTCGGGCAAATCTTTCGATCCGCAGGTAGTCAATGTACTCCAGCGGCGATACGTTGAGCTTGAGCAGTTGGTACGTGCGCGCACCGACGCACTGAAGAAAACTGATGCCGAGGCGAGAGACAAAGACGGACCGGAAAACGAAATGCAGTCGAACAAGGCAATTCAACCCGCCGCGGGCTTCGAGGCGCAGGGCAAACGGCTGCTGCCGGAACGCAGCTTCCTAAGTTCGATTGCTGCTGCCCGCCAGGAGGCTCAGACCCTATTCGAACTCAGCCAGGATCTGGGTGCGTCGCTCAGTCTCGGTGAGACGCTTTCGGTATTCTCCGTGAAGCTGCGCCGATCGATTCCCTACGACGCTATTGCGATTTATGTGCGGCATGGGGATGAACTCGTGCCCGAGTACGTGAACGGCGATAATTTCCGTCTCTTCGCTTCGCTGCGAATTCCGATTGGCGAGGGGCTATCGGGCTGGGTCGCCCAGAATCTGAAGCCGATTTTGAATGGCAACCCATCGGTCGAGCCAGGTTATTTGAACGATCCCTCGAAATACACGACGTTGATGTCGGCCTTAGCCGTTCCGCTCGAGGGCCTGCAGGGCGTGGTTGGCGTAGTTGCTCTCTATCATGCGGAAAAGGATTCCTTCACCTCCGACCACTTACGCATACTGCTCGCCGTGAGTTCGAAGATGGCGCTTGCGATCGAGAATGCGCTGAAGTACGAGCAGGCCGAGAACTCGGCGGTTACGGACTATCTCACCGGCCTTCCCAATGCCCGTTCTTTGTTCCTGCAACTCGACCGTGAATTAGCGCGCTGCAAGCGTGACAACAAAACCCTGACCGTGATGGTCAGCGACATGGACGGGTTCAAGCAGATCAACGACCGCTTCGGGCACCTGGAAGGCAATCGCGTGCTGCGTCTCTTTGCTCACTCATTGAAAGAGACCAGCCGCGAATACGACTATGTCGCCCGCATGGGTGGTGACGAGTTTGTTGTGATTGCGCCGGGCCTGACGCCCGAAGCGGCGATGCGCAAGGCGGAGCAGATGCGCGATCTGGCCCAGCAGGCAGGAAAAGAGGTTTGCAACGAAGATATTCTGTCGTTGAGCGTGGGCAAAGCCGTGTATCCGGAGGATGGCCTGGATGCAGAACGGCTGCTCTCCGAGGCCGACCGGCGGATGTATCTGCAGAAACAAAGCCAGCTGACTCGGGTCAACCGCCGAGTTTATCCCCGGGTTCGAGGCCGCCTCACCACCGAGATCGCGGTGAATGGGCAAGAGCGAGCGATGCTTGGCATCGTTACAAATCTCAGCCTCGGAGGTTGCTATGTGGAAACCAGCGGCATCATACTTCCCGGATCGAAGCTGAAACTTACCTTTTCGCTCGAGCAGGCGCAGGTTTCGATCCAAAGCGAAGTTGTGCGTATGGACATGGGCATCGGGGCAGCACTCAAGTTTCAGGACGCTACTCACGAAGTTCGCGCCAGCCTGCAACGCATTCTTGAGCAACTGGCAAGCGCAGAAGCCACACATGAGCGCAAGCGCAGTCAGAACGCCGCAGCGGGCCAGATCATATAGATTGAACTGAAGCTCTGTCGTCAGGCAGGAATTCCAACCGGCCGAATCTGAATCAGGGGGACCGTGGTGGGCGCCCGGTTCCCACCGGGTTTCGATAATCCCTGGCGCAGCATGTTGGCACTGGCGACGCCGGTTCTGTAGAACGACTTCTCACAATCCGCCGTCGACGGACCTCGCATATTGCCTTCCATGAACGCCAAGCCCGGGCATCGGCTGCAACTGGCGACGTGCGAGCATGAGGAGCAAACTGTCAGATCCTTGGCCTGGATCGACCGCACTTCATTCATCTGCGGCGAGTGATTCCAGATGTCGAGAAATCTCTGGTGACGAACATTTCCGGTCGGCAACGGAAATTGCACGCAGGGAAATACATCGCCATAGGGCGAGATGTAGCAGAACGAGTGCCCGGCGCTGCACGGATAGCCTTCGAGGTCTTCTTCGGAAGGAGCCTTTGGCGGGGCGCAAAACTCTTCCTGATTGGGCACAAGCGCCGGGTTCTTGAATATATCTCCCAGTTCCTCTCCCGGCACACGCAGTGCCAGCACTGACGTATCGCCATCCATCATTGGAGTAATCGTGGGATCGAGGGTGTAATGAACTCCTAAATCGGAGGCCAGTTTCTGTACGCCATAGTGATCGCTAAGGTTAGAGGTCATCAATACATTTGCGATGCTGACGCGCAATCCCTGATCGCGTAAGAACCGCACGGCCCTGATGGTGCGCTCGAACGAGTGCGGCAGCTTGGTGATCGCATCATGGATCGCGGCGCGATGCGAATAGACGCTGATCTGAATGGAGTCGATATTGAGCGCGCGGAGCCTAGATGCCTCAGCCTCGCTAATCATCACGGCATTGGTTTTGACCTTAACATTGAAGAGGAGCCGGCGCGCGTGCTCAAGCAATTCAAAGAAATCGCGGCGCATGAAAACCTCGCCGCCGCTAAAAGTCAGGAAGAAGACGCCCGCTTCCGCTAACTCATCAAGAACCCGTTTGATCTCGATGGTTGTCATCTCACCATGATCATCGTGGTCGAGATAACAGTGCACGCAGCGCTCATTGCACCGGTACGTGACATCGAGATGCACGGCAAGAGGCACGCCCAGATTGAACGCCTTCTGCCCCATCTCTGCCATCAGGCTCATGACGCGGTCTCCGAGGTAAGGGGGTGATCGGAGATCAGCAAGATGCCGTGCTCCGAGAGTTCAGTCACGAGTTGTTCTGCGTCAGCTTGCGCCTGCCCGGGCTCGACTTCGAACTGCTCGCACACGTTGTCACGAACGATGTTACGAAGAGGCGTTTTGCCGTCGGCGGCTTGCCAGATAGCGGTAGCCACCTCATTCAGCGTGAAGAAGGTTGAGTTCGCTGAATTCATCACCAACATTTCGCCGGCCAGCAATCGGGCGGCAATCGCCGAACTGCGCGCGATGTAAGTTTCAGACATGCAGCGGCACTCCCTCAACTTGCCGAATGTGATTCCACACTCTTGCGTCAGGATAAAACTTCAGAAGACGTGTGGGAACTTGATCAACAAAGTCGCAGGCGCTTGCCAGCAGTTTGTTGACCAGGTCGGGATCTTCGGCGAAGAACAAAATATTTCGCATCAAGCGACGAACTGCTTCCGTCGACGGCATTTCTTCGATGCGGTTCTCCGGTCCTTTTTCAAGAAAGAACAAACAGGCAATAGGGGCTTTACAGTTCTCGCCAGCCTTGGCTAACTCTCCCGCGAAAGGAGTTCCGAATGCGACATAGGCGTCATCAAAGCGGCGTATGTAAGAGATTTCATCCGTGAGTAAGCGCACATCCGGCGGGGCGATGCGCGTCATCGTGGTCTTGCCCGCGCCGGAAACTCCCGAAAACAAATAGGCTCGCTCTTTGCAAATGCCGCTCGCCGCATGCAAAAGAAAACCCCCTTGCTCCGCAAGAATCAGACTGTGCAAGATGCGTAAAACCGAATCGAGAGAATACGGATTGGCGTTCTGGCGGACGAAACCAGTGCCCGTCCGCGAGTTCCAGCGGGCAAGAAAGTCGCCACGGGTGATTTGCCACTCTGAACCGTGCCGGTGCACCCGAACGTCATCATCGGTTGCCGCGGTGGCCTCGATAATTTCAAATTCGAGTTGGAATCGGGCTCTGGCAGTGCTCAGGAAAGGTTCGTACCTTTGCTCCACCATGCTGAGAAAGAACCTGTCACTGGTACATAGAGAAATTGGGGTACCCCCGATCTCGACGCACGCGACATGCTTGGGTGTCGCCATCATACTTCCAGGTCAAGGGTTCGCCTTGCTGACACTTCGGCTAACTGCTGTCGCCAGATTCCCCATTGGCAATGCAGACGCAGTGCAGCCCGACGTAGTGGCGTGCAATAACAGAACAAAAGCCCCATCGCGCGAGAGAGAACGCCGCCGGGAAAAAGCCGATGGCCGAGGGCAAGGTTGTTGGGCACCAATCTTCCGAGCAAAGCCTCGTCGTGAAACACAGGATCAGGTCCTGGCATCGAGTCGCCGCGCAGGACGAAGCCATTTTGCACGCTACCGAGAAACCGATGCAGAAAGAGCCGCCCATCACGGAATGCGAGCACGATTTCGCCCCGCCTGACGTCTGCGACGGAACAGCCAGCGATCTCGACATTTGTTCGCGGCCAAAGCGCCGGGAGCATACTTTCGCCATGCACCTGCAGGCGTAGATGTCCGCTCTGGCGCAGAGCGTCGGCAGCTACGAGCGAGCGTTCGGCATTCTGGAGAGGCGGCGGATTCAGAGATATCTCCGGAACTAAGAGGTCTTAAGCAAGAAGCTGCATTGGCCCTGTCCAACGACTTTGCCACAAGCCAGAGCAGTCGTCTCAAAAACCCGCTCGTGGCGAAATGCGGGCTTTTGATACTGTTTTTTGGGTTTCCTTTCCTGGGCTGGCTGTTCTTGTCTCTGGTCGGGGGTGCGGTGATCCGTCATAGGTAGTCAAGCCTCGTTGGTTGGCTCATCCCCAAATGTTCGAGCTGGTTAATTCGAAGTGTACTACAGCCCCCTTTTGAGGTGCCAACCCGCGCGCAACAAGGGAATCGGGACGCATCCGACTGACTAACAGGAGAAATTGGCTTGCTGCGAGGAAACTGGGGTGTCACCTATTCACTGTGTTTAGCCAATTCTTAATATTATATTTTCCGAAACCGTGCCTGCCCCGACTCTGACGTCGCTCACCAAAACCGACAGCTTCGAGTTCCTGTGCGCATGCGCCCGGACGACTCTTCGACCCGAGCACTTGTCGCTTATTTCCGGAGCGGACTATGAAAGTTTCGATTGGCCAATCTTTCTTCGTCTCGCCGAACACCACGCTGTGTTGCCGCTAGTCGCGCGAAATCTGACAAATTATTCGCGCCAATTGCCGGCAGACCTTGGTCAGCAATTGCATTCTTTGTACGAGACCAATCTAAAGAGAAATCTCTGGTTTGCCTCCGAGTTAGGCCGCATTCTCGGACACCTCGAGAAGGCTCGGGTTCGCGCAATCGCCTACAAGGGGCCGGTACTGGCCGAGTCCGCTTACGGAGACCTAGGGCTTCGTAGTTTTTCGGATCTCGATTTACTCATTTCGCCCGCGGATTTCAATAAAGCGAAGGACGCGCTTGCTGAAATCGGGTACCGCACGTCTGGGGAACTGCCCCCTGCAGTTGAGCGATTCTATTTGCGAAGGGGGTACGAATGCGCCTTTGACAGCTCCGCCGGGAAAAACCTAGTCGAATTGCAATGGAACCTGCTGCCGCATTTCTATGCGGTGAATTTTGCGTCCGCCGATTTCACTATCGATCACTTGATGACGCGGGCGAAGTCAAGCGAGGTTTGCGGCCGAGAGATGCGAAGTCTCTCGCCCGAAGATTCTCTTCTGGCACTGTGCCTGCACGCGGCGAAGCACCTGTGGACACGTCTGATTTGGATCGTCGATATTGCGCAGAGCCTGGATACCGGACGGGTTAACTCGCAGGCATGTCAAGCGCCAACCCATGATTCCCAAGCCATCGATATGCGGATGGTCATGGCTCGCGCACAAGCTCTGGGCATCAGAAGGATACTTGCGATCAGTCTCTGGTTGTCGAACCGATTGCTCGGTGCGGCGATCCCAAGGGAAGCTCAGCCGCTGATTGCCGAAGACACCGAGGTGGCAAAATACGGCGAGAAGTGCATCTCGCGCATGTCAGATGCCGCAACTTACCATTTCGAATCGAGCGCCTATTTCAGGGAGATGTTTAAGCTGCGCGAGCGGCCGGCAGATCGTTTGCGATATCTGTGGCGACTGGTCTGGACCCCAGGTTCCGGAGATATTGGCGCTGTAGAGCTGCCGGAAATCCTCTTTCCGCTCTACCACGTCGTGCGGGTTGGGCGATTGCTAAGCAGGCTGATGTAGGTTCGCATCTCGAGCTATCGACAGAGGTAGCTCAAGGGAACTCTCGAGGATGGGACAGTACCTAGTGAGTCTCGCCATCACCTGGGGCCACATCGGGAGTATCGACTTTGTGCGCGACGACCGAAGCGGGGGCTGGAGGAGGCGGTGAAAACTCTCCTGGATCCTTACCCGCCAGCGCCACAGTCATGAACTGCATCCAGATCGGAAGGGCCGTCCGAGCGCCTGTTTCCTTCGCGCCCAACGATTTCTTCTCATCGTAGCCGATCCAGACGCCGCAGGTGATGTTCGGGGAAAATCCGACGAACCAGGCATCAGTGAAATCATTGGTGGTGCCAGTCTTTCCCGCGAGGGGATAGGGCATCTTTGCCGCTGCCGCCGCCGTGCCATGCAGGACGACCTCGCGCAACATCGACGTCATGATGCGAGCCGTACGCGCACTGATCGCGTCTTTCGCATCGGAATAATCTTCTTCGAGGATGCGTCCGTCGTAATCGGTCACCTTCGTGATATAGCGCGGAGCGACGCGCAAGCCATCATTCGGAAAGACGCTAAAGGCCGACGTCTGTTCGAGTGGGGTAACTTCGGCTGAACCCAGCGCCACGGGCAAGTAGGGGGGGATGTTCTCATTGATTCCCATGCGGTGAGCGTAATCAATCACGGTTTTGATACCGATTCGATCGGCCAGCTTCAGCGCGGGAATGTTTCTCGACTGCGCCAGCGCGCGTCTGAGAGTGATCGTGCCCTCGAACTTTTCATCGTAGTTATGAGGAGTGTAGGGACCAGATGCGGTCTGAAACGTCGTTGGGGAGTCGACGATTGTGTCGTCGGGGCTCGCGCCCTCGTCGATGGCTGCCGTGTAGACGTAGGGCTTGAAGGATGAGCCGACTTGTCGCAGAGCCTGTGTCGCGCGGTTGAACTTCGACAGATCGAAGTCGCGTCCGCCGACCATCGCTTTAATGTCACCGGTGGCATTGTCGATGGCGACGAGAGCGCCTTCCGTGCCCGAGTCTTGTTCCAGGGTGACGCGGGCTTTGCCATTTGCGTCCAGTGAGAGCACTTTGACATAGACGATATCGCCGACGTGGAGAAGATCCCCAGGTTTTGCTGTCGCTTTTCCCCCGCTCCAAAAGGCGACATCGGATGGGGCGAGAACGGCGGTAGAACGGCCAAACTTTATCTCGACCCCTGAAGATGCCGTCCGTTCACGTTCGGCGCCTTTGGCCTGCGTGGGCGCTGCGCTCGGAATGTTGGTAACGAGGGCATGAATGTATCCATTCACTTCGGGCTCGTCGTCCCAGTCAGGATCGGAGTATTGCGCGAGCGACTGGCCTTGGGCAACGATGTTCACCGGCTTGCCGCGCCACCCATGGCGGCGCTCGTAGGCGGCGAGACCATCCAACAAGGCCTGCTTGGCCGATTTCTGCAGGTCCATGTCGAGGGACGTGTATACGCGCAATCCGCCCTCGTGAACTTGGTCGCTGCCGTACTTCGCTTCGAGGTAGCGGCGAATTTCCTCGACATAATGCGGCGCCAGCGAATTGGGGTCTTTGGCGACGTTCAGCACGATGGGCTTGTTCTTGGCCTCTTCGGCTTGTGCGGCGGTGATTTTGCCATCCTCGAGCATGGCGTTCAGAACCAGATTGCGGCGCTTCAGCGCGCGGTCCGGATGGTTGATCGGCGAATAATACTGCGGAGCTTTCGGCAAGCCGGCAAGCAGGGCGGCTTCTTCAAGCGTGAGCTGCCTGGCGGGCTTGCTGAAGTAGTATTCCGACGCGGCTTCGTAGCCATAAGCGCCATGGCCGAGGAAGATCTGATTGGCGTAGAGCGTGAAGATTTGCGGCTTGGTGAAGCGACGCTCAATCTGAATGGCAAGCAACGCCTCCTGCATCTTGCGGTAGAAAGAACGGTCGGGTGAGAGGAAGAGGTTGCGGGCGAGTTGCATGGTCAGGGTCGAGGCGCCTTGCACCTTCCCGCCAGATTCCATGTCACGATAGGCTGCGCCAGCGATTCTCCAGACGTTGATGCCGGAGTGCTTGTAGAAATCCTTGTCCTCGATGGAGGTCAACGCGTCACGCAATACTTGCGGATAATCGTCATAGCTGGCGACGATGCGGCGCTGCAGAGCAAAGGTGCCGATGACGCGGCCACGCGCATCGTAAAGCTCCGTCACGGAGCTTGGGCGATATCGTTCCAGCTGTTCGACTTGAGGCAGGTCGGTGGAGTAAACAAGGATCAGTCCGACAGCAGCGCCGACGGCAGCCGCGAGCACGATCAGCAGGCCGTAGAGAAGCGCACCGACAACTTTCCGGCCGGCGATTTCGACCGGTGGAACATGTTCCTCAAGCAATTTCATGAGGGTGTGATTTCAGCATAGCGCAAGGTCGGGCAGCGATGAGAGATCAGGCTGGTGCGTCGTTACGTTGCTGGCGGAGTTCCATTCCAATTTGCCCCCGATCGCGGTCTTTAAAAGTCAAAGACTTAGCCATGAATTTGTCCAGGTCTTTGAGAAATACGCACTCAGCGATAAAGTATTGTTAAATCATAGACTTAGAACGTATTTTCTCATTGTTTTTGCGTTTATTGGAGAATTGAGTGACAAAATTGAGCCGGGAATTTTTCCGCTGTTTTTGCCTTCGTTTGGAATGATGCCCAAGTCGCGCTGAGACGGGGAGAAATGATCAACCCACGGCTTGCGCCGTGGGTTGGATTCTTGCGCTGCTTCGCGGCTGGATTCCTTGAAACTTACTACTAGCCCTTGGTATCGCGATTCTTCAAAACGTCGAGGGCTTTGTTTAGTTGATCATCCGGCTGGTTCTGCGGCTTGGTTGTCTTGTCCTCAGGAGTTACCGGCTGATCCTCATCGGGCAGGCCGGCGTCGTCGTCACCGTTGTCGGCTACGACTACATTCGGGGTAACGGCGGAATCCTGGATTGCCTTGCCGCTTGGGGAATAATACTTGGCAATCGAGAGGATCAATGCGGAATTGTCCGGCATTTCGATCAATTTCTGCACCGACCCATCGCCGAAAGTCTTGTCGCCAACGACATCGCCGCGGGCGTTCTCGAGGATAGCGGCTGCCACAATTTCCGCCGGTCCGGCAGTGCCACGATTCACCAGCACTGCTATCGGCAGCTTAGTGATGTCTTTGCTGGGATCAGCATTGAAAGCTTCCTTGGGAAACTTCTGTCCCTGGAGGTAAGTGATGGTGCCGTGATCGAGAAAGAGATTTGCAGTTGCCACACCTTCCGACTCTTCTCCACCGGCAGAATTGCGCAGATCGAGCACCAGCTTTTTGGCGCCCTGCTTTTGCAGGTCGCGGATTTTGTTGGCAATCTCCTGCGATTTGCCAGTGGGGAAAGAGTCAACTTTGATGTAGCCGACGCCATCGGCGAGCATCTTGTCTTCGACCGCGGGGATGACGACCATCTCGCGCGTGATCACGATCTTTTGCGGCTCAGCTTTCCGCGGCCGCACCACCGAAACTGTCAGCGTGGAACCGGACTCTCCCAGCAACATGCTGCGAATTTCAGCCAGCGACATGTCGTGGGTGCTCTTGCCCTCAATCGATTCCAGAATGTCAGAGTTCTCGATCCCCGCCTTATCCGCCGGACCTCCGGGAATTACGGCGACAACGTCGGCATAGCCGAAGCGTTTGGAGACCATCGCCCCGATATCCGCCTTGCCCTCAGGCTTGACCGACTTGTACTGTTTGTACTCTTCCGGCGTGAGGTAGCTGGAATTCGCATCGAGAGATTCAAGCAGCCCATGCAACGCGCCCTCGGTAACCGAGGGGATGTTGGGCTCCTCTACATATTCACTGCGGATGCGCGAGAGCACTTCGCTGTAGACCGACAGTTGCCGGTAGGCACCCTCATTGGAGGACGCTTTTACATTGACAAAGCTTCCGGCGATGGTGAACAGCAGGATGCCCAGCGAGCTGGCAAGTATGGTGACTTTCAACTTCGTTGACATGATTGATCTTACCTATTTGATCTGGCTACCTTTTGCTTTGAGCCGACGATGCTTCCAGCCGAGATTTCCAAGAAAGACAGAGTTGTTTCGGCGAGCTTTTTGCCCATTATAGACGTTTGATGCTCGAACCGTGAGCAATGATTGCGTCCCGAAATCGCCGGTAACCATTGCCTGAGAGAGAGGAAAAACCTGGCCCGCGAGTGGCAGCATCCTCCTGATTCTATTGACCGAGGCTTTCAAGCCTTGGATTCGTTGCTCACCCGGAGTCAAGCCTGATCGGCTATCGGATTTCGCAACTGACCGATTCCCTCCACTGAAACCTCGACCACGTCTCCGGCGACAACGGGTCCGACCCCCTTTGGCGTGCCCGTCGCAATCAGATCGCCCGGTTCCAGCGTCATGACTTGCGAGATGTAACGGATGACCACATCGAGCGCGAAAATGAAATCCCGCGTGTTACCCGACTGCTTCACCTCGCCATTGACACGCGTTTCCACCTGAACTCCGGCCCAGGGATCAAGGTCGTCGGTGACCAGCGGCCCCACTGGGCAAAACGTGTCAAAACCTTTTGCGCGGGTCCACTGTCCATCTTTGTTTTGCAGGTCACGGGCCGTGAAGTCATCGACGCAGGTGCAGCCGAGGATGAATGGACGGACATCCTCGTCCTCGCGCAAAAGAAAGGCTCGACGGCCAATCACGACTCCTAGCTCGCCCTCATAATCAGTTCGGCTTGAAGCTGGCGGACGAAGGATCGTGCCGCCGGGTGCCAGCAGCGCGCTCGGCGGTTTGAAGAAAAGAAGCGGTTCGACGGGAACCTCGTGGCCGAGTTCGGCGGCGTGCTCCCGATAATTGCGGCCCACGCAAACGATCTTCGAAGGCTCGACGGGTGCCAGAAGCTCCGCTTGGGCGAGCAGGATGTGATCCAGGCGGCGGCTGGGCAGGCCTTCGACGTCCCCATCGCTTTTGTGAGGGGGCTGAAGCAAGAGGCGGGTGATGGCGTCAGCGCCGGCCACTGACTCGACGAGGCCATAATGAGCAGAACCGTTGAGTTGAAAGCGGCAGTATTTCACAGGATTCTATCTAACCATGGCAACGACACAAGCGGGGGAAATTTTCCCGTGCAAAATGTCGATTTGTGGGCAATCGATTTCGATTATCGAGTGAATGGCCAAAAGGAGGCCGGATCCATGCAATACCTCTTGCTGATTTATGGGAACGAAGCCTATATGAAGAAACAGAGTAAGGCCGAGCAAAAAGCCATCACAGATGAGTTCATGGACTTCACGAAGAGCATCGCTCAGAGCGGACATCTTCGCGGGGGAAACGAGCTGAATGTGATTTCTACCGCGAAGACCGTGCGGGTGCGCGAGAAAAAGAAGGTCGTGACCGACGGTCCGTTCGCGGAAACCAAAGAGCAACTCGGCGGCTACTATCTTGTGGAGGCCAAAGATGCTGACGAGGCGATTTCGATTGCGGCGCGCATCCCTTCGGCGCGTTGGGGGGCGATTGAGGTTCGGCCGATCATTCCGCACGAGATGCCCGGCTAGATCACGCCCTCGGCGTCAGGGCACCGATTCGGTGGCAGGCTCGGAGCGCGCGCTCTCATTGCCGCGCACATCGACGGCGGATACAGCATAAGCATAGGTCTTGCCAGACGTCACTGCCGTGTCGCGATAGGATGGCGTCTTCACCGGATCGGAATTGATCTTTGCGAAGGCGCCTCCGGATTCGCTGCGATAGACGTTGTAGCCGGCGAGATCGGCGCTCGCGACCGGGGCCCAGATGAGATCGATGAAAGGCTTTTGCCCTTCGCCCGAATAGACCGCCTGGAGTCCGGCTGGAACTGCCGGCGGGAATACGTCATGCGCCACCACGCGCAGCACGGGACTGTCATCGCCTTCGACCTGCACTTCTCCTGTCGCTTTGGCGACGATGCTTACGGCAGTGATGCGATAAAGGTAGGTTTTTTCCCATTCGATTGAGTCCAGAAAATGCTCAGGTCCGGCCGCGCCAACTGGAACTTCGCCGGCGACCGTGTCTTTCGCAGCGCCCTCTTGACGGCGATAGATTCGATAGTGGTACTGAATCTCCGGGCTGCTTGGCGGCTGTCCAGCGCTCGTCCATTTCAACAGCACGCCGTCGTCGTTGAGTTCGGCTGAAAGATCGGGCGGCGCGGGCAATGTTCGGATCGTAGACACCTGCACCCGGTTCGACAAACCGGCGCTCCGTGCATTTCGATTCAAAACCTCGACGGCGTACGTGACTTCGCCATTGGGATCGTCGCTCAAAAGGCTGGGCGGAAGGGCATCCGTGTAAGTCGAGGGGCTGCTCTGGCCGCTTCTAGCCTTCTTTGACGATTTCCCGGGCACGCTGGCGGGAGCCGGAAGAATCTGCACCGGAATGCCGCAAGATGTTGCTTTCGGGTCAACCAGACGGCATATGCGGGTCGGGCCGAGATAGCGGAGGACTTGGTGATCCGTGGTAAACGCAGGTTGTTCCCAATTAAGGGTAACGAGATCGCCTTTGCGGGTGGCGCGCAGGTCCGATGGGGGCCTTGGTAACTCGAGTGAGGGAGGCAATGGGATGCCAGTCTGGGCGCAGCCGGCGAGTATCAGAAGCGTTGCGATGGCAATCGAAGCTCTGAGCAGCAGGCTCATTCGTAAACCAAGAGAGTAACAGTAGCAGTGCATCTCGCTCATCAAAAGCTGCTCGAACTTGCCTGTCCAGCCAATCGGAGCAACGAAATATTCTATTTGGTGACAGCAGCGCCCATGCTACGGCCACGCGGAGTCTGCGTGTTCCATTTTCCGAACACGGCGGTTGACATGCGGCGAGCTTGGTGCTTTCCTGTAGGCCTTCCCTTCTTCCCAGTGGTTCCATGGGGCCCCGGCAACCAAATTCTTATTCAGGAGACAACTATGCCCACGCGTAAAGCTGCAAGCAAAGTTACAACCATCGATGCCGGCCGATATCGAAATGTTCAGCATCATCCCGTGGCTTCTGGATCGAGGGCATTCGGCGCTCATCGTCTGCCGGTAGATTTCCAGACTATTGTCGATCCCGACAAGAATCCACCCCAGCCGTGGCGGGACCTGCCGACTCCGACGGGCGCCGCGCCATTCCGCATGACGCTGGAGAGCATTCTTACAGCAGACTCGATGAATGTAATCAATACTTCGAAGAAGCTCGTATTCCATGCCGTCGGAGATACCGGCGGGGTGAATACACCAACGCAGATTGAAAACGTTGAAACTTACATGGAGTCGGACTTCTCAGGAACAGATCTCTCGAGCCACCCTTCGTTTTTCTATCACCTGGGCGATGTTGTGTATTACGACGGTGAACTGGCGAACTATTTCCCTGAGTTCTATGAGCCGTACATGCACTATCCGGGTCCGATCGTGGCGATTCCGGGAAATCATGACGGCGACATTGACCCTCAAACCGGCGAATCGAGCCTGGAAGGCTTTGTACGCAACTTCTGCAGCCAAGCTTCGGTTCACAGTCCTGATGCGGGCGATGCTCCGCGCACGGCCATGACCCAGCCCAATGTTTATTGGACGCTGTTGACCCCGCTGGTGACAATCATCGGGCTCTACAGCAATTGCCCGGAAGGTGGGCAGTTGAGCCAGGCGCAGATTGACTGGTTCGAGTCGGAACTGAAAGCTGCGCCCGGCGATTGCGCGGTGATCGTGGCTGTGCATCATCCAATCTATTCTGCTTATGGGTCGAAACCCGGGAGCCAGGTGTTGCATGGCGTTTTGGAGAGCGCGGTCGAGGCTGCTGGACGCGTGCCCGAACTCGTACTGGGCGGCCATGTGCACGACTATCAGCGCTTCACCGGCCAACTCATGGGGAAAGATGTACCCATGATCATTGCCGGCGCCGGCGGCTACAACGCGAAATTGCACGTCTTGCACAAGGCATTTCACACGGCAAAGCTTCCGGTGACGCTCGGGAACGCGGGCGGCATTCTGGAAAATTTCAACGACAGCCAGCACGGATATTTGCGGATTACGGTCACGAAGAAGTCGATTGTTTGCGAATATGTGGCCGTGCCGGATCCGAGTAAACCGGCCAAAGGGCCGTTGAAGGCATTCGATACGCTGACGATCAAAACAAATTACTAGAAGGTAATGTGCGAGGGTTACGGCGCGGGCTGTAACCCGCGCCATATTTGTCCATTAGAGGATATATCGCGACAAGTCCTGGTCTTTTACGATCTCGCTCAACATCTTCTGGACGTACGCGGCGTCGACCACGATGTGCTCGCCTTTTTTGTCAGGAGCGTCGAAGCTGATCTCGTCGAGCACGCGCTCCATGATGGTGTGCAGGCGGCGTGCGCCAATATTCTCGGTACCCTCGTTCACGCGGAAAGCAAAACGCGCTACTTCTTCGAGAGCTTCTTGCGTGAATTCCAGCTTCACGCCTTCCGTTTCGAGCAGCGCCGTGTATTGCTTGGTGAGCGATGACTTCGGCTCGGTCAGAATGCGGATGAAGTCTTCCATCGTCAGCGACTGAAGCTCTACGCGAATGGGGAAGCGGCCCTGCAACTCGGGAATCAGGTCGCTGGGTTTCGAGACGTGGAAGGCGCCGGCAGCGACAAAAAGAATGTGATCGGTGCGCACCATGCCATAGCGCGTATTCACCGTCGTGCCTTCGACGATCGGCAGAATATCGCGCTGCACGCCTTCGCGCGAAACGTCGGGCCCATGACCGCTTTCGCGACCAGCAATTTTGTCAATTTCGTCGAGGAAGATGATGCCGGAATTCTCGACGCGCTCGATGGCGGTGCGGGTGACCTGATCCATATCGATCAGCCGCTGCTCTTCTTCCTGAATCAGGTATTCGAAGGCTTCGTTGACCTTCATCTTTCGTTTCTTGGTGCGCTGGCCAAAGATGTTGGGCAGCATGTCCTTGATGTTGACGTCCATCTCCTCGACACCCTGGTTGGAGATGATTTCGAAGGACGGGAAATTGCGCTCGCGTGTTTCGATCTCCACCATGCGGTCATCGAGCTTGCCCTCTCGCAGCTGCTGGCGCAGCTTTTCGCGGGTGCGATTGGATGATTCCGTCATGCTCGTGCTGGCGTCGATCACAACTCCGCCGGATGAAGCAGCGGACGATGAAGCATCCGTCCGCGGCGT
>DATJNC010000040.1:0-27831 GCA_035508395.1 Terriglobales bacterium | reverse complement strand
CCGGACCAACGCACGTTTTCCTCCAGGCAACTCCCATCGAAGTTGGCCCAATCTTGCGCAAATACCTCTGGTCCAGACTCGAAACCGCTGTCCTTACTTCCGCCACGCTCGCCGTCGGCGGATCTTTCGATTACATCCGTCAGCGCCTCGGTCTCGATCATGCACGCCAGCTGGTCATTCCGTCGCACTTCAACTACGAAGCGCAAGCGATCCTCTATGTTCCGCCCCATCTTCCAGACCCGCGCACTCCGCAATTCGCCGAGCAAGCTACCGACGTCATTCGCCGCCTTCTTGAGATCTCTCGTGGCCGCGCTTTTGTTCTCTTCACCAGCCATGCACAGATGAACGACATTTATGAGCGCCTCCTCAGCCTCATCGAGTTTCCCATGCTCAAGCAAGGGGACGCGCCAAAATCTGCGCTGCTTGAGGAGTTCCGTCTCACTCCCAATGCTGTGCTGTTCGGCACCTCATCCTTCTGGCAGGGAGTCGACGTCCAGGGCGAGCAGTTGAGCTGCGTCATCATCGATCGTCTCCCCTTCGCCGTGCCCAGCGACCCCGTCGTTGCCGCTCGCGTCAAAGCAATCGATCGCTCCGGAGGCAATGCCTTCAGCGACTATCAGGTTCCGAGCGCCGTGATCACCCTCAAGCAAGGTTTCGGCCGCCTCATTCGTTCGCTCAACGATCGCGGCCTGCTCGCGTTGCTCGACAATCGAATTCTCAAGAAATCGTACGGCAGAGTTTTTGTGGAGAGCCTTCCCAACTATGCGAAGACGACAGACCTTCGTAAGGTCGAGCAGTTTTTCGGAGCTGGTGAAAATTCGTAGCTGGAAAGGGAAGTTGCCGCAGGTTGCAGAGTGTACGGGGCAGGCGTTGCGCCCGCCCCGATGCGAAGGCTACTCTTCCGTTGCTTCTTTTCCAACCGTTACCTTCAAGTGCGTGGTCACGTCTTTGTGCAGCTTGATCGGCACGATAAACTCGCCGATCGTCTTCAGCGACTCATGCAGCTGAATCTTTCGCCGATCCACGTGGAAGCTCTTCTTTTCCAGTGCTTCGGCAATATCGCCCGCCGTGACCGACCCGAACAGCTGATCGTTCTCGCCCGCTTTCCGCGTAAACGAAACTTCCAGACCGTCAAATTGCTTCGCCAGCGCCTCGGCATCAGCCTTTTCCTTTGCCGAACGCCGCACTGCGGCAGCCCTCATCTGCTCAATTACGCTCTTGTTCGCCGCGGTGGCTTCGATTGCTAGTTTCTTCGGCAACAGGAAATTCCGTCCGTATCCCTCGGCTACTTTCACCACTTCGCCGCGGTTGCCCAGCTTGGGCACATCTTCTTTAAGAATGACTTCCATTCATGACTCCATTTCGTGATCGTGATCTTGTTCTCGTTCCGGTTCTCCTCGCGAAACCCGCGCGCTACCGGGCATCTGCGCCCTGATGTGAACAGCGAGCAGCGAGGAGCGAACAGCGATTTCCTACTGGACGCGCCCTGCAAACGGCAGCAGTGCAATGTTTCTGGCCTGCTTGATGGCTTTCGACAGGCGCCGCTGATGCGGCGTGCAAACACCTGTCAGCCGTCGCGGAGTGATCTTGCCACTCTCCGCTACAAACTGCGCCAGCAGCCGCACATCCTTATAGTTCACGGCCTCAATTTTCTCGACGCAGAACTTGCAAACTTTCTTGCGCCGAAAATACTTTCGTCCGCCTTCCCGCGGACCTCCCGGTCCGCCTCCCGGACGAGGACCGCGGGCTCCGCGATCGCCTCGGTTTTCCCCACGGGACTCGCTTCCGCTCGCCGCCACGGACGCGGTTGGTGCCTTCACTTCGTCTGCCATATTGCTCCCTCTGTTGTTCGAAATCGCTTAATGATTAGACCGCTGTTGGTGCCGGCTCCGCGCCCGCTTCCGGCGCGGACGGAGTTACCGGGGCTGCCGCACTGGTCTTCTTCCGTGCGTCCCGTATCTTTTTGATCTTATCGAGTCGCTTTAGCTCCTCATCCGTACGCACTGTGATGAACTTGATCACCTGCTCGGTCACGCGGAGTCGGCGCTCGACCTCGTGCACGATCGCGCCTGAACCTTCGATCATCAGTAGAACAAAGATCCCATCATTAAACTTGGCGACCTTGTAAGCGAGCCGGCGTTTCCCCCACACTTCGCTCTTAGCGGTCCCGCCCGCCGAAGTCACAGAAGACTCCAGCGTCGAGATCAATTTATTCAAATCCTCGTCCACCATATCTGGCCGAACGATGAACATCACTTCATAGCTACGATTCATTCGTTTTCTCCAAATCTTTTTGCTGCGGCTTCCCAAGTGGAGAGCCCAGAGCCGAAAGCTTAAAGCTCGTTTTCTAGCTTGCGATTGAAGCGATTCATCGCTTCGCTCGGACCATCTTTAATGATCACCTCGACCGCGTCAGCCGCCTGTTCGATCACTTTAACTGCGACTTTTTCCTGCGCCTTGCGGAACGGTGTTAGCACGAACTTCGCCCCATCGCTCACTTTGTGGTCCGGTGCAATCCCCAACCGGACTCGCAAGAACTCATCCGTCCCCAGCGCACCCACAATGGATTCCATTCCATTGTGACCAGCTGTGCCACCGCGCTGCCGGATGCGAATCGTTCCCAGCGGCAGATCCAGCTCGTCATAAATCACAATCAGACCAGTCTTCACATCGACTTGATGTTCCGCAACCAGTTCCGCCACCGAAAGCCCACTCAGATTCATGTAGGTTTCCGGTTTCGCCAGAATCATCGACCGGCCGGCAATTGTCGCGCGGGCAGTCAGTGCGCGGCACTGGCGATTTCGAACCTCCATCCCGAGCCTGTTTGCGATTTCATCGATCGTGAGGAACCCGAGATTATGAGGCGTGCCCTGATATTCGATTCCAGGATTGCCCAATCCGACGATCAGATTCACGCTGGTTCGCTCTTTGCCGTTCGCTTCTCGTCCTCATGAAAGCACGGCGATCAGCCTGGCACCATGCTCATCGCTCGAGACCCGAAGCCAGCAGCTATTTCTTCTCCTTCTTTTCCGCCTTGGGTTCGGCCTTACCTTTGCCCTCTTCTGCTCCCTCTTCACCTTCCACTTCCTGCTTACCTTTCTTGATAACTTCGGGTTCAGCTGGAGTCGCCGCAGCAGCTTCTGCCGCTGCCTCAGGTGTCGGTGCCACTTCTTCCTTCACGGTGGTTATGTGCGCGATCATCTGGTCCGGATCGGTCAGGAATTTCAGCTTCTCGCTGTACGCCACGTCTTTCACGCGCACCTCAACGCCGAAAACCAAATGGCTGATATCGACGTCAATGGATTTCGGAATGTCCGCTGGTAAACATTCAATCTCGATTTCACGCAACACTTGCTCCAGAATGCCCCCCTGTGTCTTTACCCCTTCGGCTTCGCCCTTTAGCACGATGGGCACCGTCACCGTCAGCTTCTTATCCATCGCGATGCGCTGCAGATCGACATGGAGCAGTCTTCCCTTGATCGGTTCGAACTGCCAGTCGACGATCATCGCTTTCACGCGATTGCTGTCGATTGCCAAATCAAAAATCGTGTTGTGCCCGCTCTCCGAATGCAGAATCCGTAACACCTGTCGCGGATCGACTGCAACCGTCGCTGCATCGCTGCCGGCGCCATAAACCACCGCCGGAATCTTTCCCCCCGCGCGAACTCTCCGCGCCGCATTCTTCGTCCCGGCTTCTCGCTTCTGCGCTTCCAGAACGCTGATATCTGTTGCTGTGGCCATAATTCGTGTCCTATCTCTTTTCCAGAATCAGATAAATAATTTGCTGACTGATGTTTCTTCGTGATTCGCCTGAATCGCTCGTCCAATCAGACCCGCGATTGAAAGCACACGAATCTTCGGCTCGCGCTTGGCCGCTTCAGAAAGCGGAATCGTGTTCGTCACCACTACCTCACGAATCGGCGATTTCGAAATATTCTCGACCGCCGGACCCGACAAGACGGGATGCGAACAGCACGCGTAAACCTCCGACGCTCCGTTCTCCAGCAGCGCCATCGCTGTCTTCACCAGCGTTCCCGCCGTGTCGATCAGGTCGTCGATGATCAGAGAGGTGCGCCCGTGCACATCGCCGATCACGTGCATCACCTCCGCCACGTTCATTTCGACACGTCGCTTGTCCACGATGGCCAGCGCAGCATCCACCTTTTTCGCGAAAAACCGCGCTCGCTCCACGCCGCCCGCGTCCGGCGAGACCACGGTCAGATTTGGCAGATTCAGCTTCTTGAAATGGTCTACCAGCACCGGCGATGCGAACAGATGATCCACTGGAATATTGAAAAATCCCTGCAACTGCGGGGTGTGCAGATCCACGATCAAAGCCCGGTGCGCCCCCGCTGTCGTCAATAAATCCGCCACCAGCTTCGATGAAATCGGGCTCCGCGGCTTGTCTTTTCTATCCTGTCGCGCATACCCAAAGTATGGAATCACTGCCGTGATGCGCCGTGCCGAAGCGCGTTTCAGTGCATCGATCATAAGCAGCAATTCCATCAAGTGTTCGTCGACGCTCGTAATGCGGCCGTCCCCTTGCACGCACCTGCAAGTCGGCTGCATGACAAAAACATCGCCGCCGCGCACGTTTTCCTGAATCTGTACGTAGCATTCGCCGTCGGCAAACCGCGTTACCTGCGCCTGGCCGCGCGGCATACCCAAAAACTGGCAAACCTCATCCGCAAGGGGCTCGTTCGCCGTGCCGCTGAAAATCTTGAACTTGTCGTCCGGCCTTTTTTGCTGCGGCTTGCGCTCAGCCTTCTCGTCCGGAGTGGGCTTTTTCTCCATCTTCTCCGCAGTCGTGGTTGCCGTCGCCATGTTTGAGTTCTCAGTTCTCAGTCTTCAGTTCCCAGATGGGGCTCCAGAATCTCGACTGAGAACTGGCAACTGAGACCGATTGAATTGGCTGGGCCGCTAGGATTCGAACCTAGACAAAGTGCTCCAAAGGCACTTGACCTACCATTAGTCGACGGCCCAAAAAAACCTAGCCAACAGCTGCTAGCTCTTAGCGAACCCGTCTACCCTGAGACGCTAAGCTTGCTCCAATACTCCCGACGCGTCAACGTGCGGGTAGCTATCGCTTTCAATCCTTGTTTTTGAAGGCCTTTCGCCCCTCTCTTCGCGGCTTCAGCCGACTCAAACAATCCATAAAGAGTCGAACCAGACCCCGAGAGCGACGTGTATCGCGACCCGGCACGCTCCAAGGCGCGCTTGATGTCTCGCAGTTCGGGAAACTCAGAAAAGGCGACTCGCTCGAAGTCGTTTTCAATCCCGGCTCGGACGAGGTCGGATAGCAGGTTTCCGGCCCGGCCCCCGCCTTTAGCGGGAGCACCAGCATTAGCGTTACTGCCCAGCCACGCCGACAACGCGCAGCTAACCTTCACTAGTCTATCGGACGAGGAAGAGTGAGTCAATTCAGTGCCGCTAGCGTCGCGTTGGGGACCCTCGACTACCCTTGCCCCGCTGAACTTGCTTGTCCCCCTCCCCCGCTCCACTAGCGCATCCCAATTTGCGAATGCCCTTGGCGTCGAAATTCCTATCTCGGGGGTCACGACAACGACGGGCATGCCGGGTAGGTCGGCCAGCGGATATACCTCCTCGCCGCGGCCTACTCCTAACACAGTTCCTCCGATCAGAAAGAGTGGTAAATCTGATCCCACATCCGACGCAATTCGCATGCGTTCGGGTCCGCTCAACAAACGCCCCCGTGTTTGTCGGCCTCGTTTGAACCCCGACTTAAAATTCGCCTCGAGCGCTCCCTCCAGCGCCAACATCGTTGCCACCGCGTTCGAGGAGGCCGCTCCCAACCCTCCTTGAATGGGAAGTCTCTTTTCGATCTTGACCCGCACCTGTCCCTGCACCCCGACCGCGTCCATGGCCCTCTCGGCAACTCGATAGCACGTATTTGCGGAGTCGCGAGGAACCCTCGGGTCGTCACATTCGATTTCAATTTTCGAGCCTCTTCCCACCTCCACTCGAATTAGATCGTGCAATGCGATCGTCTGATATACGGTACGCAAAGTATGGAACCCATCTGCGCGGCGCGCACCAATGTAGAGACCGACATTTATTTTGCCGAATGAGCGAATCGCAACTGTCATGGAAAGACGATTGTAAGGCTTCCAACGCAACAACGCGCTTGTCGTAATTGTGTAATCCCTTTCACAACAGACGGTAACCAAAACCATTTCTTGACACTAAGAAATATCCGGATTACCGTGATCCATCGCAACCGGATCCCGTCCTCACTTGAGTCGTCCAGCCGATGTCCTACGCCTCTTGAACGGGCAACCTTACGAACCAGCTTCGGGGAGAATCTCCCTTTGAAACTGCCAGGTGAGGAAGCCTCGAAGGTTTCAATGCGCGTCGCAACATTTTCTTTCGGGCCCACACACCGCCATCACACTGAAACTTAACTCGATCGATACATTTCTGATCAACGGGGAGGAAAAAGCAATGCACGACACGAAGAAACGAGTATTGAATGCAATTACCCTGGCAACGGTGATTCTTTTGATTGCGTGCTTTTCGGCTCCGGCGCTTGCTCAGTCTAACGCCGCAGCTGCAGTGGCACCGTTCAGTGCCTCCGTCAAGCAGCCAACAAGCGTCGCTGGCATTAGCATCCTGGCCGATCGTCCGACGGGTTTTAATCCCTTGACTGCCAGCAACGCTGAACTCGGCCGGTACGGCTTGCCCCAGCGGCCCGATTCACAAACGAATCCAAGAGCCTTCTCACATTGGACCAAAGCAATGCAGGCGATTCAATATCGCGCCGCCGATGTCAAGGCGTTGCCCTTCTCCAGTACGAACATGAAAATGGCCAATCAGCAGTCGGAGGCTGCTATCAGTGCTGGGCCTACCGAATATTATTCTTACAATTGGAGCGGAGCCGCCAACACGAACACCGCAAAGTCTTGGAATAACGTAGCCTCCTTTAACTACGTCCAGTCGACTTTCAATGTGCCGGCCGCTCAACCCCCTTTCGGGGCCTGCAAGAGTGGCGTCACCGGTGCCGTCGGCGTTCCTGGATTTTATGTCGCCAGTTGGAACGGCATTGACGGCTTTTCGAATGGCGACGTTCTGCAGGGTGGCAGCCTCTCTTACGCGGATTGTGGTGGGCACGTCGACAACTTTTATATCGGGTGGGTGGAATGGTACCCCAGCTACCCGATCCTCGAACTCGACTGCCTTCGGGGCAAGAACGTTGTCGCCTGTCCGGTCAGCGCGGGCGATCAATTCTTTGTCATCACCTACGGTGCAAATGCGGCGACTCAATACGTTTTCGTCGAGGACGCTACCCAGGGCTGGTACGGCACATTCTCCCTTGCATACGTAACCGGACCCCTGCTCGTCGGTAGTAGCGCCGAGCAAGTTGTCGAACGTCCCTGCTGCGACAACGACGGGTATCCTCTCGCCCTCACCAACTACATTGCCAATTCATTTGACTATGCCTGGGCGACCAACGGCAAAGGACAGATCTATGGTCCAGGACAGCAACGCGCGGCAACAGCGGTTATCACCATGGTTGATGACGGAGTCACCCAAACCATCTCAACCGTTAATCAGGGCTCTTCAGGTTTTCAGGGCTTTTACAGCTTGTTCTTCGAAAGTGATAACTGCGCTTATGAGGGCGGATGCGCCTCCCAATGATGCTTCTTAAAGACCTTTTGTCTTTCAGGGCCTGCCCATCTCGGCAGGCCTCTTTTCTTCTAGAATCCGGATAATGCCCGTCTACTGCGATGTCGCGTTGCCCGTGCCACTCGACATGGCATTTACCTATATCGTCCCCGAAACGATGGAACTGGTCATTGGGGGCCGTGTCCTGGTTCCTTTTCGCCAGAAGCGTATGTCAGGCATTGTTGTCGCCATCCATGACCGCGGCCCGCAGGCTATGAATGGTTCGGTCAAAGTGAAGGCCGTCATCGAACCGCTCGATTCCGCACCGGTCCTCGACGACCAACTGCTCAAACTCGGCAAGTGGATCGCCGACTACTATCTTGCGCCCCTCGGCGAAGTTCTCCGCACTATGCTTCCGCTTTCGGCGGAGTTCAAGCGCGCCATCCGATTCCGCATCACGGATCAGGGCCACACAGCGCTGCATCTGGCCGGCATGTCCGGCGCTGCCCGAGCGCAGCGCACGCCAGAAGAACAGCTTGTCGAGTTTCGCGTGCTCGACTATCTCGCCGAGCGCGATGGCGACGGAGTCAACGAGGCGAGTCTGCGTAATACGACACGCGCCTCGAAATCCTTGCTCGCGGGAATGGTTCGAAAGAAGTGGATTGTCCGAGAGGATGTTTCCGCTGGCCAGGACGCCACCCGTAAGCTCAAGGTCGCGGTTCTGCTGAGCGCGAACGAGCGCTCCGCTCCTTCGCCTTCCCACGCCAATTTCGCTCCTTTCAACGCCCCTCCCGACCCTTCCGTTGATCCGCCGCTTGTCGCGTCCTCCCAAACTCCGTCCCAAGGAAAACTCAACAACAACCAGCGCACCCTGATCGATACACTCGCCGCGGCCGGGGGAAGAGTTCCCGTTGAAATACTTCGCGCACTCGATCTTCCGCATTCCACCCTCGCAACCCTCGTTCGTCGCGGCCTCGTCGAACTCGTCGACGAGCCCCAAGACTTCTCAGTTTCGAAGATCAAGCCACGCCCCTCGCCCTTCCAATTCCAGTTCACTCCAGCGCAGCGCGAGGCGCTCACCAAGATCTACGAAGGCGTCGCCTCACGCAAATTCGGCGGCATGCTTCTCCATGGAGTCACAGGATCGGGCAAGACCGCTGTCTACCTCGCTGGCATGCGCGAGGTTCTTGAACAAGGACGCTCCGCGATTCTCCTTGTGCCCGAAATCGGCCTTACTCCCGCCGTCGCCGCCGACCTTCATCAAGTGTTCGGCGATGAAGTAGCGATCCTTCACTCCGCTCTAACCCACGTCGAGCGTGCCGAACAGTGGCATCGCATCAAGCGTGGTGATGCTCGCGTGGTGGTGGGCACCCGTTCCGCAGTATTTGCTCCCGTCAGTAATCTCGCGCTCGTCATCGTGGATGAAGAGCAGGACTCCTCCTATAAGCAGGAAGAGACCCCGCGCTACCACGCTCGCGATGTCGCTGTGATGCGGGCAAAAATGGCCGGCGCGGTTGTTGTGCTCGGCTCCGCAACCCCTTCGCTCGAGTCCTACTACAACGCGCGCAAGAACAAGTACGCGCTCATTGAGTTGCCCGACCGCGTCGAAAATCGCCCTCTGCCCGAGGTCGAGATCATCGACATGCGCCAGGAGTTCCAGGAAACCGGCCACGATCACGTCATTTCACGCAAACTAAGCGACGAAATCCGTCAGCGCCTCGACAGAAAAGAGCAGGTAATGATCCTGCTCAACCGGCGCGGCTATTCTCCCGTCGCCCTCTGCCGCGCCTGCGGCGAAGCTCTGCAATGCACCAACTGCGCCGTCTCTATGACCCACCACAAGCGCGAGCACAAAATGCAGTGTCACTACTGCGGCTTCGTTTCTGCGATCCCCAAGAAATGCGCTCACTGCAGCAGCGAGTATGTCTATTTCGTCGGCACCGGCTCGGAGAAACTGGAAGAGCTGCTGCACGGCATGTTCCCGCAAGCCCGCATCGGACGCCTCGACCGCGACACGGTTCGTGGACGTGAAGACTTCGAACGGGCGCTGAATGCTCTCGATGAAGGCGAACTCGACATGCTCGTCGGCACGCAGATGATTGCCAAGGGACACGACATTCACGGCGTTACGCTCGTGGGAGTTGTGGGAGCCGACGCTGCTCTTGGCCTACCCGATTTTCGTGCGGCGGAGCGGACTTTTCAGCTGCTCACGCAAGTGGCAGGCCGCGCTGGCCGTGGCCAATCTCCGGGCAAAGTCGTCCTTCAGACCTATTTCCCCGATCACTATGCGGTGCAATTCGCTGCGCGCCACGATTTCGCCGGCTTCTACGACAAAGAGCTGCAATTCCGCAGCTGGATGCACTATCCACCTTACAGCGCCATCGCGAATGTCATCATCCGTAGTGAAGAACTCGATGAGGCACTTACGTGGTCGGGCGAAATCGGCCGCTGGTTCGAAAAGATTCAACATCAGGGCATTCGCGTCCTCGGGCCCGCTGCTGCTCCGATCCTGCGGCTCAAGCGCGATTACCGCTATCACTTCATCCTGAAATCACCCAGCCGCGAGAAGATCAACACGCTCTTGCGGGCGATGCTTGCTGAAGCGGCGGCTCGCAAGATTCCACGAACGCAGATCATTGTGGATGTCGATGCGGTCTGGTTGATGTGAGCCGACGTGACGCGGCGGTGCGAGAGATTGCGATATTTGGTGCCTAGCATCGACGGCCCCCTAGCCTGATCTTTAAGAATCAAAGATTTAGAGAGAGACTGCCGCTAGATCTCTGGTTTTAGAGGATTTATTGGCAAAATATTGCAAAATAAAGACTTACATTCATCGGTTTGCCGGACGCCGTCCAGATTTCGAAGCTTATTCCAAAGCAGGGTTTTTGGGGATTTGATCGTCTTTGGGCTGCCTTCGTCAGGGCTGGACCTAAAACACGGCTTCTGCTCCACCGCGGACCCGTCTCAGTGATGGTGACGCAGCAGGTGCTGCGTGTCTTGGCGCAAGCCGCGCACAGTGTCACGGATATCATTGCGTAACTCTGGCCACACTTCCTTGCCGGAGCTATGAGTGAACGGTGCCGGCGTAAAACTCAAAACCAGAATCACCAACGCGCACAGCGAGAGCAAGCGTCTGCGCCCGACAACTTCCGGATACCGCGGAACGGACGGATGCCGACTGGTCAGCGCCAGCAAGAACGCCCACAGAAACCATCCTGTCCACTGATATTTTCCCAGCGGCACAAGCGCCAGGATCGTCAAAAGCGTTATCGCTCGGTGCAGACGCGGCGAAATCGAATATAAAATATGGCCGCCATCCAGTTGTCCACCCGGCAGCAAGTTGAGTGACGTCGCAAAAAAACCAACCCAAGCCGCCGCCGCTATCGGATGCAACGACAATCTGGAAAGAGGCTCCCCCAGATGCAGCACGCGCGCCGCAATGTCAAACGCCAGCGGGAACCCGAGCTGAAATTCGCTGAAGACTGGACCATGGATTGGACGCGACATCGAAAGTCCGGCAACCAGCGCCAGACATGAAGGAACAAACCCGGCAATCGGGCCGGCGATTCCGATATCAAATAGAGCCGCCCGTGATGGAATCCGGCTCTTGATTCGGATAAACGCCCCCAAGGTTCCAATCAGGCTTGGAAACGGCACGAAGAAGGGAGGGGTCGCATACACGCGGTAATAGCGGCAGTAGAGATAGTGTCCCATCTCGTGCGCGAACAGAATGAACATCAGCGTCAGCGAGAATGGCAGCCCGAGCAGGAGGTGCGAAGGCGGGCTCAGTGCCCACTCAATGGGAAATAATGCGATGGTGTCGTCATTCAGCGATAACACCGGCTGACGTTGGAGGTAATTGAACTCCATTCGCGCACCCACGATCGTGGTGCTGAGCATGGTCAACACAAAGAACAAGGCGTACAGCCACCATCGTGGTCGCGGACGCGGGATGACCCAAACCTCCTGCCCCGACTCGTTTCTGGGAGCAGCAAGGACAGGAAAAGTGGGCGTGGTATCAGACATGGGGCTAACTGATGATACCGAATCTGAAAAGTCAAAAGTCAGAAGTCAAATTGAAGAAGTAAAAATCTGGACCGGAGAATGAGGCAACTTCCGAGGAAAGATTGCTGCAATGCCCATTAGGCGAGACTTGCTTCGAAATGCTGGAGTTCGCCGCGGGAAGCCCGAAGCAAACATACTTCTGCAATCTGACTTCTTGCTTCTGACCTCGAATTCAATCGATCGACTGTAGCTCTTTGCCGGGTTTGAAGCGCACGGCCTTTCCTGGCGGGATCGAGACTTCGGCTCCGGTGCGCGGATTGCGCCCGATTCCGGTCTTGCGCGGCCGCACGTTGAACACTCCAAAGCCGCGCAGTTCAATGCGGTCCCCCGTCGCCAGCGCTTTCTTCATGCTTTCGAACACGGTCTCTACTGCAAGCTCAGCTTTTGTCTTGGTGATGCCCGTACGGTTGACAACTTCGTTGATGATGTCGAGCTTGATCACAGGTTGCTCCCGTTGCCGGTGATTGTCTTCCTCAAGTGATTGATGCTATGGGAGATAGGCCGGATTGTCAACGGGGGCACCATTCTCGTAATATGTCTGCACCAGCCAACGAAATTTGTAGTTGGTGATTTGTAATTTGTGATTTCTACGGTCGAAGCGCACACAAATTGCTTCCGCCCTGCGATTTTCAGTTACCAACCAAAAATTACCAATTACAAATGCCCCGAAATCTTTGAGGAAACCATGATTAAGTCTGATCGCTGGATCCGCCGCATGGCGCAAGAACACGACATGATTAATCCCTACTCGGAAAAGCAGGTGAGCCAGGGTGTGATTTCCTACGGCGTCTCCAGCTACGGATACGACTTGCGCGTGGCCGATGAGTTCAAGATCTTCACCAACGTGAATAGCACCGTGGTCGACCCGAAACACTTCGACGAGCGCGCATTTGTCACCGTGAACGCCGATGTCGCTATCGTCCCGCCCAATTCTTTTGCGCTTGCGCGTTCGGTCGAATACTTCAAGATTCCGCGCGACGTGCTCACCGTTTGCGTCGGGAAGTCCACTTATGCGCGCTGCGGCATCATCGTCAACGTCACTCCGTTTGAGCCCGAGTGGGAAGGCTTCGTGACCCTCGAGATCTCGAACACCACGCCGCTGCCCGCGAAAATCTACGCCAACGAAGGCCTCTGTCAGATCTTGTTTTTTCAGTCCGATGAGGTCTGCGAAACCAGCTATAAAGATCGCAAAGGAAAATACCAGGCGCAGAAGGGAATTGTGCTACCCAAGCTCTGACGAACTTTCAGCCATCGGCGAATTCAGATTGAAATGATCTCTGCTATGGCTGCCAGGATGAAGAAATCTTGGCTCGGGAAACAACTGAGGCAGACAGCTCAAAGCCGTCAACTACCTTCTCGCCTCTCCCTCTTTAAACATGTACTTGATCGCCGGTTTGTAGATCATCAGGTTCGGCGCGCCGTTACGGTTCAGCTTGATGCAGCTCTTGTCGTACCACTCAATGATCCCGTGTACTTCCTCGCCATCGCGCAACACGACGACCATTGGAGTTTTTGTCTGCATCTGCTTCTGGTAATAGAAATTCTCGGCGTTCGTCTGCTCGCTCGGCGCGGTTTTTTTGCCCGGAGCCCCAACGCCGTTCCGTTCGCGCCGGTCGCTCGCTCCATGATTCGGAGCATGGTTATGACCATGGTTGTTGTGAGGATGGTCGTTGCGGCTGAGAGAAGGACGGATTAGCTTGCGATTGGCGAACCCTTCCCGTTCGGCGGGTTGCTCAGTAGAACGCTCGGCTGGAAGCGGGTCTAGAGTTTCTTTCATATCTCACCACCTGGCGCACGGAGGCGGCACTTGTGCCACAACACTTGAGCCTGTGATTGTGGAATCTGAGGGAAAACTTAATTCGTACGGTACCACAGCGGAGTATAACTGACAATGTTTTGTATCACACGGAAAACACCGATGTAATCCAGGAAATGCCCATTTGTGATCAGCGTCACGCGAACGGTTCGAGCGCCGCGACGAAGGAATCCAGCGATAACGAGCGCAGAAGATTGCGCCGCAGTCCCCGTTCCACCTCGCCCAAACCCACCGCTGCGCGCTCGACCCAGGGAAAGTCGACGTCTTCTGCCATCTTCTTAAGCTCACCCGCAATGTCAGAATTCCGGACCAGCTGTTCTGTGCCCATCCGTAAGAACACCAGGTCTTCCAGCAGCAGATAAAGCGTGCGCAGCAACGCGTCCATCTTCTCCCGCCCCTCGGCGCCCGCCCGGAAGCTCTCAGTCGCCTTGAAGAGTTCGCTATGATCAGCCTTGCCCAATGCCGATCTCAGTAACACCAGCGCTTGCGCGCGGGCGGCAATATAGGATGGCAAATCCCACGACAACGCACGTCCGAGTGCACCTTCGCTCAATCGCGCCACCAGCGCTCTCTGCCTCGAATCCCAATCAGGCCGCAAGTGGGAAAGGTGTCTCTCAATCTCTGCCGGATCCAATGCGCCCAGCGTGAAGGTCATCGCGCGCGAACGGATGGTCGGCAGCAACTCCCCTGGATTCGTCGTCAACAGAAAAATTGTTGCGAATTCAGGAGGTTCTTCCAGAACCTTCAGCAGCGAATTCGCCGCTTCTTTCATGAACGCCGAACTGGTGAAGATGTACACCTTCTCCCGGCCCTCTGCCGGACGAAAATAAATGTTCTGAATCACGTGCCGAACTTGATCGACCTTGATCATCATCTGCGGGGGATCGGGAGGAGTGACCAGCACGTCGGGATGCGTCTGCACAAAGATCCGCGTTTCTTTTCTATCGGTCTCGCGGAGATTCTCGCGCGCCTCGACTGCCTCGGTGCAACGGGCTTCGAGATCCGCTGCTAATGCGATGCGCCTGCAGTTTGGGCAGCGTCCGCAGAAGTCAGCCAGTTCGCCTGATTTGGAAGTACCCTCAGACGGAGCATCGCCGCCTTCCTCTCCGAAAGGAGGAGCGCCAAACAATGACGGCTCATCGTTTTGAGTCTTCGGAACTCGCCGCTCCAGACAATTCATCGCCTGCGCTAGCATCAGAGCTAGAGTGTATTTTCCCGAACCTTCTGCCCCGGCCAGAATCACGGCGGGAGGAAAATGCCCCCGCGCCAGCATCTCGCGCAGCCGCTGCAGGGTTTCCGGATTGCCAATGAAATCAGAAAAAGGCATAAATCAGCTTCGGGCCACGAGCGAACTGAAGAGAGAAAGAATCCGCCTGGAACTTACGACAGTTCCGAGAGCTTGAGACTTAAGCTCACAGCTAGAACTCAAAGCTTCACTTTCTTCCGCACAAGATCCATGATCTTCCCGTGCGTCTCCTGCGGTGTTCCTCTTGCATTAATCAGCTGCACTCGCTGCGGTTCGCGTGCCGCGATCGCCAGATATGCGCTCCGCACGCGGCCAAAAAATGCGCGGCTCTCCTGCTCAAAACGGTTTTCGTCTTTCTCCGGTCGCGTGCTCTTGTGCTTTCGATTCCGTCTTCTCGCCCGTTCCACACTGAATGAAACTTCATTGTCGAGCAGGATGGTCAAATCTGGCTGCAGCCCACCACACAGAATTTCATGAAGCGCGAGCACTGCCTTGGTTCCCAGTTTTCTCCCTGCGCCCTGATATGCCTCGGTTGAATCGGTGAACCGGTCGCACAGAACCATTCGTCCTTCCGCCAGCGCCGGCAGAATGACTTCATGAATATGCTGTGCCCGCGAAGCAAACATCAATGCCATCTCTGCCAATGGAGCAAGCCCCGCGGTCGTCGAATGCAGCAGGACTTCCCGAATCTTCTCACCCGTCGAGGTTCCACCGGGCTCGCGCGTTACCGTAACCGGAACGCCATGGGCACGAAGCGATCGAGCCAGCTTCTCAATTTGCGTGCTCTTGCCGCTGCCATCCAGACCTTCGAATGTGATGAATTTTCCGCGCGGCGCCACGTCGCGATGATATCAGGGGCGGCGTGATCCGCTGAAGGTAGAAGCTAAACCACAATTCGTTCCTCGACTGTAAGTTCGTCTCCGGTGAGAACGTCTTCCGCCTTGGTTTCTTCTCTCATAAACTCCAGCACCTCCTGCGGAACCGGCGCGCTCCACACCGGCGCGAATGACAACCGGTGTAAGGGAGACGGCCCGTGCTCGCGCAGGGCTGCCAGGTGATGGGGTGTGCTGTAACCCTTGTTCGATGCCAACCCATAGAGAGGAAACACCGGGTCCCACGCCGTAACCATGCGATCGCGCTCGACTTTTGCCAGGATCGATGCCGCAGCAATCGATGCCGAGAGCGCGTCACCATGAATAATCGCCTCTTGTGGAACCTCGCAATCGACCTTCACGGCATCGACTAGAAGGTGGTCGGGCACACATGCGAGTTGCCGGATCGCGTGCAGCATGGCGAGCCGCGACGCGTGATAAATGTTGATCTGGTCAATTCGCGCGGAATCGACGGCTGCAACTGCCCATGCGATCGAATGCTCGCGAATGCGGATGGCCAGTTCCTCGCGGCGCTCCGCCTCCAGCAGCTTCGAATCGCGCAGCCCACGAATGCGATAGGCTGGATCGAGAATCACGGCTGCGGCCACAACGGGCCCGAACAACGAACCGCGGCCGACCTCGTCGACGCCAGCAATCAGTTTGGCGCCTTCCGCCCAGGCCGTTTTCTCGAACTTCAGAGTGCAACGCAGTTTTTTCAGCAGCCGCAGCTTTGCCGCCGAGAGCGAGATGCCAGCAGCATCAGCAATCTTCGCGACCTTGCTCGATTTTTTTCTGCTGGATTTCCGCACAACGATTTCGGCACCAGATGCTACCGAGCATCTTCGCCGACGGCGGCCTGAGGAAACAAGTGGAAGGTTGCCCTCCCGACGATGGCGGGGTCGCGCGTCCAGGAAACCTACAAAGTTCAGGCCGGCGCTCTGCGAACGCCGGCCCTCGCATTTAGCTCTCGACTTCCTTCAACCGAGCGGCCTTGCCCTTCAGCTGGCGCAGGTAATAGAGCTTTGCGCGCCGAACCCGGCCCGACCGGATCACATCGATCTTGTCGATCACCTTCGAATCGAGCGGGAAAATTCTCTCCACTCCCTGTCCAAAGCTGATCTTGCGAACGGTGAAGCTCGGCTGTGCTCCCCGCGTCCGGGCAATCACCACGCCCTCAAAAGCCTGCAGACGTTCCTTTTCGCCTTCGCGAATCTTCACCTGCACGCGCACCGTATCCCCGGGGCCAAACTTCGGCAGATCGGACCGCCGCGTCTTCGCCAAAAGTTTTTCAATAATCGCATTCCGCATAATTCGTTCCTTTTCAGTTCCCGGTTCTCAGTTCCCAGTTCTCAGTAGCCGTTATTCACGATCCGAGAATCAAGAGCTGGCGATCGAGAGCTTGTTTCTGATCTCGTCCAGCAATTCCTTGTCTTCTTCGCTCAGCGCAACCTGCTCCAGCAAGTCCGGACGATTGCGCAACGTTTTCGTCAGCGCCGTTTTCCGCCTCCAGCGCCGAATCTCTTCATGGTTCCCATTCACCAGCACCTCGGGAACCGTCATGCCGCGGAAATCCGACGGCCGCGTGTAATGCGGATAATCCAGCAGTCCGCCCGAAACGCAGGTTGAACTCGGACCATCCTCCGCGACGCGCCTTTCCGAGCCGATCGCGCCTTTTATAGCGTTGTCGCCCGCGAACTGCGTCTGAGCCGTAAATGACTCCTGCCGCGTCGACGCTTCGTTTCCAACGGCGCCTGGTATCAGCCTCGTGACCGTATCCACAATCACTGCAGCACCCAGCTCACCACCGCTCAGCACATAGTCGCCGACCGAAACTTCGCGATCGGCCAGGTACTGGCTGATCCGCTCATCCACGCCTTCATACCGTCCGCAGATCAGCACCAGCCGCTCTAACTGAGAAAGCTGCAGCGCCAGCGACTGATCCAGTTTCCGGCCCTGGGCTGAAAGCAAAATCACCGACTGCCTGGCGGTGCCGCATATGCGCTCTTCACGCGAAGCGATTCCTGCAAGCGATCCTTCTTTAGGCGAGTCCGCCTTAAGCGACTCCACGCACTCAAAAATCGGCTCGGGCTTCAGGACCATTCCCTCGCCGCCGCCGAACGGACGATCGTCTACCGTACGATGCTTGTCTTTCGTAAACTCACGTAGATCGTGAATTCCGATTTCAATCAATCGCACTTCGCGCGCGCGCCGGACAATTCCATAATCGAGCGGCCCGCGAAAAAAATCCGGAAAGATGGTGAGGATGTCGATCCGCAAACCCGGCGTTCGTCCTTCGTCGTTCGTCATTTGCTTCTCATCTGAAGCCAGAACGCCGATTTGTCATCAATTTGCCATTGACGAACCGCGAACGACCAGCCACCAACGCCGAACCGGCTACCGGCGCTTCTCTCTTTCTTGCTCCGTCACCGGACGATTGACATCCAGCATTCCTTCAGGAAGCCGCATCCTGACCTGTTTCCGCTCAATGTCGACTCTTTCCAGGTACGCCTCAGCGAAGGGAATCTCGTACGGCATCTTCCCCGCGCCCTTGACTACCAGCAGGGGAGCCTCTCCCGCCCCAAACGCAACGTCCGAAATCTGTCCGATCTCCCGCTCGCAGTCAAATACCGAGCATCCGATCAGGTCGCTTAAATATGTCCAGCCGGGTTCAAGCTCCGCACGGTCCCCGCGAGGCACCTGCAATTCGGCGCCGCGAAACATCTCTGCATCAGAAATCGTTTCGACGTCCGTAAACTTCAGGACCAGGAGGTTCTTGTGCGGCCACAAATCTTCGACCGTTACTTCCCGCCGCTCGCCCGATTTTTCCAGGGCCCACAGCTTCATCCCGCGCTGGAAGCGATCTGGAGCGTCGCTATGTACCTCGACGGCAACTTCACCGCGTCGCCCCTGCGTTTTAATTACCAGCGCCAGCGTGATCCATTCGCCGCCGGCATCGCTCTCTGCTCGCGTTCCCGCTATTCGAGAATCTCCAGCGCATAGCGCTTCTCGTTTTTCGTGCCTGCCGCACTCAAAACTGTGCGCAGCGCTCGCGCGATCCGACCCGACCGGCCTATCACCCGGCCAAGATCCGCTTCCGCTACTTCCAGTTCGATGACCGTCTCATCGCCGTCTTCATACTCGTCGACGAACACCGCATCTTTTGCTTCGACAAGCGCCTTGGCGACGTGTTCGATCAACGCCCGCGGATTGGCAGATTGTTCAGTCATTCAAAGGCTCCAGAGTGGCGATTTACGATGTTCGCACCGCGACGCCGATTGCCGAAACGTCCCTTCCGGACACGAGCGCAGCGAGGAATCTGCGGTTCGAGGCGAAAGAAAAGAACCTATGCTACCGACGCCGCTACCGGTTCTGGCAACTTGAGCAGCTTTGCCACACGCTCGGAGCACTGCGCGCCCTTCGACACCCAATAGGTGATGCGCTCCCGCTTCAGATCGAAGGTCGCCGGCGAGGTCCGCGGATTATAGGTCCCGACCACTTCCACGGGACGGCCGTTCCGCGCCCGCTCCTTCTCGATCACTACCACCCGGTAATATGGTTGTTTGCGCGCACCAAAGCGCGCTAATCGAATCATTAACACTGTTTGTTTCCTTTGCTTGTTCCGGACAGCTCGGTATTTCCAGATAACTCGGTGTTCCCGAAAACTCCGGCAGGTTTAAGACAAACAATTATTATGCAGGAGCATAGCGGCAGGCGCAAGCGATGCTCAAGAGAAGGGGTGATGTCGCATCGCGAAAGTTCCCAAAAAGCATTTTTGGTGAAACAACGTCGCTTGAGAGACGCTCACCTAGCGATACGAGTCAACTCAACGATGACCTAAGAGGCGCGAGTTTCGATCTAATTCCGTGCCCCTACCCCCCACCCCCCCATCGGCACAGTCTATTGGAATCAGCACTTTAGCGAATACTTGGCGCTAAAGTCCTGAGCCGATTATGGTTAGAGCTAAAGTCCTGATCGCATTGGAGTTAGCTCCAAGAAACCGCCTTTTTGGGGCGATTCTGCCTGGTTTCTCGACTCAAAGTCCTGATTCTAAAGGACCGAATTTGCAAAGTATTCAGAACAAGTGGCTTAGCTTGGCACAACACAGCAGGGCAGGGGGTCCGCATTTGACCCCGGCGTCAGGAATCATTCCGCTAATCTCGGCAGCTGGCGACAGGTTAAGTTTTCAAAGAGCCCGCAGGTTGACCTGCTAGTTCTATTCTAAAAGGGTCTGTCAAGGGTTCAGTGGTTGAGGAGAATCGTCACTCACGCTAGTAGTCTTAAAGCTGCGAGCTGCGAGCTGAGAGCTGAGAACTGAGAACTGAGAACTGAGAACTGTTCTCACATTCCCGGCAACTTCATTCCTGCCAGTCGCCGCGCGAAACTGGGCTTGCCCATCTGCTTGAACATCTTCCTCATCTGGGCATATTGCCGAAGCAGGTTGTTGACCTCCTGCACGGTTGTGCCGGAGCCGCGGGCAATTCGCTTTCGGCGGCTGCCGTTGATGGCCTCGTGGTGGTTGCGCTCATAGGTCGTCATCGAACTGATGATTGCTTCCACGCGATTGATTTGCTTTTCGTCGACTTTGTCGGCGGCTTTCTGCAAGCCTTGAAAAGCGCCGATCGAGGGCAACATCCCGATCAGACTCTGCATCGATCCCATTTTTCGCACCGACCGCAACTGCTCACGAAAATCTTCCAGCGAAAATCCATCGCCGGAAAGCGCCTTCGTCGCCAGTTCCGTTGCTTTTTTCTTGTCGATCTGCGATTCGGCCTTTTCGATCAGCGACAGAATGTCGCCCATGCCGAGAATGCGCGACACGATTCGATCCGGATGAAATGGCTCCAGCGCATCGTACTTTTCGCCAATGCCAATGAACTTGATCGGCTGTCCCGTCACCTGCCTGATCGAAAGCGCCGCGCCCCCGCGCGCATCGCCATCCATTTTGGTCAGCACGACGCCGGTCAGGCTGAGCTTCTTGTGGAATTCATCGGCAGAGTTGACCGCGTCTTGTCCGGTCATGGAGTCGGCGACGAACAGAATCTCCTGCGGATTCAGCAGCTTCTTCAGCGACTGCATCTCATCCATCAATTGATCGTCGATGTGCAAACGCCCAGCGGTGTCGACGATGAGGACGTCGCAGCCGGAGTTGATGGCTTCTCGCCTGCCCTCCTTCGCCAAACGCTCGACCGTCGCGGTGTTCGCTTCCTCGACCTGGCCTTCATAGAGATTCGCCTTGATCGCCGCTGCGACAACCTTTAACTGTTCACGAGCTGCCGGACGATAGACGTCGACCGAAACAAGCAGCGGCCGGTGCCCGCCATTCTTCAGCCAGTTTGCCAGCTTGCCCGAAGTTGTGGTCTTGCCGGAACCCTGCAGGCCCGCCATCAGCACCACGGTCGGAGGCTGCGAAGCGAACTTGAGCTTGGCCGTATCCTTGCCGAGCGTCTCGACCAATTCGTCGCGGACGATCTTGATGACCTGCTCGCCCGGCGAAAGCGCGGTCATCACCTGCTGCCCGACTGCCTTTGCCTGGATGCGATCGATGAGGTCTTTGACGACCTTGAAGTTGACGTCAGCTTCGAGCAGCGCCAGCCGAATCTGCTTGAGCGCATCGGCAATGTTTTCTTCGCTAAGAACGGCCTGTCCGCGCAGGCTCTTGAAGGCGCGTTGGAGTTTTTCCTGAAGATTTTCGAACATAAATTCCCACTATTCTAACAGTGCAAAAGCGCGGTGGTTCGGCAGTACAATGCACCTAAAGCTGGTTCGAGGAAATTCTTGACTGCGCGCGCTTTGGTCTCTGGCTGCATCTTGCTTTGCGCCTGTCGCGGAGCGGCTCTCGCCCAACAACCGCAACATCCGCAGGCGGTTGTGGTCGCACCGGCTCCGGCCAAAGCAACCGTCGGGAAAATCGAAGTCAGTTCCCAGGCTGACAGTCTGACGATCACAATCGCAGTCAGTTCCTCGGTTACGCCAACGGCCAGCCTTATCCAGAATCCCGACCGCCTTGTTCTCGACTTTCCCGGGTGCGAGATCAAGGACGACAATCAGCGCATCCCTGTCGATCACGGACTGGTGAAGGACCTGCGTGTCTCACAATTCCGCGAGCATCCGCGGGCTGCTCGAGTGGTTGTCGATCTGAGTTCTCCGTCCGATTTTCGCGTCCGGCCCTGGGCGAATGGAAACATCGTCGTCGAAATCCCCATATCGAGGGCACAGGCTGCAATCGCCGATTCCGTTCGCGATGCGGCGATCGTTCAGAAAGAGTCTTCTGCCGCCACAGCGCAGATTCCAGGACAGCACACGAGCGCTGCCGCGAAAGCCGAAGCCGCTCAGCCTACGGCAGTTCAGCCCGAGACGGCCGCCGCAAATGCTGGAAATGCTCAGCCTCCTGTGAATCAGGCCGCGCCTCCTGCTTCGCCTTCACGCGCTGTTGCTCCGCAAACCACCGCCTATGACTTGATGACCAAGGCCAAGGCTCTGACGGTTGCCGATCTTCAGACTCTGGAACAGAAAGCGGCCGCCGATGATCCAGAGGCCCAAACGCTGCTGGCACTGGCGTATCACGCGGGGGTGTTGCTCAAGCAGGACGACGCGCAAGCGATCAGCCTGCTGCACAAGGCGGCCGATCGCGGATACATGGCGGCTGAGGAATCGCTAGGCATCTTCGCAGAAACGGGAGTTGGCATGTCTCAGCCAGCTCCAGCCGAGGCCTTGCAATGGTATGAGAAAGCGGCGCGGCAGGGCTCGAACGATGCAGCGACCAATATTGCGTTGATGTATGCCAACGGAAAAGGCGTCGGGAAAGACGCCGCACAAGCTGTCAACTGGTTTCAACACGCGGCTGAAGGAGGAGAGGCATCGGCTCAATACAATCTCGCGTTGATGTACGCGCGAGGCGAGGGTGTGCCAAAGGATTACCACGAAGCCATACGCTGGCTGACGGCCGCTGCCGATCAGAATGTTGTGCCGGCGATGTTGGATCTCGCCGAGTTCTCGATGCGGCCACCCGACCCGACCTTAACCCAGGATGTAGCGAAGGCGGTGAAGTATTACGAGAAAGCGGCCGACGCTGGAAATGTTCTGGCGCAGGTGAATCTCGCCAGCATCTACAGCAAAGGATTCGAAGGAAAACCCGACTACGCACAGGCGGTAATGTGGTATCGGAAGGCGGCCGAGCAAGGAGACCGCGATGGGCAATTCGGGCTGGCGGTGTGCTATGCGTTGGGGCGCGGCGTTCCCGTGGATTACGAAGAAGCACGTCGCTGGTTTACCTCGGCGGCGGATCAGGGCCAGGTGCAGGCGCAGTTTGATCTAGGCGTGATTTACGAGGAAGGGCAGGGCGTTCCGGCGGATCGTGACGTGGCCGCGCACTACTACGAATTGGCGGCGGAAAAGGGCATGGGGAAGGCTCAGTATCGTTACGGCGTTTTATTGGCGCGAACCAAAGAATCGCGTACGGACCGCGTGGCCGCTTATAAGTGGCTGATGCTGGCGCAAGACTCCATCAAGGAGAGTTCGCCGGTTTTAAGCGATGTAAGAAAATCAATGAGCGAACCGGAAATTGCCGAAGCCGAACGCGAGATCGATAGCTGGCGGCTCGCGCACAGGCCTGTAAGCCACTAGCTCGTTGTTGATCTACCCGCGGTTCGATCTCGAATCTTGAGAAAGAGGACTTAGACGCCGGACGGAGACTAATTGCCGGTGAAGACTTCCTTAGCAGCGATCACGGTATTTGCATGAATGGTAACGGTATCTTCCAGATGTTGCGCGTATCCGCCGGCAAAGGTCACCATGATCGGAATGTGCTCGGCCTTCGCCATCTGAAAAACGAGTTTATCTCGTTGCTTCAATCCTTCGATCGATAATGACAATCCTCCAAGCTGGTCTTCGCAGTAAGGATCGGCTCCGGCGACATAGCTGATAAGTTCGGGCCGAAATTTGCTCAGTCCCAGGCTGAAGGCGTCGCCGAGGGTGGCAAGGTATTCCGCATCGCCGAGTCCGTCGGGCAAGTTCACATCGAGCGAGGAAGGCGGCTTGAACGCGGGGTAATTGTTCTCCTGATGAAGAGAGATGGTGAAGACATCGGTTTGCGCATTGCGGGTTCTGGACATTCCCGGATTTGCACGCGGAGCGGGAGCAAAGACGACGGCGGTGCCGTTTCCCTGGTGTACGTCGCAGTCGAGAGTCATGGCGGTGCGAATCTTTTCGTCGCCTTGCATGCGACGAATGGCGATGGCCACATCATTGATCATGCAGAACCCTTCGCCGTGATCGGGAAAGGCGTGGTGGAATCCGCCGCCAATCGAAATGGCAATGCCATCATTGAGCGCGTAATCGGCGGCGAGCATGGAGCCTCCCGCCGCCAGCCAGAAAGCTCGCACGAGTTCGGGAGAATACGGGATCTCGAGTTGCAGCTCTTCGAGAGCACTCAGCGTACCCGTTTTCAACTTTTCCACGTAGCGCGGAGTGTGCACCAGAAGAATGTCTTCGTCGCTGGCTGGGCGAGGCGCAACGAAGTCGGAAGGTTCGGCGGCTTTGGTTTCGAGCAGACGATGATGCACTCGCCTGTATTTTTCGCCGGGGAAAACGTGGGCGCCGATGGGCAGGAAGTAATCGTCGCTGTAAACGAGTTTGAAAGGGAGCATGGAATCGTGGGACGCGACAAACCGAAAACCCCATATCATACGCGTGCAAAATGCAGTTGGCACGGTGGTTTGAATTTGCCCAACGAGCAAATTGGTGGTGCCGGATCCGCCAAACTTCGCGCTTGCTGGCTCCAGCCCACCACTCGGTTGCCCTGATAAACTGAGTCCGTTGCCTGCAAAACGAAAATCCGCAGCGAGTGCGACGGCTGAAATCTCTTCGCAGGAAGCGAAATCTCAACCCCGGCCGGAGGCCATTCCGGCGAAAGCGCCGGCACTCTCTTCGCCAGGGAAGGGAAGAATTTTTCTGCTCGACACGATGTCGTTCATTTTCCGCGCTTACCATGCGATGGCGCGGCAAAGGCCGATGTCGACGAAAACCGGGCTTCCGACCGCAGCGATCTACGTGTTCGTAAACATGCTGCGCAAGTTGCGCGACGATTTTGCGCCCGAGTATCTGGCTGCAGTTTTCGACGTGGGCGCGCCGACGATTCGCAATCAGCAGGCCGAAGCAATCACCAAAATTCGCAAGTTCGACATCAAGACCCAGACCTTCAAAGAAGAGGACTACGGCGGGTACAAGGCGAACCGGGCCGAGATGCCCCCGGACCTGGTGCAGCAAGTGCCGTACATCCGAAGGGCGCTTGAAGCGTATCGCATTCCGATTTTGCATCTCGAAGGCTACGAGGCCGACGATGTAATCGGCACGCTGGCGCGCAAGGCCGCCGCGGAATCGCATCCAGTCTTCGTCGTTTCGAACGACAAAGACATGCTGCAGCTGGTGAACGAAAAGATCTGCGTATTGAATCCGCCGAAGGACAACCTTATATGTGACGCGGAGAAGGTACGAGAAATTCTGGGCGTGGCTCCGGAGCAGGTGATCGACGTGATGGCGCTGCGCGGCGATTCGATCGACAACATTCCGGGAGCGCCCGGGATCGGCGACAAAGGGTCGGTCGATATTATTCGCCGCTTTGGCAGCGTGGAGCAGGCGCTCGATCGAGCGGCGGAAGTTGAGAAGAAGACCTATCGCGAATCGCTGCAGAACAACCGCGACAACATTCTGTTGAGCAAGCAATTGGTGACGATCGACACAAATGTTGGCGTCGAACTCGATGTGACGTCTATGAAGGTGGGCGATCCGGATATCGATGCGCTCCGCAAGTTATTTGCCGAGTTGGAATTCAGCTCTTTATTAAAGGAGCTTCTGCCAGTAGTAGAGGTCAAGGAAGGCGACTACAAGGAAATCAAGTCCGAAGCGGAGTTTGCCGCGTATGTGAGAGACGTGGGTGGCGACAGGACCATTGCGATTGCATTTCCGGAGCCGGAGCACGCCGACGAGGAAATAGAACCCGAGGAGGAAGGGGATTCTCCACAGACGGGTCTGCTTGATTTGCAGCCAGCAGAGGCAAGCGAGCAACCCTCAAACCGCCCCAGGCTGCTGGCAGTTTCCAAAGCCTCGGGTGAGGGCGCGATGGTTTCATTTAACGAGCCGTCGCTTGCCGCTCGGGTGAAAAACGCGCTTGAAGATCAGGCTCTGCCAAAGACCATTCACGACTCGAAGGCCGCTGTCCACTATTTCTCGGAGCTTGGTATTGCGCTGGCCGGGGTGGAGCATGATCCGATGCTTTACTCGTATCTGATCAATCCGACGTATTCATCGCATTCGGTTGCCGAAGTTGCGCTCCGCGCTCTGAATCTAAAGCTCAGCGGCAATCTGGCAGAAGCGGCCGACATCACGGGGCGACTCGCAGTTGTGTTGCGCGAACAGGTGGACGAAGAAGGTTTGACGCGAGTCTATGAAGAGATCGACGCTCCGCTGGTGCCGGTGCTCGCGCGCATGGAAGCTGCGGGCGTAAAGATCGATACGGCGGTTCTGGCCGAGATGTCGATGAAACTGGAACGCGAAGCCGACGCCAAGGCGCGGGACATCTACGAGCGCTGCAGCATGGAGTTCAACATCAATTCGCCAAAGCAGCTGGGGGACGTGCTCTTCAACAAGCTCGGCCTTCCGATCCCGGTGAAATATGGCAAGGGCAAGAAAATATCGACGGCGGTCGATGTTCTGGAAGGACTTGCCGAAGAGCACGAAGTGCCGAGGCTGGTGCTCGAATACCGTCAGCTCACTAAGTTGAAGTCGACTTACGTGGATGCGCTGCCGGCATTGATGCGCCGCGGCAGCGGCCGCGTCCACACAACCTTCGGACAGACGGGAACCGCGACGGGCAGGCTCTCGTCGGCCAATCCCAATCTGCAAAATATTCCGATTCGCACGGAGCTGGGGCGCGAAATCCGCGCGGCGTTCATTGCCGAGCCGGGGCATGTGCTGCTGGCCGCCGATTATTCGCAGATCGAACTACGCCTGCTTGCGCATTTTTCAAAGGACAAACTGCTGGTCGAGGCGTTCCGGCGAGGAGACGACATTCACACGCTTACGGCGTCGCAGGTGTTCGATGTTCCGCCGTTAATGGTCACCGCCGATCATCGGCGCCAGGCAAAGGTGGTGAATTTCGGAATCGTGTACGGTTTGTCAGCGTTTGGATTGTCGCAGCAACTCGGAATTGAACCGGCGGCGGCTCGCAAGTTCATCGACGCTTACTTCGAAAAGTATGCAGGCGTGCGGGCCTTCATTGACGCGACACTTGCCGAAGCCAAACGAGAGCAACGAGTGAGAACGCTGTTCGGCCGAGTGCGGCCGATTCCCGACATCAACAGCAAGAACGTCAACCTGCGCGGATTCGCAGAACGGACGGCAGTGAACACGCCCCTGCAGGGAACGGCGGCGGACTTGATCAAACTCGCGATGATCCGCATCGACGACGAAATCCGTAAACGAGGAATGAAGTCGCGCATGACGCTCCAGGTTCACGATGAATTGGTCTTTGAAGTGCCTGAGAGCGAGGTTGAGGTGATGAAGTCGCTCGTGCGCGAGCACATGGAAGAAGTGCACCGGCTCGAGGTTCCACTGCGGGTGGATTTAGGCGTCGGGCCAAACTGGCGCGATCTCGACTGACCATCACACTCGAATTCGGAACGAGTCGGTTCGGGTGCCATGTACTAATGAGTATCGAATCACATCTGTAAACGCCGAATCCACGTAAGTCCGATCCACCCCTCCCTTATACTTCCACTAATGTTTCTGCAATAGCGCGCGCACTTCGTAGGGTCCAGCCGGACGGATGATGCTGTGTCTACTGCGGAGGAGATGAAATGAGTGCAGCAGTTGCAATGGCGCTCAAGGGGTCAGAAAGCCGCAAGTCCGCGCGGCAGTCTATCAGCGTGGCCCTCGATGTGATCATCCTGCGGTCCGGAGTTCCGGAAAATCTGCCTGGGCGATGCCTCGATCTGAGCGAAGGCGGCGTGGGAGCCATGGTGGCAGGAGAACTTTCACCGGGGCAGCAAGTCGCGGTGGAGATTCGGTTGCCCGATGTCGGCCTTCCTTTGCGAGCACGTGCGCTGGTCCGTTATCAAAGCAAGTTGCGTAGCGGATTTGAGTTTGTCGGGTTGCCGCGACAGCAGCAGGACATGATCTATTACTGGGCACATCGTTTTTCGCCGTTACCGATA
>DATJNC010000039.1:0-23497 GCA_035508395.1 Terriglobales bacterium | reverse complement strand
CCTCCGTGCTCGCGCAGCACCGTCTTGCAGATGCTAAGGCCGAGGCCTGTGCCTCGGCCCGGCCGCTTCGTGGTGAAGAACGGATCAAAAATATGGGGCAGATTCTCGGGTGCGATTCCCGGTCCATCGTCCTGAAAAACGATCCAAACTGAATCGGCACTCGATGTCCCGGTCTTTGCCGAACCAGCCGCAGTGCTAGCCGCCATGCCACGTCCCAACCGCACGCGAATTGTGCCCTTTTCGCGGCCTTCACGGATCGCCTGCTCGGCGTTCAACAGCAGATTGAGAAACACCTGCATCAACTGGTTTGGATCCGCGACAACAGCAGGCAGCGCCGGTTCAGCGAGAAAATCAACCGTGATGTTGCTCTTGCGCAGCGGATACGATTGCAAATGCACGGTACGTTGTACGAGTTCATTCAGGTCGACCTGGCTGCGCCCGGGAGCTGGGGGCCGCGCAAAATATTGCAGGTTCTGCACGATCTCGGCCGCGCGCCGCGCCTGCTGATGCAGCACAGTGACCTGCTTTCGCCCCGCTTCGGTCACGCCGCCTTCCTGCAGCAACTCCGACATTCCTAGAATCGTGGTCAGCGGATTGTTCAGTTCGTGGGCGAAGCCTCCGATCATCTGGCCCATGGCGGCAAGGCGTTCGCTCTGAATGATCTGCTGCTCGAGCTTCTTCTCTGTCGTCACGTCGCGAACGGAAATGATCACGCCGGTTGGTTTGCCGTCGGCATCCACCAATGGGCTGGCCATACCCAGCATGGTGCGCCAGTTGCCGTCCTGATGGCGCGCGCCAAACTCACACGAAGCCCGCGAATTCTCACCCGCCGAGACCGCTTTGTAGAGCTTGGCCAATTCGGGCGAACTGTTCTCGGAGTCATCCACGCGTTTGCCCAACAATTCCTCGGGCCCGTACCCGAGCAATTCACGAATACGCGGACTGACAAATGTGTATTGGCCGTTCAGATCGAGAACGAGGATCAGATCCGGGAAGCTTTCGAGCAAATGACGGCGGAACTCCTCCTGGCCGCGCAACTGCCGCTCCATTGCGCGCTTTTCGGTGACGTCGACGAGCGTCCCGTGATAGCGGACGATGCGGCCGTCTTCGATCACTCCTGTCGAAGTGTCCTGGCAAACCGCAACCTTCCCGTCTTTTCGTCGGAGCCGGACTTCGCGCGTTCGGGTGCTTCCGCTCTGGCTTCCTCCGCGTCCAAGGACCGGATCGGTGCTTTCCCCAACCCTAAGAGCGTCGGGCGAAAGACCGAGCACTTCTTCTTTGGTCTCGTATCCGAGAATCGCAACCAGGGCCGGGTTTGCGTCGATCAGCTTGCCTTCCGGAGTGCAGATATAGACGCCCTCCTGCAAGGTCTCGAACAATTGCGTGAAGCGCTGCTCCTTATTGCGCTGCTCGGTGATATCGCGCGCCAGGACGCTCGCTCCGGTCACATCATCACCCTTGGTGATGGCGTTGACCACGCAGTCGTAATAAAGCGTGTGCGGATTGTGCTTCAGTTGAATTCTGACCACGCCTGACCAACTCCGCTTCTCGATGAACTTGGCCAGATCGAACGTTCCTTCGATGATGGGAGGGGCAGCCAGAAAATTCTCAAGCTTGCGTCCCATCAATTCCGAGTAAGGAACCTGAAGGATCTCGGTAACCCTCCGGTTCACGGTCCGCATCGCCCCATCGAGTGAAAGCGCCAGCGTGACGTCATCCAGAGAATCGATCAGCTCTTTGAAGTTGCGTTGCGAGCGGGCGATCAATTGCCCGAGTTGGTCAAGTTGTTCTTCGGTGGGCGCCGCGCCAGCGCGATCCTGAAAGCCTTTCAGCAGTTGCCGCAGTTCCGAGACTTCGCGCTTGCGCCCAAACGCATAGGTGGCGAACAGCACCGAAAGCACGAACAATCCAACCGGGATGGCCCAGAGTCGGTAAGGCAGGTTCTTCAGTTGCTCCCAGGAGAGCGCCGCGACCGCGGCTGCCATGAGCACGAGCAGGCCCAAAGCCCATCGCCAGAGTTGGCTCTCCTCCCGCTCGAGGCGGGTTGGAGCGGCATCAGAACGTCTGGGCGCAGGATTCTTGTCGGACATTCTTGTACGCCTTTTGCTCCGAACTTTCGCAGGCGAGGAGCACTTGTCAGCAGCAGACTTTTCCAACCGGAACTGCCCTAGCGTAGCACCGAATGAGTCTTTTCATTGCCGTTACTTTCATTCACGTTACCGGGCAGCGTTCCATCACGGTAACGGGGTGACGGCAATCACAGAAGAATGGTTCGGCCGCGCTTATGCTCGCCTCAGGATCTCCCACCGGCCTCGTCCCACCCGTGCTCACGCAAGCATCCCTATGCTCTATAAGACTCTAAGCGCCGCCGTTTATGGCGTAAATGCGAATGTCATCGAGGTTGAGGTTGACGTTTCCGGCGTCAAGTTGAACGAGGACTACTTTCACACTGTCGGCCTGCCTGATGCTGCCGTGCGCGAGAGCCGGGATCGTGTGCGAGCGGCGCTCAAGAATTGCGGATACGACATTCCTCCGACGCACATCACGATCAACCTCGCTCCCGCCGACATTCGCAAAGAAGGTTCCGGGTTTGATCTGCCAATTGCTTTGGGAATTCTGGGGGCTTACGGCGGGCTGAATAAAAAGGACATTCCCGACGCCTTATTCGTGGGTGAGCTCTCTTTGGACGGCAGCCTGCGTGGGGTGCGGGGGGCGCTGCCGATTGCCATCGAGGCGCGGAGCCGCAAGCTGAAGCGGGTGGTTGTACCCGACGTCAACGCGCGCGAGGCCGCCATGGTCGGAGACGTCGATGTTTATCCGGTGAAGTCGCTGCTCGACGTTATTCACTTCATTAATTCGGGCAATGGAATTTCGTCACTGCAAGTGGATCGCGATCGGCTGCTGAGTGAGGCGCAGCATTTTCCGGTCGACTTCAAGGACGTTCGCGGCCAGCAAACGGCTAAGCGCGCGCTGGAAGTCGCTTGCGCCGGAGGCCACAACCTCCTGATGATTGGCCCTCCGGGGTCAGGCAAGACGATGCTGGCCAAGCGCATGCCGACGATCCTGCCGCCTTTGACTTTCGAGGAGGCCCTCGAAACCACCAAGATTCATAGCGTGGCGGGAGTGCTCGACGCTCGCGCCGGTCTGGTTGGGGTGCGCCCTTTTCGCTCACCTCATCACACGATTTCCGATGCCGGGTTGATCGGAGGGGGAGCCATTCCGCGCCCAGGAGAGGTTTCGCTGGCTCACAATGGCGTTTTATTTCTCGATGAGCTGCCCGAATTCCCACGAACTGTTCTTGAGGTCATGCGGCAGCCGTTGGAGGATGGAAATGTGTGCATCGCCCGCGCGGCCATGTCGCTTACTTTCCCAGCGCGCTTCATGCTGACGGCAGCGATGAACCCCTGCCCCTGCGGATTCCACAATGATCGCACTCGCGAATGCCATTGCACTCCGCCGATGATCCAGCGCTACATCTCGAAGATCTCGGGTCCGCTGCTCGACCGGATCGATATCCACGTTGATGTGCCCGCCGTGAATTACAAGGAGATGCGCAGCGGGACCGAGCCTGAGAGTTCTGACAGCATCTTGCAGCGAGTGATTCGGGCCCGCCAGGTTCAACTGGAGCGCTTTTCGTCAGGCAAGGACAGGATTTTTTGCAATGCGCAAATGTCGCCGCAGAATATTCGCAAGTTCTGCGCGCTCTCGCCGGATTGTGAGCGACTGCTGGAGCGAGCGATGACCCAGCAAGGCCTTAGCGCCCGCGCCCATGATCGCATTCTCAAGGTGGCGCGCACCATCGCCGATCTGGAATCGAAGAGCGATCTGGAGCCAAAGCATATTGCGGAGGCAATTCAGTACAGGTCGCTGGACCGGACTTACTGGGCGTAGGGAGCAAAGCAGAAGAGAGAAGTCAGAATGCAAAAGTAAGGCAAGAGGTAAGAGGTCAAAGGTTAAAGCTGAGGGGTCAGAGATGGAGGCAGAAGTTAGTGACAACGGATTAAACCTCTAGCCTCTGCCCTCTAACCTCCAACCTCAAAATCAGTCTGCCGCGGCCCCTGCGCCGCTGCTTGGATGAGCCTCCTCGGACTTGGGAGCTGCATCTTCGGCCTGTCTCATCCGCAGGGCGCGGTTCGACGGCAGGCCAGCATCGCGAATCTTGTACAGCAGTGCGCGATAGCTGATCCCCAGCGTTCGTGCCGCCTGCTTGCGATTCCAGTGGTGTTGCTGCAGCACTTTGAGAATCACCTTCCGCTCAAGTTCGCGCACGGCCTGGCGCGTGAGCTTCTTCAGCGAGATCGGCCCATCCAGCGAAATCTCGGGATTGAGAAAATCCGGTTCGCGCGCCACGAGGTCAGATGTAATCGCGTCTTCATGCCCAAGAATTACGTATCGCTTGATCAGATTCTCGAGTTCGCGAATGTTGCCCGGCCAATGATATTTCTGCAGCACGGAGAGAACTTCAGCCGACAGGGCCCGCGCCCGGCAATTAAATTTCCGGTTGTAGTATTCCAAGAAGTAGTTGCACAAATCTTCGATATCGCCACGGCGTTCGCGCAGCGCCGGCATCCGCAGGTTTACGACGTTGATTCGATAGAAGAGATCCTGGCGGAAAGTTCCGTTCTCAATTTCAGCTTGCAGATCGCGGTTGGTAGCGCATACCACCCGCACTTCCACTTTCTTGTCTTCTTGTGCGCCGATGCGGCAGAACTGTCCATCCTGGAGTAACTGCAGGAGCTTCGATTGCAGGGAAGGATCAAGTTCGGAGATCTCGTCGAGGAAAAGGGTGCCACGATGAGCCATCTCGACACGCCCGGGCTTCGATCCGAAAGCGCCGGTGAAGGCGCCTTTTTCGTATCCGAATAATTCGCTTTCCAGAAGAGTGCCGGGAATCGCCGGGCAGTTCACCTTCACTAACGGTCCGCCCTTCCAGGGGGAAAGCCCGTGGATAAGGCGCGCAATGATGTCCTTTCCCGTCCCGCTCTCGCCGGTGATGAGTACGGGAACGTTCGCTCCGGCCACTTTGGCCAGTTGAGCGCGAATGGCCTGCAGTGCTTCTGAGCGACCGAAGATTATGTTGTCCGGAGGAAACTCACCGAGGGATTGCTGCAGCGAAGTTACAGAAGGTGTTGTCATAAAACGAAGGGCCCCATTTCGCGGGGGTGTCACCCGCATGCACTAAAAGTGCACCTCAACCGCCAAACAGGGGAGGGGAATAAGGGTAGCCCTAGAGTAAGCTCTTAAATATTAATTTTCGAGCCAGTTAGGGACATCATAGCGCTGATTTGAAAGAGCGGGTGATGGCACGAACGGGCCATGCTCCGGAACGGAAACGGAAGGAAAATTATTTCACAGCGATTCCCAGAGGTTTCCCCGGACGGCGACGGAAGGAGCCAGCCTCATCCGTATTCAGGGGGCGCGAGAACTTGAGTCCCATCAGATGATAGTCATCGAAGTGATTGACCCAGACGGCTTTAGCCCTAATTATCCGGGCGAAATTGGGCAAAGCAGTCTGCGGTCCGATGGGAGCGCTCGGGATCTCAAGCGAAACAGCTGTCGATGCCGGCAAAGAACGCCGAACCACTACCAGCGCTCCACCGGCAGAGATGTTGATTGCAGTGGCGAACTCCAGAGAATCCTGGCCGTTTCCGTTATTTGTCCGGACAAAAACCGGAATCGCAAGCTGCAACCGCGCCCATTTCCTGGTCTTCTTGGTCATGTTCCGGCGCACCACGGCAGCTTTCCACCTAAATTAAGGTATTAACTGTCGCTATCTTCGCACCTCAGGTGCCAAAGTCCATGGGATCAGCTCTTGTCCGGCGATTTGCCCCGAACATCGCTACCGGCGCGGAATTTAGGTGCTCTGGGGGAGACGATTAGCGGCTCGTATATGACCATTAGTCAATGAACGGGAGTGCAAGGTTTTTCGCTTCACACCACAGTGGGTTTCCGATTGACAGTTTGTTGCACGTGACTTAGCATCCTTTTATCCCTCGTTCCTTGAATAGGTAGCAGCGTTCCCTCCCCAACTGACTTACTGGGTTCCGAATGGCTTTTACGCCCGAGAAAACTCCAGCCATGTCTCTCTCCGGAAGTAACGCCATTTCGCCACCATCGAGCGTTAGTCCAGTCGCAGGTCCTGCCGTTTCAATCGATTTAGAGCTTACGCGTGAACTCGAGCAGTTACGCGACCGCTTCACAAAGACGACCAATGCCCTGGCCTCGGCGGCTCACGACCTCAAAACGCCATTGGCAATCCTCAACGGCTACATCGAACTCCTGCAAAGCCAAAAGCTCGGACCGCTGAACGAGCGCCAGCGAGAAGTGATGGCCGACATGTTCACGAGCGGCCAGCGGCTTCAGCACTTCATTCAGGACTTTTTGACTTTTTCGGTGCTCGAAACCGGCGAATTGAAGATGCAGTTCACCGAAGGCGATATGAACGCGTGTCTTTCGGAGGTGTGTCGCATCTGGTCGAGCCGGTTTCAGGAGCAGGGCCTCGCTTTATATTTCCTCGCCAACGACAAGCTTCCTCAATTTCCATTCGACGCGCCGAAGATCCAGCGCGTGATTTCGAATCTGCTGGAGAACGCCTGCAAATACACGCCGCAGGGCGGCACCGTGTGGTTGCACGCGGAACCGCACATGTGGGAGCGGCGCGCAACCGCGCAACCCGCCAAGAATGGCGATCGTCGCCGCCAGTCCATGAATGTTCCCAATGCCGTAAAGGTGAGCGTTTCCGATACCGGTCCCGGCATACGTCCTGAATTTCAGCAAGAAATTTTTGACGACTTCTTTCGGCTCCCGGGTTCCGAACCAGTAGAAGGAATGGGCCTGGGCCTTGCTATCGCCCGCCGCCTGCTGACAGCCATGGGGGGGAAGATCTGGGTTGAAAGTGAACCAGGCGCGGGCAGCAAATTTTCTTTTCTCATCCCGCTGAAACCGCTTCTAAGCAACACGCCACGAGGAACGAGCCAATGAGTCAAGCCGCCAACATCCTGCTCGTCGATGACGAACCAGGCATGCTGCGCTATATCCGTACCTTGCTCGAAGTCGACGAGCACAAGGTCCAGACCGCTACCACGGGCGAGGAAGCCGTGCAGCACGTGCAGAAGGGGCTGCAACCGGATCTGGTGCTCCTCGATCTGCTCATGCCCGGCATCGACGGCTTGCAGACCCTCGAACAGCTTCGCCAGATCAAACCGGGCTTGAAGGTCGTGATGCTCTCCTGCGTCAGCGACACCCGCAAGGTCGTCCAAGCGATGCGCCTGGGAGCGAGTGATTATCTCACCAAGCCATTCCAGAAAGCTGAACTGGACTCTGTCATCGGACAATGTCTCGGCAGCGCGAAGAATGAAAGCTATGCCGGCGAAGTCGAGGAACTTTGCGACGACGTCTTTTTTGTGGCCGCGAGTCCGGCAATGAAGAAAATTCGTTCGCAGGCTGCGCTGGTCGCGAACGTCGACATCCCGGTCCTCCTGCTCGGTGAAAGCGGTACCGGCAAAGAGGTTCTGGCTCGCCTGATCCACAAGCTTTCTCCGCGAGCTCACCGCACTTTCCTTAAGGTGAACTGTGCCGCTGTTCCCGCAGACCTGCTGGAGAGCGAGCTTTTCGGTTACGAAGCGGGGGCTTTCACCGGCGCCACCCACGCCAAACCGGGCAAATTCGAGTTGTGTAATAAGGGCACTATTCTGCTCGACGAAATTGGAGAGATGCCGCCGCTCTTGCAAGCCAAGCTGTTGCATGTATTGCAGGATCAGCAGTTCTCGCGGCTGGGCAGCCGCAACGTGATCAAGGTTGACGTGCGAATTCTGGCTGCGACCAACATCAACATCCCGGAAGCCATCGCCAACAAGCGCCTGCGGGAAGATCTTTACTACCGCCTCAACGCCTTTACGCTTTCATTGCCCCCGTTGCGCGAACGCAAAGAGGAGATTCCGATTCTGCTGAAACACTTCATGTCGCGCATGTCGGAGTCGTATGCGCGGCCGCCATTGCCGCTCTCGCCAGCGTTGATTGAAGCGTGCCTGCATCATCCTTGGCCGGGCAATCTGCGCGAACTCAGCAACTTCATCAAGCGCTATCTGGTGTTGGGAGATGAGATACTCGCTGTTTCCGAGTTACAGCCCCGCGATGGCGGAGGTGGATTGCCCTTCGAGGCGGCCGGAAAAGCGGCCGTTGCTGGTGCTGAAAGCGGAGGCGGACTGAAATCTCTTGGTCGTAGCGCAAAAGACGAGGCCGAGGCAGAAGCGATCGCTCGTGCTCTTGAGGAGACAAACTGGAACCGCAAGCAGGCCGCGGCGCTGCTCAAGATCAGCTACAAGGCTCTGCTCTATAAGATTCGTCAGTACGGCATCGCGCAAGTCCGCAGCACGCACCGCTTATCGGCGGGAGCCTAAGAAACCAGTTCTCAGGCGGCTCTCAGTTCCCGGAAACAATGGTTACGCGAATCAGCGTAGCTCTGTTTTCTCACCGGTCACGCCTTGATTGGCCTGGTCTCTTCGCTAGTGGGCTGAAAAAACTGGGAACTGGCAACTGAGAACAGCTTTGTTGGTGCGGATAAGAGGACTCGAACCTCCACGGCCTTGCGGCCACTAGGACCTGAACCTAGCGCGTCTGCCAGTTCCGCCATATCCGCAGGAAGAAAAATTTCGGCAGGGTCCTGTTTTCGAGAGGACTACACTAATATCTAATGGTCGCCGGTGCGATGTCAATGAAGCGGCAACCGGCAAGCGCGCCAGATCATCAACTCAAGCAACGCAGCCAGGAGCGCATTTCGCTCGCGTCGCACAGCCCACGAGATCATCAAGCATGCCCAGCGCTGAAGAAAAAATTCCCGTTGCCCTCGCCAAAGACCTTCGCCTTTTAGCCCACGATCTCAGCAATGCGCTCGAAACCATTGTGCAGGCGACATACCTTATCACCCAGGCTGGGCCCAACGAGAACTCGCGGCGCTGGGTTGAAATGATCGATCAAGCCTCAAAGGATGCCGTGAAGATTAACGCGCGCCTGCGCGAACTGCTGCGCAATCACAGTTGATGGGGAATCCAATGTCGACTTCGCACCCCGTATTCACAACGCGAATTGCTGGATCTCCAGAAATCATTTTCGATCTCATTGCAGACATGCCGAACTACGGCCAGTGGCTTCCTGGCTCGGAGGCTTTCGGGGCGACCATCAAGGTGTCTCCGTACCCGGTTCGCCTGGGCACAACCTATCTGGACGGCGGACCTGCCGGCGAAAGACCTGGTGTGGTCACCGAATATGACCCTCCCAAACGCATCTCTTTTCATCACACGATGCTATTGAAGAAAGGGCCGCTGACCGCAGACATCGAGGTCAATATTCGTTACAGCCTGAACGCCCTTGAAGACGCGACCAACGTGGTTCGCGCACTTGATCTCAGGATACAAATGCCCATGCTGCTGAGGATTGCGCAGCCGCTTGTGATAAGAGCATTCCGCAAGGAAAATCTGCGTATCCTTTCGGAACTGAAGCGCTACGTCGAGGGCCGGGTGCACCTAGTCGAAGCCTCAAAGACTCAAGCTTAAGATCGTTTCACCCTAATTTCGCATCCATCGTGATCTTCGCGTTAAGCACTTTCGAAACAGGACATCCTGCTTTTGCATCCTGCGCGGCCTTGTTGAATGCCTCGGCGCTCGCTCCTGGAACCTTCGCGGTGACATCGAGATGCACCGCGGTGATCGTCCAGCCGGAATCAAGCTTCTCCATCGTGAGGATCGCTGAGGTATTGATGCTCTCGGGCGTCAGCTGCGCGCCACCGAGCTGCGCGGAGAGAGCCATGGAAAAACAAGCGGCGTGCGCCGCCGCAATCAGTTCCTCGGGATTCGTGCCCGGCGTATCTTCGAATCTTGTCTTGAATGAATAGGGCGTGTTCGAGAGCACGCCGCTGGTTGATGACACCGTGCCCTTGCCATCTTTTAGACTGCCTTTCCACACCGCGCTAGCTTTGCGTTCCATTTCAATCTCCTGAGATGAGAATCATGAATCGGGATGCCAGACGGCGCGCTTTCGCCCGCCAGGCGGAATCAGCCCAACCATTGTAGAGGCTCCTGAAGAACTTTGTTGTCTGGTACTGGCGGTTTGAGTGAGCTGCTAATGGTCTCTTGCTGACTTGCCGATATTCTCATCATGGGAACCGTGTTGTCTCCGCTTGTATACGAGATTGATGCAGCGGCGGGCCTCGTTTCAGCCAAAGCCTCGGGAACTCTCACTTTTTTCGCAATCGCGAATTATGCCTCCAGCCTGCGCCTGGATCGCCGCTTCAGCCCGGGATTCTCCGAAATCGTCGATCTGCGGTCGGTCGAGTCTGTTTCACTGAGCGCAAGGGAAGCTATGGCCCTGGCTGACAACATCGATCCCTTTTCGAATAGTTCCAGGCGCGCCTTCATCGTGCAAAGCCAGGCGCAAATCAACGCCGCACATCTCCATCGCATTCTTCGGCCGCAGACCAAGACCATCCGCGTCTTCTATTCCATCGATGAGGCACGCGAATGGATCAGCGCCACCTCGGAAGCGGCGGTCGCCGGTCGAACCTAGAGTGGGAAAGAAGCAAGGGTTGGGACGCCACGAGCTTGGCGTCTAGGTGGAGCGAACTCTAGTAAAAATCCGAACAGCTCAAGTAGAAGCCACATTTCTCGCACACCAGTTTGCAACTCCGTCCTGTAAGCTCCGTCCCGCAGTTTGGGCAAAACGTAGACAGATCAGCTTTCGGGCTCGGAGCAGCGCCATCGCATGCCTCCTTGGCTCCGAGGTTGCGCGTATCGCTCCGCTGGCCTGCATCATCGCTCATACCGCTTTGTAACATAGCTTTAGCGGTTTCGCGCAACCTGCTGGACTCGTACGCGTAAACCTGATGCCTTCGCGGCCAAATTACAATCTAATCGCTGGCCAAAGCGTGGAACGCCGGTCCGCTCAAATTTCTATTTGACGGATCTCGTCGAGACCTTCTGAGACCTAAGACCTAAGGCTTGAGACTTGCAGCGTGAAGCTCGAGAGTCTGAATTAACATGATTGCGGAGGCATTCATGTTCACCTCGCGCCCCATCGGTTTCATTAGCAGCCCCTACCATGACACCGCGAGTATCCCCAAAGGTCTCGGCGCCAAACACAACGCCGAGGGCGTGCTCAAAGTCCTGCCCGAACTCGAAGCCGGACTCACCGACATCGAGGGCTTCTCGCATCTCATCCTGCTCTGGGAGTTCGACCGCTCGCAAGGATTCGACCTAGTCGGTACGCCGCCCTCTGACAATCGTCCCCACGGAGTGTTTGCGACGCGCTCGCCTCGCCGCCCGAATCCGATTGGTCTGACGATCGTCGAGCTGCTTCGCCGGGAAGGGCCCTCCCTCCACGTTCGAGGTGTCGACATGCTCGATGGAACGACCATCCTCGATATCAAGCCATACTTAACGGGGATTCCAGCCGAGACTCTTCGCCGCGGGTGGCTTGCGGATGCCGAAGAGCGCAAGCCTTAAGTTGGAGTGTTGCCAATCGCGCATAATAAAATGTTCGGTCATTCATCTTCATTCTTCGCTACTCGGAGACCACAGTCATGAAATGGGTTCTTGTTGTACTGGCAGTTCTTGGAATCATTGTTTCTGCGCTCGCCTTGCGCGAGCATTACCGCACCGACGCCTCGCCATGCAGTATCAATGAACGGTGGGACTGCGGCATCGTCAATCACAGCCCGTTCGCCATGTTGCAAGGGACGCCTGTCGCCGCCCTGGGCATCGCCGGATACCTGCTTCTCGGGCTGCTCGCATTCAGGAAGCTTTATCCCTGGATGCTGCCTTTCGTGACCGGCGCCTTTGCCTTCGCCGTCCACCTGGCCGACATTGAAAAGTATGTTCTTGGAGTTTGGTGCATTTACTGCGTCATCTCACTGGGCATTATTACCCTGATGACCATATTGGTCTTCGCCGCTGTGATCGGCGACTCGGTGAGACGCATGGAATAGAATAGCGGCCTGCCTTTACTGCCACTCGATCGCGCGCGAGACAGCGGCGTGTCCGGTGGAGACGTCATTCCTGACCGACGCGATGGTTGCCGCTGCCCAGCTTCCATTCAATCTGCCGCAGCATTCCGAGCCACACCTCGGCATCCGCCTGCGAGAGATTCATCCTTCGGATCATGCGGCGGAGTTTTTCTTTGGTTGCGGCCGCCACCTGGGGTTTCACGTATCCGCTCGTGTTGAGCACGTCAAAGAACAATAGAGTCAATCGTTCCACTTCGGCGGCCGCGGCACGACCCGAACTTCCTTTGGTTTTCGCGTTGGCAAGCTTCCCGTCGCGCGCCAGTTCATACAGACAAACCGCTACCGCTTGCCCCAGATTCATCGATCCATGTTTGTCGCGGGTCGGAATCCGCATCAGCCAGTGGCAATGGCTCATATCCTCGTTCGACAGTCCAACCTTCTCCGATCCAAACAGCACAGCCACTCGTCCAATTTGAAGTTGCCTGCGAATCCGCCTTCCGCCCTCTTCCAGCCGCTTTAGCCCGGATTGCAGTTCGCGCCGTCCGGCAGATGTCGTTCCCACCACCAGCTCACAGTCCGCTACCGCATCGGCCACGGTGTCATACACCGAGGCGTTTGTCATCAATTCCGCTGCGCCAACTGCCGATTTCGCCTCCCGGAAAGCCGCGTCGTACGGCCGGACCAGCCTCAGCTCTCGCGCTCCAAAGTTGCTCATGGCCCGCGCCGCCGCTCCGATGTTCAACGGATTCCGCGTCGCCACCAATACCACGCACAACCCTTCCAGCTTGTCAGTCATGAAGATTTCAGGAACCGGCCTTAAAACGTTTTACAGCCAGGTATAACGCCCGTCTACTTTTCCTGAGCGCGCGGTGCCGTGGCGGGGCCGTGCGACCTTCCACCTTGCACAGCATCTAATTGTCAGTGTTAGCATAGATGGGTTCTCCCGCGTGGCGGTAGCTTAACCCGGGAAGCTCAAAACAATTTGGAGGATGAATGGCTAGCAAGACAACTGAAACCGGCAGCGTACCGAAGACAGGGCACGATGCGATCGTGGAGATTACTGACGCAAATTTCGATTCTGATGTGCTCAAGTCTGACAAGCCCGTGCTCGTGGATTTTTGGGCTGCCTGGTGTGGTCCCTGTCGCGCCATTGCGCCCATCGTCGAGGAGCTGGCCGGTGAATACCAGGGCAAGGTTACAGTCGGCAAAATGGATGTTGACCGCAACGGCGCTACCCCCATGCGCTACAAGGTGACCGGCATACCCACCCTGCTGGTTTTTAAGAACGGACAGGTCGTCGAACAGCTTGTCGGCTACCGCTCCAAGGACGATATCCAGAAAGCTCTCGACCGCCACACCGGCTAAAGCTAGACAATTCTGCCGGGGGGCATGCAGTGGTTGCGTGTCCCTCAGCCTGTCATTTCAAGCCTCACAATTAGTTGACAAAAGCAACTATTGTGGCAGCATGGAATGACGAGGCTATCCATGGCAAGCCATGCCCCCGCCCAGCCGGCGCAAAGTTCCATCTTTGCCGTCCGTCGCTTCAACCGCTTCTACACTCGTCAAATCGGCCTTCTGCAGCACGGACTTCTCGACAGCCCCTTTTCGCTGACCGAGGTCCGTATTCTTTACGAGATCGCCCACCGCGAACGCGTCAGGGCAACAGATCTTTGCGCCGACCTGCGCCTCGATGCCGGCTATCTCAGCCGCATTCTTGCCCAATTCAAGAAGCGCGGATGGATTCAACGGACGGCTTCGCCCGCCGACCGCCGTCAATCGCTCCTGACTCTGACCGCCAAAGGGAACGCGAACCTTCGTCCGCTCGAGGAGCGCTCCGACCGGCAGGTCGAGCAAATGCTATCGAAGCTCATGCCCGCCTCGCGGCAGCAGCTGGTTGCCTCGATGCAGAGCATCGAACAGATTCTTTCGCCCGAGGCGGCTGGTGTCGCGGCCGAGCCGTACGTTCTCCGCGCCCACCAGCCCGGAGACATGGGCTGGGTCGTCTGCCGCCACGGGGCGCTTTATTCAGAGGAGTACCACTACGACGAGCGCTTCGAAGCCCTGGTTGCGGAGATCGTGGCTGAATTCATCAATCGCTTTGATCCGAAGCGCGAGCGGTGCTGGATTGCCGAGCGCGAGGGAGAGCGGGCCGGTTCCGTCTTCCTGGTTCGTAAATCGGCGACGGTCTCAAAGCTGCGCCTGCTGTTGGTCGAGCCTTCCGCGCGAGGTTTAGGGATCGGACATCGCCTTGTCGAAGAATGCGTTCGCTTTGCTCGCCAGGTAGGCTACAAGAAAATGGTGCTCTGGACCCAAAGCGAACTAAAGGCCGCGCGCGCCATCTATCAGAAGGCCGGGTTTCAGTTAATTGGGGAAGAGAAGCACGACAGCTGGGGAAGAAAGAATCTGGTTGCTGAAACGTGGGAACTGAAACTCTAGAAGTCAGAAGTGAGAAGTCAAAAGTCAGAAGTAAAAGCCCGAGCTCTACCAGCTGTTTCGAAAGCCGCGGTTCGGCGAGACGGTTTTACTTCTGCATTCTCACTTTTACCTTTGATTCGCCTTCAATATTTCCTGAGTACTCCAATCACTCTTCCTTGAATCTCGCACGTGGCCGCCGGAACAATGATCGGCTTCATGGTGGCATTCGAAGGTTGCAAGCGAATGTTTTCGCCCTCGCGGAAGAAGCGTTTTAAGGTTGCATCCGAGCCATCCACCAAGGCGACAACAATGTCTCCGTTGTGCGCCGATTTCGTCTTCTCTACCAGCACATAATCACCGCTGAGAATCGCCTCATCCTGCATGGATTCGCCGCGCACCTCGAGCACGAACACTTCCTTCGAGCGGACAAAATCCGCCAGCGAAATCGTCTCCGGATTTTCCACCGCCTCAATCGGTCGCCCCGCCGCAATCCGGCCGAGTAGCGGCAGCACCACGCCCGTGTTCACCGCCATCGACTGCCTCAGCTTTCCGCGCGGAGGGAGCAGATCAATCGAGCGGCTGCGGTTGTAGTCGCGGGTGAGCAGACCCTTTTTCTCCAGATTCGTGACGTGCTTATGAACGGTCGCCAGAGAATTTAGGCCCATCGCGTCTTTGATTTCTTCAAACGATGGGGAGTAGCCTTTCTCGGAAACGAACCGCGATAGGAAATCGTAAAGTTCCCGTTGCCGCCTCGTGATCGCCATGGGCGAAGCTTAGGCGAAGAAGAGGCGAATGTCAAGGAAAGCAATTCTCAGTTGCCAGTCCTCAGTTCTCAGAAAGTCACCATTCGACATCATGGGGCAACAAAAGCTGGCGGCGGCCTGACCGGGAAACGCCCTCGAAATTATTGCGATGGTGCAATCTCGCATCGAAACCATGGGGCCAGAATCCAATACAATCGACGCAGTAATAGTCGACATCAGCAGCGAGGCTCTCATGGCTACGCTCGAAATTTCGTTTCTCCAGAATCAACTCGAACAACGCAAGCGCCGTCTGGAAGCGGCCATTTTGCTTGCTCCACAGAACTCCGGCCTGGCCGGGTTGTTGCGCGAAGTGGATTCGGCGCTGGAGCGCATGGACAAGGGCACGTACGGTCTTTGTGAGACCTGCCATGATTCGGTAGAGCAAGACCGTCTGATGGCGGATCCTCTGGTCCGTTATTGCCTGGACCATCTCACCGAGGCCCAGCGCGTGGCGCTACAGCGCGATCTTGATCTTGCTTCTGCCGTGCAACGCAATCTGCTGCCAAAACCCGGCCTGCGCGCCGGTTGCTGGGAGACCAGTTATCATTACGAGCCCGCTGGCGCCGTGAGCGGGGATTACTGCGACTTGATCCCGACCGATGGTCAGCTTTTCTTTGCGTTGGGCGATGTCTCCGGTAAAGGAGTTGCCGCGTCGATGCTGATGACGCAACTCCACGCCTTGTTCCGGAGCCTGACCGGCATGGCGCTGCCGCTCGGCCAGATTGTTACCCAAGCCAATCGCGTCTTCTGCGAGAGCGCACTAGCCGGGCAATATGCAACGCTCGTCTGCGGCCAGGCAAAGCCCGATGGCGAGGTCGAAATCCACAATGCCGGTCACTGGCCCGCGATTGTGGTTGGCCACGGAGGCGTGCTGCGCGTCGAGTCCACGGGCCTGCCGCTGGGAATGTTCCACGAAGGCGAGTTCTCGGCCACGCGCGTGCAACTGGAAAAAGGCGACGTGCTTTTTCTCTACACCGACGGCCTCTCGGAAACCAGTAGCGGCGAGAACGAGTACGGCGCGGATCGAGTCGTGACGCTTGTGCGCCAGCAAGCTTCGCGTCCGCCGACCGAACTGATCTCCGCGTGTCTCGAAGACCTTCGCGTCTTCTCGAAGGGCGCGCCGCCGCTGGATGATCTGACGTTGCTGGCCATCCGGCGCTGTGACTAAGCGGGTTTTACAAGCCCATTTCTCGAGAGACGTGACGAGCGCGGGGCCGCGATCCCATGATCATCGAAATGCGCACCTACAAACTCAAACCCGGTAAGCGCGGCGAATTCCTCGAAGTCTTTCGCACCCGTTCCGTTCCCGCGCACCACGAGATCGGTATGAAGATTCTCGGCCCGTTTCTTTCCCTCGAGGATCCGGACACGTTTTTTTTCATGCGCGGCTTTCCTGATCTTGCCTCGCGCGAACCCATGAAGGCCAAGTTTTATGAAGGGGAATTATGGAAGCGGGAACTGGAGAATATTCTGATGCCGATGATCGAGAAATATGACGTAGTGCTGGTCGATGATCCCGAGGGAAAAATCTGCTGGTAACGCGGCCGGCCCAGTTGATAAGCGCGTTCACTGCCAGCTGCGGCGCAAACATCGAATTCTCGAGCGGCTGGCAAGTCGCCGGGTTGTGAATCGGTACCCCCTCCCCCCTCTCCCGGTCTATTAGAATCAGGACTTTAGCGTGGAATTCCGGGCAAAGTCCTCAGTCGAAAGGAGTAAGAGGTAAAGTCTTGGAAATAAAGAAGTTATGAGTGCAAATTCGTCAAAACCAGGTTATGACGGGAAACTCTCCCATGATGAGGTGCAGTGGTGATGAGCGTAGTAAGGCAACGAAAGGCTGGCCGCACTCCGCGGACTCATCTTAGTAAGTTGTCAAAGAGCAAGTAGGCGCGACCTTAGGGTCTAAGTATCTATTGTAACAACCGGCGTCAAGTAAATTGGCGCGGCATTTCTCAAAATTAGAGACGCAATCCGCTTCTTATTTCTTACTTCTGCATTCTTACTTTTCTGTGACCAGCTTCAAGAACGGGTAGTAAAAATCGACACCGCGGTAAAACGATTCCACCCCGATACGTTCATCTTTGCCGTGAGCGCGGATGTCGTCGCGATCGTATTGCTCGCCGGAAATAGCGTAGGTCGGCATGCCGGCGGCGTTGGTGTAAACGCCGTCCGAGGCGCCGGTGCTCATGGTGGGAAGCACGGGGATGCCGGGCCACATCTCGGCCACGATCTTGTCGAGCGCGTCAAAAACTTCCTTGCGCGGTTCTGGAGGAATGTAGCTATGGCGATCAGATCCGTGGTCCATCAGGACGTTCGTATTTTCGCGGAACTGGACTTTGATCTTGGGATCGGCCACAACTTTTTCAAGCGCCAGCCGAATTTCTTCCAGCGAGTGCCCGGGCAGGATGCGGCAATTGATGTTCGCCTGTGCGGTTTGCGGAAGGGCGTTGTTGGCGTGGCCTCCGCTCAGGCGCGTGGCCACGCAAGTTGTGTGCATGGTGGAATTGTCGATGGGATCTTTCGAGAGTCGCGCGACGGCGTTCATGTCGGGAGGGGTTTTGAGCATGGCGGCGAGATCGGAGGCGTGCCGTCCGGAGGACATTTGTTCCTCACGCTCGTAATAGGCGCGGGTGATGTTGTTCAGTTCGAAAGGAAACTGGTAATTCGAAATGCGAATCAACGCGGCCGCGAGCTGGTAAATCGCGTTATCGGGGCGGGGCAGGGAACTGTGCCCGCCGGGATCGGTTGCGGTCAAAACAAAATCGCCGTAGAGCTTTTCGGTGGCATCGACCTCCATCACCAGTGGCTTGCCGTGATCGGCGACCACGCCTCCGCCATCATGATTCAGGACAAATTCGGCGTCGATCAGTTCGCGATGATTCTTGATCAGCCAATTGACGCCGTTTGAAGTGCCGCCTTCTTCATCGGCAGTGAGGGCGAGAATGATATCGCGGCTGGGAACGTATCCTTCTTTCTTCAGGCGGATGAGCGTAGCCGACATGATGGCGTCGCCATCTTTCATGTCGCTGGTTCCGCGGCCATAGAAGTAGCCATCTTTTTCGATGAACTGGAAAGGATCGGAGGTCCAATCCTCACGACGCGCCTCGACGACATCAAGATGGCCAATCAAGAGAACGGGTTTGTGCTGGCCGGAGCCGTGCAGGCGCAGGACGACGTTTTTCTTGCGGTCGTTTGGACCGAGCACATGAATGTCGCTATCAGGAAATCCGGCATCGCGAAAGCGCTGCGCCATGGCTTCGGACGCGGCTGTGACACTGCCGACAGAATCGGTCGTATTGATTTCCACGAGCTGCTTGAAGATGTCGTGCGCAAGCTGGCGCGTGGCCGGGTCGGGCTTGACTAATGGTTGGGCAAGAACCGGGAGAGCGAGTAAAAGACAGAAACTGAGACACAGACCAATATTCTTGAACTTCACGAGAAAAACCCCCATCTGTCGGGTGCTATAGCAAGGTAGAAAAAAGAAGCTTACAGATTTCGAGTGGGAAAGACAAAAGCGGGCAGGAGAAAAAGCGACGCCGGGCTGAACTAAAAACCTGACCCGGCGTCACTTCAAATCTGATTCGCTGAGATGTTGCGATTGAGAGTCGATTGCTTATGCCTCAGCCCGCAGCTGGTCGCGCAGAGTCCACAGCGGTCTGAGAATGCTGGACTTCAGAATCTCCGCCTCGGCCTTCAACCAGTCTTCGAGTGCGCGTCCCTCCACCCGCCCGCGCTCTTCGTAGAGCCGGCGCGCACGCAAGCGGATCTTTTTCTCAAGCATGCTGATCATGAGCTTCTGGCGCTCGCGGGTTAGCTTCTGGTTGTTCACGGCGAAAACCCCACATTTCTGATTGATCTTAGTTTATCGGGGGAAGTGTTAAATGCTGGTGAAAAGCGGAGTTACTAAAGAGATGTTGGGGATTGCGCCCGCGACACAATTTATTTCCCGGGAACAGTTATCAGCTATCAGCCGTCAGCTATCAGCCATCAGCCATCAGTAGTTCTCAGTTCCCAGTGAAGTCTGTCTCACCACTGAGACACCGAGAAAAGTAAGAAAGTTGCCAGGAATAGGGATCCTTGAAAAGTAAGAAAGTTGCCAGGAATAGGGATCCTTCGACTGCGATCGCCGCTCATAGACATGAGCCGCGATCTTCCCTCAGGATGACATCGAGAAGAATATCCGGAATGCGGTCGCGACACCCTGAAAGTCTATCGCGTTTTAGAAGCCTACTCCGCGGCCGATTTCGCAACCAGCACGACGAATGTACCGGAAGCGACCTGTTTATTCTCGCCGGTACCCGAGGTCTTCGCGGTCACGGTGAACAACTCGTGCGTCTTCGAATCGACAGCCATGGTGCGGGCGCCGGGTTGGGTTGTGACGGTTTGCAAGACGGTGAAATTATCGGCGTTCTCTTCATCGATAACAGTGATATTTCCTTCGCCAGCTGAAGCGAAGGCGAGATGGCGGCCGGAATCGAAAGCGGTGGCGTCGCAGCCCTCGCCGATGGCCGGAGTCGCCACAATTTTTCCCGTGTCGGCATCGACGATCAACATCTTCTTGTTTCCGCCACAGCCGGCAAATAGGCGGCGATTTTCCCGGTCAATCGCAAGTCCGGTGGGCTCTTCGCAGCCGGTGAGTTTCCAGCGTGACTTTATGGCCAATTTCTGTGGATCGAAGGCCAGTAACTCGGATTTGTCTTCGATATTCACAAAGACAGTGCCTTTCTGGTCGGTGGCCGCAAACTCGGGCTTGCCGCCAAGGTCGAGTGTGCCGACGACTTCTCCCTTAGCAGCGTTAATTGCGGTTGCGTCGTGCCCACCTTTACCGTTGAAGGTGAATACGCGCTTGGAAAAAGGGTCGTAGAGAATGGCATCGGGTCCAGTGCCGACTTTGATCTTCTTGACTACCTTGAGCGAACTGAGATTGAACACGCTCACCGTATTCTCGCGGCCGTTGCTGGTGAACCCGAGGCCGTCGGTCGCATCAAGCGCGACGCCGTGAACTCCGGGCGTGTCGGGAATCTCGCCGACTTGCTGGCCGGAGGTGGTGTCGATGACCATGACACGCGTAGCGCGGGCGATGAAGAGACGATGAGAGGCGCTGTCGGCGGTCAAGTAATCCCAGCCGCCGTCGCCACCGAGTTTCCACGTGGTGACGACTTTGTAATCGGCGGCCATGGCGCCAAAAGCCAGAAACAAGGTTCCTGCCAAAGCCACGAAGAAGAGGATCGCTTTTCGCATAGAGAGCATCCTTTCGAGCTGGGCTCGATGAGCTTAGATGACAGTCTGAATTCGCCCGGCGTTAAGAATGGGTGCGGCCAGGCTTGGGTTTGCAAAGCGGAATTCTACACGGTTGGCAGCTGTTGAAATCAGCGTCCACGGTCCTCCATCAATTGTGCAAAGAATTGCGCCGCGGACCATGCAAGCCTGTGGAATCTTGAACTTAGCCCACGCCAATTTGGTATGGGGCTTGCAATATTCAAAAGCGGAGGAGTTGACATCCGCGGCTTCCCGCCGATGTACCCTCGCCTTCTCCGAATGGAGGTTGGTATGAAAGTGACCCTTTTCGTCTTTTGCCTGCTCTTAACCACCGCGGCATTCGCCCAAGGTGGACCTTGGACCGGGGGAGTACTTAGCGCGCAGCCCTTCGTTTTTGAGGGACCGAGCCACCCGGCGCATGCAGGTTACACAGCCCTGGCTTCCGAAACGAGCGTTGTCTCCGGAACCACGTACACCATTGGCCAAGGCGATCGGCCGGCATCGGATTTCCCGCAGCAAGCAGAAATATCGCTTGGCGACAGGGCGCGAGAACTAAGAAAGCAGCACGACCTGTTGGCGAAAAAAGCCAAGGTTGTGTGGATCAATCAGTAGCTGTGTTTTGCTGAAGCAATAGCGATCCTCGACTCCGCATGCCGATTCGTCCTCGCGAATCGGCATGTTGCGCTCAGGATGACATCCGACAAATTTCCAGGCACATCAGTCAACGTTCGACCACGCTAATTGCTCTTTTGCTCTCTCAGCTCCAGCACGAGAATCCTGCCATCCGAGTGAAATTCGCCGCCGGTTGCCGTTTTTGCCGTGGTCAGCGGTGAGGTGGGAGTGACGTGCGTACGCGCCGAGACAAGGCCGGTTCCGGAGAGGGTTTGATTCACGTATTCCCGTTCCCCATCGATCGCAGGATCGATCTTGTGCGTCAGACCGTTATTGCGCTGGTCACGCTCGAAACCGATATCGTGGGTCGCAGCCACGCACCACAGCGGGCGGCCCTTCACCGAATAGGGTGACTTCCAGACGCGCAGGTGATTGCGGGACATGACGACGCGGACGGGCTCGGCGTGTGCGAAGCCGTAGTCCTGCGGACGATCGAACAGATACAAGATGCTCATTGGCATTGTCAGATAGTCTTTTTTCTCGAAGGTATCCATCAGACCCTGGACGAGCGTGTTTTCGACGGATTTGTCGACTTTGACCCAGCCTCCGGTTGTGAAGACGTTCACGACTGCCTGTTCGCTGCCGATGAGCAGGACGTTAACCATGTCTCCGGGGTTGTGCTGCTGGTCGGAGACTCGCCGGGGAAGTGAATCGATCAGCTTGGCGGAGAGTTCCGGGATGGCGGTTTCGGCCGGACCGCCAACTGCGGTGACGGTTCCTTGTTCCAGGACTTCGACCTTCACTTCGAATCCGCCGGTGGCGGCAGAAGCGTCGCGCATGCTTTGATTGATGCCCAGAAAGAGCCTCTCGGCAACGGGAGCGATGTAGGTTGTGCCGGCGCCGATCTCGAAGGGCTCGACGACTCCGGATGTGCCGAGACGGCCGATCAACTCGCCATGGCCGCCGTTGGGCACGGCATATTGATGGATGAGATCGGCGTAGCTTCGAGCAAGACCTTCGGGGCCGAAGGTGCGGGTATTTTTTCCCGAATAGGTGATGTTGCCGGTGGCCGTGAACTTCAGTTTGGCGCCGCCGCGAACGTCGATCTGCGTGTCGACCCATTCTTTCGAGGCGTCAACTTTCATTGTGTACGAGCTTTTCGTAGTCGTCGCGGAGTCGGAAGCGGCGGTGGGGCCGGCAGTGGAGGGAGCGACTTGCGGTTCGACGTGGGCCGGCGGATTGTTTGGTTGCTGATTGGCCGTTGCGGCGGTTACGCCAAAGAGCGCTGCTACGAGCAGCAGGGCGATTCGCAAGTTTGATTGTCGCGTGATCATAAATTCCGCGCTCCTGAAGAATGATGATGCATCACAAGGTGCGCTCACGAGCCGGTTTCATAAGAACACTCTCGGGCATTTGATCTGGTGCGTTTTTGGAAATGTTACTCTAAGAGGAATTTGCATGACCATCCTCACCTTCACTGGCGTGGTGGCGATCATGGCCTTTGCTGCCGGACTTCTTGGATCGCTCACGGGCCTGGGCGGAGGAGTGGTGCTGGTGCCGCTGCTCACCATCTTTTTCCACGTTGACATCCGCTATGCGATTGGTGCGTCGCTGGTCTCGGTGATTGCGACCTCTTCGGGCGCCGCGGCCGCTTACGTTCGGGAAGGAATCTCGAACATACGCATTGGCATGTTTCTGGAGATTGCGACGACCACGGGAGCATTGTTGGGCGCATATCTTGCGACGTCGGTTCCGACCAAGGTTATCGCCATCGTATTCGGAGGGGTGTTGCTCTATTCGGCGTATATTTCGCGGCGGCCGCGGCCTCCGGAGTTGCGCAACCTGCCGCCGGATCCGCTGGCGACGCGACTGAAATTGAATGGCAGTTTCCCCGACCTCGAGGGCCGTCGAACCTATAACGTGCAGCACGTGCCCGCCGGTTTCAGTTTGATGTTCGGGGCGGGGGCGCTTTCGGGATTGCTCGGCATCGGATCGGGCGCGGTGAAGGTGCTGGCCATGGACCAGGCGATGCGGATTCCGTTCAAAGTTTCAACCACCACCAGCAATTTCATGATCGGGGTAACGGCGGCGGCGAGCGCCGGCGTGTATCTGAGTCGCGGGTATATCGATCCCGGGCTTTCGATGCCGGTGATGCTGGGGGTTTTGATGGGCTCGCTGCTCGGAACGCACATTCTGCTGAAAGCTGAGACGAAACTGTTGCGGATGATTTTTGCCGTCGTCATTCTCGCGCTCGGGTTGGAAATGCTCTACAAGGGCATCTGGGGGAACATCTGATGAATGCTGCGTCCGAGTCGCCCAACTCTTCTCGATCGAGCGCCAGCGGCAGCCGTTGGGGCGATTACCAGATTGAGGTGGTGGTTGGCCACCTGCTGCGGTATGGGGTAATGCTTTCCGC
>DATJNC010000038.1:0-54899 GCA_035508395.1 Terriglobales bacterium | reverse complement strand
TCATCCCGTTTGCGGCTTAATCGAACTGCCGCTGAAAGCGAGCGATTGTGAGCAGGAGAGCGACGCAGCTCACATTCGGCGGACACTGTGTCGAAATTGGAGTCACGATGAGCACCGCGCAAGTGGAACAGAAGAGCAGCGTACAAGTCGAGCAAAAGAGCTATGAGATGCCCCCGCGAGAGGGGATCAGCATCGCGCATTTTCTCACCGTCGCCGACATCGAGCGGTCGGCTCGCTTCTATGAAAAGGTCTTCGGCGCTCGCATTCTGAGCCTGGGTGACGGCAACGCGCCTGCATACCTTCAGCTTGCGAACATCTGGATGATTCTGAACGTTGGAGGCGGGCCGACTCCGGACAAGCCTACGGTAACGCTTAGCGTCCCCGACCCGAATCACATCAATAGCTTCATGAATTTCCGGGTTGCGGATATTCAGGCGTGCTACCAATTATGGAAAAGTCGAGGAGCCGAATTCATCACGGAGCCGATACCCAAGTACGGCGAGACTCGCTGCTACATCCGCGATCCTGACGGTTACATTATCGAGGTCGGACAGAGCACCACGCTCACGTACGGATGACGCGCGGCCGGGATGGTATCCTCCCACCCTGAATGGCAAGAAACGCGATTTCAGGGTGGGGCACCCGAGGACGGCCTAAGCAGGGCTGCAAGCTTTTAATTTGTGGCTCCCAGGTTAGCTCGCTCGGCCACCCGATCCGGCCAACGTCATGCCGTCTGGGGACCCCGATCAATGCGCTCGCGAACCTGGGCAACAGACCCGACCAAAATTGAGAGACATTCGGCATTTGTCTCAGAAGTGCATAGGTGCTTCGCTCCGTTCAGCGCGCTTCGCTTGCCTCACTGCACTCAGGATGACAATCCTGAGTGAGTTGGAGGTTGTGGCATCGCCAGGGAGTGAGAAGGCCGCCCGAGGGCGGCCTTTACAGTCGCGGAAAAGTGAACTTTCGTGATTTGATTCGGTGAAACGACTGTTATCAGTTCGATTCAGTTCGATTCGGTGAAACGAATTGAGGGCGACGTGCCGCTGGCGGTAGTGCACTTGCCCAGAGTCAGGTTGTTACTTTCTCCGGTAGTGCCAGCGTTGGCGACGCAGGTTGGAGCGGCGGTGGTATTGTCGGTCAGCGCCAGCTTCAAAGTTATGGAGACGGGCTGATTGAAATTGGCGCGAGAGCCGCCGGCATCACCGACGACGTTGAATTCGGACTCCTTCCAAACCTGTGAGATATCGAGCACGGTGTCGGCGCCGTTGATGCGATAGGCGGTGGTTCCATCGGTGAATACGACTGTATCTTTGCCATTGGCTTGCGCTGAGCCGGAGAGCGACAGACTGGCAAGCGATGCAGGCTTCACATTGGGCGCCGATACGTAGTTGCTGTTTCCGTAGCAATCGCCTTCGAGATCAGTGTAGAAACCTTTGGGACAAGTCAAGCTGCCCCAGCCGATCAGCCAATACTGCATGAAAACAGCGGCCTCGCCCTCGACGGCATAGTCGGTGGCGTAAATGAACTGTTGCCAGACGACACAACCGGAGCGTCCATGGCAGGCCGCGGTGGTGCGATTGAAGTTGGTATTGAGCTGAAGGGAATATTCATTCGCACCGAGGATGCCGCCGCCGCCGTACTCGGCGACGCCGACGCTCTTCTCCGACTTGACGCCGGTGACGGTGGGAAAGCTGCCAACCGCGTGTGTGGTCAGACCGGAGCTTTCAGCGACAAAGTCTCGGCCGTTGCCCGCGAGCAGGCCTTCGCCCGGCTTGCGGACGACTGGATGGACGCGTGGATGGAGCACTTTGCACTCCACCTGCTGCCAGTCGAGGCTGGGATAGGAGGTCTGAAAGCAGCCTTCGCCGAGGTCGGCATCTTCAGCCACGGCAGCGCGCCATTGGGCGCGGGCCGGGGCATCCGCGTCGGTTTGTGCGACGGAAACGGGCTGAAGGCAGCAGGTGGTGATGAGAGCGGCGGCGATGGGAAGCGCGAAACGCGAGCGAAGAAGTTTCCTGGGGGTCATGAGTTCTCCGTATGAGGGGATCGAAATGTTTGTTTCGGTCTTAAGAGTGGGGCAATTTTATCGGCGCATCGGCCGGTGGGACAACTCTCACAAGGGCAAGGGTGGGAGGGCGAGCGAGGCAAGAGGTGGGGTGGATAGTCTGGGGTTCCGTTGAGAGAACACGTCGCCAAGCCGGTAATGAGAATCCAGAAGCACGGGGTCCTTCGACTGCGCGGATCATCGACTGCATCGATGATCGACTACGCTCAGGATGACAATGGTATCTCTCGTATATGGAAAGGCCGCCTGAAGGCGGCCAAGGTGGGCTCCAAAATTGAGGGGCAGCCGGAACTCGTCTCAGAAGTGCATAGGTCCTTCTCTCCGTTCAGGGCGCTTCGCCTGCTCAACTACGCTCAGGATGACAACCCTGAGTGAGTTGGGAGGTGCGGCATTGCCAGGGAATGCAAAGGCCGCCCGAAGGCGGCCTAAGCAGGGCTCCAAAATCAGTTCTCGGTTCTCAGTTCTCAGGTTTAGCTGGGGATACCGGCTCCCTGGGCGGCGGGAGGAACGGCAGCGGCGGCGGTTGCGGCGGCGGCTTCGTTCAGGATGCGATGGTGAATGGTGAAGAGCGCGAGCTCGAGGCGATCGGAGACGCCGATCTTGTCGTAGACGTTGCGCAGGTAGTTCTTGATGACCTGCTCGGTCGTACCGAGTTGAGTAGCGATCTCTTTATTCTTATAGCCCTGGACGATGAGCGCGACGATACGGAGTTCTTTCGCGGTGAGGCGATCGCGGACGCGCAATCCGACCATGTCGTTTTCGGTCAGCTCGCTGGGGACAGCCATGTCTTGCACCCAGTTTTCGCCGCGGGCGACTTTGCGAACGCAGTCGACAAGCGCGGGGCTGGTGACGTTGCGATAGACGACGCCGTGGGCCCCGGTGGCCATGTAGCGTTGCGCGCTCTCGCCGGTATCGGCGAGGACGACGACGCGAGTCTTGCTCTTGTTGGCGGCGGAGAGAACGGCGTTGAAGTCGGAGTGGAAACCTCCGGCGATGACGAGCACGGCGGCGCGGAACTTATCGAGCGCCATGAACATCTGTTCGGAGGTCTGCGCCTGGGCAACAATGCGCATCTCGTCTTCTACGGCGAGGACTTTAGCGATACCGGCTCTGAAGATGGCCTGGTTATCGGCCAGAATGAGTTTCAGCATGGATGGCGCTCCCGTTACTCGTTGCGAACAAACTCGTAAGAATCGATGACGCAGGCGACGCCGCGATTGTCTTTGGGCGAGCCGGCAGATGGTTCGTCGGTCCGCACGACGCGGCCGCGACACTGAATTACAACGTCTTCTTTGCCGCCGGTAACTTCGGGCGGAAGAGTAATTTCAAACTCGACAGGGGATCCTACTTCAAGCGAAGCATCGGCTTTGATGTAAACGCCGGCGGCGCTGAGATCGCTGGTCATGCCGTTCGCTTCGGCGGTGGAATCCTCTTTATGAATCTTGATCGGCAAATGCAAGGGAAATCTTTTGCCCGTACGCGCTTCAGTCACGATGGCTCCTCTCGTATTGCTCACAGTCCACTCGAAAGGCAGAAAAACCGAAGAAACCTAACTAAGAACCGGAATGAGCAGCTAGGGGCGTTATATCACGGAAAAGTAGTAGAACAGAAGGGCCTTGTTACCTAAGTAATACTGTAGCAAGTAGATACCTCCTGGAACTTCAGCTGTCAGTTGGACTCCGCTCGGGATGGGCTTCTTGTCGTCTTCTGAAAAAATCTTCTTTCGCCCCTACGGGGCTGAATCGCGTTTCACGTGGGGACCCACGGCTCGCGCCGTGGGCTAGAATCTTCCGCCGCTCCGCGGCTGACCTCAACGGCTAAAGCCGTCGGGGAAACTGCATCTGATCGCGGCGCTAAAGCGCTCCATGCGATCAAGCCAAAGACGGGGCTAGCCGGGAGCCGTATTCATTCGATCTTCCCAGGTTAGCGTCCAAAACCGGGACGCGAATCTGGGCCACCCTCGGGCTTGCTGGAGCACCGGGGCCAAAGCCCCGAGATGTGCAACGGGCCACGCGGCCCTAAAGGGCCGCTCTTCCACGGCGAAGCGAGCCGTGCGATGAGTTTCAATCACTCGCAGGTTAGCGTCCAAAGCCGGGACGCGAATCTGGGCCACCCCCGGGGAGAGAATTCCCTGATCAGCCGATGGCGGTGTCGGCGAACAAGGGGTCCTTCGACTACGCGTGCCCTTCACGACGTGAACGACACGCTTCGCTCAGGATGACAGTGAAGTTTCAACGGTGTCGGTGATGATCAGGAGGGGGTAGTGGTGTTGTTGGCTTCCATGTTTTCTACGTTTGTTTCCATGATCAGGTGGCGGCGGCGAAGGACGCGGCGGCGTTGGGATTCGTGAAGCGGGGCAGAGGCGGCGATGCCGCAGAGAACGTAAAACAGTGCTGCGTTGGCGGGAATCTGCAGATTGAAATCGACGAAACTGTGGACGAGGATGCCGATGCAACCGAGCAAGGCCGCGACGGTGAGGGCGCCGGTGGAGTGTTCGGTCCAGTCTTTCAGCTTGGTGGCGGCCTGACGAAACAGACGAACCAGAAACCAGATGGCGATGGCGAATCCGAGGAGACCGGTCTCGACCAGCAGTTGGAGATAGTCGTTGTGGGCTTGATTGACGAAGAAGGTGGAATAAAAGCTGCGGAATCCGGGATAGACGGTGGCGAATGTTCCGAGGCCCCAGCCGAGGACGGGCTTCTTGAGAAACATGCGGAGGCAGTCCTTATCGATGGTGACGCGAGTGCCTCCGGAGATTTCGGCGTGAGTTTCGGCGTGGATGCTGGCGAGGCGGTGGGTGAGCTGGTTGCCGCCGAGCCAGACGAGAAAGGCGACGACGAGGATGAGAAATCCGGCCAATATGAGGTGCTGGGTCCAATTGGCTTTGCGACTCCTAATAATGAGGAGGGCCAATACGATGACCTGCGCGATGAAGGCGAACATTCCGCCGCGCGAGCCGGAGAGGAAGATGCTTCCGGCCATGAGGGCGGCGATGGTCATAACAAAGAGCTTGCGGTTGCCATCGGTGAAACGGCTGGAGGCGAGCACCAAAGGAAATGGGGCGAGCATTTCCATGAGGCCGGCATAGTGATTGTGATTGACGTAGGGTCCGTAGATGGCGCCACCCTGCTCGGCCGGCCAGATCCAATAGAGCTTGCCGTTGGGAGCGATGCCTTGAAGGACGGCAAAAGAGGCGACGGCGGCACCATAGACGGTGATGGCCTTGCCGAGCCATTCGAACTGGGAGGAGCGGCGAAGAGTCTGCGTGACGACAAAGACGAGCATGCCGTAGGCGGCGTAGAGAAGGAGATGAGTGTAGGTTTCGTAGCGATAGGCGGTTGAGCCGGTGATCCATTGCAGGGCGGCGAGGCAGAAGAACGCGGCCATGGGCGGATAGAGGACGTGATTGGTGACGTCGAGGTGCTGATGGAGCCACTGGCGGACTCCCCAGCCAATGACCAGGAGGACGGCGCAAGCTTCGAGGGCGAAAATCGACCAGGGCTCGACGGCACCGAAGGCGAGAGGTGCAAGCAACAAGACGCACCCCGTGCCTGCGAGCAGAATGGAATTCGTGAGCAGCGGCGGGCGGGGAGCCTTCGGCTCAGGAGCGGGTTGAGTTGGGGCGGCCAACGCGGAACTCAAGGCGTCTCCTTATTATTATTATTGTCGCTGGGGTTGTCAGAAGCGCTTTCCGGGGACAACTGAAAATCGTCGAGCCAGAGCTTGCCGCGAATGGGGCTGCCGGCCGGAGAGCGTTCGATGGCGAGATTGAGCAGCGTGGTGGAGGGCGGAGTTGCGAACCGGGTGTGGACCTCCTTCCAGAAGTCGGTATCTTTCAGCGGGTCGCTGGTGTAAAGAGGGACTCCGGTGTAAGCGTCGCGCAACACAATCTGGGCGCCACCGGCGCCTTCGAATTCCGTGGCCTTGAAGTAAGCGGAGAAATCGTAGTTGGTGCCTCCACGGACGGAAATAAGATGTTGAATGCCGGCATCGTTAATGCCGGGGCCTTCAAAGGTGATGGCCAACGAGCGGCGTCCCTCGAAGACGTTCGTGGAATCGAGAAGAGGCTTGACCCCGACGCGGCCGGCGTAGGTCCAATCAAAGCCGCCGTTGAGAACGTCCTGGCTAAAGTCCCCGTTGATGATCAGGTTGTCGTCGCTAGGCAGATAAGCGGTGAGACCCAGACTGGGGGCAGCCTGTTGCCAGGCCAACATAGCGGCATCGGGACGCTGCACTCGAACCATGTAACGGATGTAGTCGAACAAATGCCAGATGCCAAATTTCTCACGCAGCTGGCAGAGATGCTCCCACGCCTTGATGGCGCTATCGGTTTCGTGCTTCGCGAGCAAGAGGTCGACAAAAGCGTTGAGGGTATCGGCGCGCTGGGGAACGACGTGGCGAAGCATAAGGTCGGCGTCGGGGCGTACCCGCCAGCAAGCCTGCAATGAGGCGTCGATCATCGAGATGTCGTTTTCGATGACGACGCGGAATTCGCGCAAGGCACGGTCGATATCGCCCTGGACGAGAAAGAAATTCGCAGCTTGCCAGGCGACATCGGGAGTGGTGGGGTCGGCGGCCACGGCGTGATCGAGCGCGGCGCGCTGTCCAGCGAGATTGCCGGTTACCTGATATGCAGCGGCGAGATCGAACCAGTAATGCGCGTCATAGGGGTCGAGGGCAACCGCGGCCTGGTAGCTGTGAATGGCGGCCTGGGAGTCGCCGGCGAGAAAGGCGTAGAAGCGCCCGAGGCGGTGGCGGTAATCGGCGTTGCCGGGCGAGAGGAGAACGGCGCGCTGCAACGTGGCCAACTGAGCCTTGGAGGCAAAGACGCTGGCGGCGTATTCCTTGGCGGCGAGGAAAAGGTAGAGGGCTGCCAGCGACAGGACGGCGACCGCCAAAGATGTCCTTTGTCGAACTGAAAACGGAGTGGGCATTCTACGTTCTTCGACTGCTAACCGATGACTAAGGGACGCTGTTTAGCAATTGGCACTTAGCACTTGGCAACTGGCATTAAGTTCAAGTCCGCCATTACGAGCGCCGTCAGCGCTTCGATTGCGCTAGTCGTCGCCTGCGGCAGCCTTTTTTTCGTGCTCGTTTTCGTTCAGCGGCTCTTCCACGTAGTAGTGCGTGTATTTGCCCTGATATTCGTAATAGTAGTAGTAATCGGGCGAAGTAAGATCGACGGCGTTCAGCAGGACTCCGGCGACATGCGCATTGACTTGCATAAGGATGTCGCGAGCGCGGCGCAGGGCCTGCTTGGTAGTTTGCCCGGAGCGAATCACCAGGATGGTCGCGTCGGCACGGGATGACAGCACCACGGCATCGGTGACGGAGAGCGTGGGCGGAGTATCGATGACGATGTGGTCGTATTGGTCGCGCAAGCCGTCGATCAGGTCTTTCATATTGCTCGATGCCAGCAACTCGGCGGGGTTCGGGGGCGGAGTGCCGGCGGGCAATACAAAAAGGTTGGGAAGGATGGGAGAAATCGAGACTGTTTGTTGCACGCTGGCACTACCGGTGAGAACGTTGCTGAGTCCGCTGCGCGGCCCCATGCCCAGGGTCTTGTGAACGCTGGGGCGGCGGAGATCGGCGTCAATCAAAAGCACGCGGACGCCCTTCTGCGCCAAAACAATGGCGGTGTTGATGCTGGTTGTAGTCTTGCCTTCCTGAGGCCGGGCACTGGTGACCATGATGACTTTTGGCGGAGCGCCGAGATTGGACAGCAGGAGGGAAGTGCGCAAGGCGCGATAAGACTCGGCCATCTGCGACTGCGGGCGCACCTGGGTGACCATTTCCACCGCTTCCTTGGAAGAAGTGAGAGCGAGGCGGCTGGCGGTTGATCCGTGGCTGGTGGTTTTTGAACCGAGCGGGATCATTCCCAAGGAAGGCAAGGCGGCGAGCGCTTGTGCCTGTTCGGGAGTGCGGACGGTGTTGTCCATATTCTCGAGCAGGAAGGCCAAGCCGACTCCGGAGATCACGCCGAGCACGAGGGCGAAGGCGAGGTTGCGCGGGATATTGGGCTCAACAGGCGATTGCGGTACGCGCGCCGGATTGGTGATGCGGAAATTATTGGAGCGCAGACCGGCAGTCACGCCGGCTTCTTTCAGCTTTTCGAGCAGCCCTTCATAGAGAGTGCGGTTGGATTCGACATCGCGCTTCAAAAGACTGTATTCGATGGCACTCTCGTTGAGCTTGTTGGCTTGCTGCTTCTGTCTTTCGAAGGAGTCGCGCAGCATGTTTTCGCGCTGGAGAGCGGCGAGGTATTGGCCGCGCAGGTGGTCGACGGATTTATCGATCTCGAGCTGCAGCTGGTGATCGATTTCTTTGAGCTGGTTGTTGAGCTGGGCGACCTTGGGATAGGAGGGGCCGAACTGGGTGCTCAATTCAGCGATCTGGATTTTCAGACTGGCTTGCTGCTCGCGCAAGCCTTCGAGGAGGTGAGATCCGCCAGCACCGCCGGCGGAATCGGCAATGATTGCGGCGCGCACGACTTCCGGATCGCTCGATTGGGTCTGGCGATAGATCGCTTCCTTGCCCATGCGATCGGACTCGGCGTCGGTCAACTCCTTGTTGATTTCGTCGAGCTTCTCGGTGGTGATGTTCTGTTTCTCGTCGTTGCCGAGAATTTCGTGTTCTTTCTGGTAACGGACCAACTTTTCCTGCGAGGTCTCGACCTTCATCTGCAAGTCGACGAGCTGCTTGGAGAGCCAGTCGGAGGCTTGCATGGTGGACTCGAACTTGGTCTTGAAATTCTGCTCGACATAAGTAGCGGCCAAAGTGTTGACCACGTTGGCGGCGAGCTGGGGATCGGTGCTGGTGTAGTGAATCTCGATGATGCGGGTGTTGGGAATGAGAACGACGTGAAGATGGCCCTTGAACCCGCCTAAAAGGGAAGAGACGCGAGCCGAATCGGTTTGTAGCGGGTCAGCGACGAGGTTTGCATTTTCTTGTCCGCCGTGGCCGCCAAACTCAGGGCGCTTGTCGAGATTCAGCTGACGAATGACCTGCAAGGCAAGCAAATCACTTTGCAGGATGCGAACTTCGGTATCGAGATCGGCGGGGTCGTAGTAATCAAATGTAGGCGTGTCCTTGAAACTGATGAGGTTGGAGTCGGCCTTGTTGACGACGATCTGGCCAGCAGCTTCGTAGATGGGAGTCTGGCGAAGGCTGGCGATGGCCACCGCGGCGAAGATTCCTACGATGCAGGCGATGACGAGCCATTTCCGCTTGATGAGAACCCGGAGATACTCGCGGAGCATCGATTCCTGCGCGGGCAGGACGTTGTAGAGCGCGGAACCGATAGGCCGGAGGAGTTCGGCCGGTTCGGCCGGGCGAAGATCATGCGGATTGTCGTTGTTTCGTGGAACCAGAGGACCCAAAGCCATTATGATTCCTTAAACCGTCGGCACGGCATTTCGGCGGCACGAAGCGATTTTGCAGGCCACGGTCGCACACCATCTCCACTCGCGTGTTCACGGGCGCACGAAAGCAGAGCTTTATCAGGAATTTGCCCGATTTTAGCATTGTCGATGAGGGAGCCGCGCCAAAAAAGCACTATCGAGGTGTAGCTTTATTGGATTCCACTCTGCAATCCACAAGCAGGCTCTCGGCTATACTAACCGGCTAAAGGACTTGCAAGAAAACTCCACAATTTTCTCCCGTCTCGTCGAAGGAACATGAACCTTAATTGGCAGCAGGAATCAGTACTGATCACCGGTGGAACGGGATCGTTCGGCAAGAAATTCGTGGAAATCATGCTGCGCGAGTACCAGCCGCACAGGCTGGTGGTTTTCAGCCGCGACGAACTGAAGCAGCATGAAATGAGGAGCAGCGGATTCGATCATGCGAGCATGCGCTACTTCATCGGCGATGTCCGCGACGTCGAGAGGCTGAAACGGGCACTGTCCGGGATCACAGTGGTCATCCATGCCGCGGCGCTGAAGCAAGTGCCGGCGTGCGAGTACAACCCATTCGAGGCTATCCAGACAAATATCATGGGCGGCCGGAACGTGATCGACGCGGCGATTGACCAGGGCGTACGGCGGATATTGGCGCTCAGCACCGACAAGGCGGTGAACCCAATCAATCTGTACGGCGCGACGAAGTTGTGCGCGGAAAAGATGTTTGTGCAGGCAAATTCTTATGCCGGCCCGCAGAACACACGTTTCAGCTGCGCGCGCTACGGAAATGTGGTGGGAAGCCGGGGCAGCGTGATCCCAATTTTTCTGGAACAGCGGCGGGCCGGGAAAATCACCATCACCGACCCGCGCATGACCCGCTTCTGGCTGACCCTGGAGCAGGGGGTCAGATTTGTGATCCGCTGCATCGAGCAGATGCAAGGGGGAGAGATTTTTGTGCCCAGAATTCCGAGCATGCGCCTGCTTGACCTGGCCGAAACCGTGGCACCCGGCTGCGAGATTGAATATATCGGCATTCGGCCAGGAGAGAAGCTGCACGAGGTGCTGGTCTCGGACGATGAATCTCGTCAAACGGTCTCAACGGACGAGATGTTTATTATCAAACCCTCGCATCCCTGGTGGAGTTCGGAGAACTGGGTGCACGGCAAGCCGCTTCCCGAAGGCTTCCGCTATTCGAGCGACAGCAACGAACAGTGGCTGACGCGCCAGCAGCTTGAAGAATTGATAGCGCCGGAAGCAAAGGCTGCTGAGGAAGTTTCCGCCTCTGCCTAGAATGAAATCTTCTTCGACCAAGCATGAGCCTCTCGCCATCAGCGGCGGAACTCCGGTGCGCGAAAGACTGTTGCCTTATGGAAGGCAAAGCCTGGATGAGGATGACATTCGGGCCGTGGTAGAGGTGTTGAAATCGGATTGGCTGACCACCGGGCCGAAAGTCGCGGAGTTCGAAGAGGCATTTGGCGAGTGGGTGGGAGCGCGGTTCGCGGTGAGCTTCAGTTCCGGTACAGCGGCGTTGCATGGGGCTGCGTTTGCGGCGGGGTTGAGCAAAGGCGATGAGGCGATGGTTACTCCGCTGACGTTTTGCGCGACTGCCAACTGCATTGTTTATCAGGGAGCGACGCCGGTTTTCGCCGATGTCGCGGAGGACACGCTTAATCTTGATCCGGCGGGGGTCGCCGGGAAAATTTCTTCGCGCAGCAGGGCGATTCTTACCGTTGACTATGCGGGCCATCCTTCAGCGCTTGATGAGTTGAGGGAGATTGCGAATTCGGCTGGGGCGGTGCTGATCGAAGATGCGTGCCACGCTTTGGGAGCCGAGTATCAAGGCAAGCGCGTGGGAGGCCTCGCGGATATGACCGTGTTCAGCTTCCATCCGGTCAAACACATTACGACGGGCGAAGGCGGCATGGTCACGACGAATGACGCGCGGTGGGCAGCGACACTTCGCCGCTTTCGGAACCACGGCATCAGCAGCGAAGCGCGCCAGCGACAGGAGTCGGGCCAGTGGTTCTATGAAATGGTTTTCCTGGGCTTCAACTATCGTCTGCCCGACATTGGCTGCGCGCTGGGGCTGTCGCAACTAGGGAAGATGGAGGCGAACCTGGCGCGCCGCCGAGAAATTGCAGCGCGGTACGATCGCGAGCTGCGTGGCTTGCCATTGCTCTTGCCCGCGGTGCGGGAGGAGGTCTGTCCGGCGTGGCATCTCTATCCGATACGACTGCGGCTGGAATCGCTTTCGGCGGGACGGGCTGAGATCTTTCGCGCGCTCCGGGCCGAGAACATCGGAGTCAATGTTCACTACATTCCGGTGCATCAGCATCCGTACTATCGGACGCATTTTCCTGGAAACGAAGGGTTGTTTCCGGTAGCGGAAAAAGCTTACGAGCAGTTGATCAGCCTGCCTATGTTTCACTCCATGACGGAGGATGACGTTAGGGATGTTATCCGCGCGGTGCATAAGGTTGTGAGCTATTACGAGAAAAAAGGCGGAGGGGAAGGCCGAGAATCCGCGCACGGAAGGCGGGCAGGCTAATCTTATGGCCACGGCGCCGAGTTGGATTGATTACCGCGCGCTGATCGTGGGATGCGGATCGATCGGGCGGCGGCATGCCAAGAACCTCGAATCGCTGGGACTGACTCATTTCGCTTTTTGCGATGTCAATCGCGGAGCGCTGGAGCAGTGCCGGAAAGAAGTCGAGGGGGAGATTTTTTCCGACTATAGCGAAGCGCTTGAGGGTTTTGGGCCAGACTTCGTTTTAATTTGTACTCCACCGGTGTGCCACGTCGAGGAGGCGCTGCTCGCGCTACGCGCCCGGGCGCACGTGTTTATCGAAAAGCCGCTTTCCCACGAGTCAAGCGGGATCCAGGTTCTGATCCGGGAAGCGCGGCGGCAGGACCGCAATATTCAGATCGGCTACAACATGCGCTTCCATCCGGGCTTGCAGATTCTGAAAGAGCTGATCGACGGCGGCAAGATCGGGCGAGTGCTTTGGCTGAATGCGGAGGCGGGACAGTATCTGCCGGACTGGCGGCCATGGCAGAACTACCGGGAAGGCTACAGCGCGCGCAAAGAACTGGGCGGGGGAATCATTCTGGATGGTTCTCACGAGTTGGATTACATCTGCTGGCTGCTGGGGCGGCCGACGGAAGTGAGCTGCCAGGCGGAACATTTGAGCGGCCTGGAAGTTGACGTTGAGGATGCGGCATGGATTTATCTGGCGTTCCCGGAGCGCCGCCGGGCGTCTTTGCGGCTGGATTTTGTGCAACGGAGCTATTCGCGTACGTGCAAAGTGGTCGGCGAGACGGGCACCGCGCTGTGGGACTTCGCTACGGAGGAGGTGCGCTGGTACTCGAGCGAAGATGAGGCCTGGCACACCCTTCCGTACAAATTCCGAGTGAACGACATGTATGTTGCTGAGATTTGCCATTTTCTCAGGTCTCTGGGGAGCGGAACAGGGCCGTTGGTGGATGTGGAACAGGGTAGGGACGTGATTCGAGTGGTGGAAGCGGCCAAGAAGTCGTCATTGGAGCGGCGTCCGCAGGCGTTGAACTGGACAAGTCGATCGGTCGACGGGCCCGTGGTGGCCATCATTCAGGCGCGCATGGGCTCGACGCGATTGCGGGGCAAGAGCCTGGCGGAGATTGAAGGTCGACCGATGTTGTGGCACGTGGCACAACGGGTGAAGCGAGCCAAGCTGATCGATCGTGTGGTGGTGGCGACCTCAACCGACGCAGCCGACGATGCCATAGAAAAAATGTGTGAGGAAAGCGATATCAAGTGCTATCGCGGCGACGAGCATGATGTACTGGATCGCTACTATATGGCGGCGCGGGGCGAGAAGGCTGCGCAGATTGTGCGTATCACTGCCGATTGCCCGCTAATCGATCCGGAGGTCGTCGATCGGGTGGTGAGCCGGTTTCAGCAGGGAGACCTCGATTATGCGTCCAATGCCATGGTGCGCAGTTATCCTGACGGGCTGGACACCGAGGTGTTCTCGTTTTCGGCGCTGGAAAAGGCCTGGCACGAGGCGTCACGAAAATCGGAACGGGAGCATGTGACTCCCTACCTGCGCTCGGAAAAATTTCGCACGGCGAATGTGGAAAACAAATCGACCTCGCTTTGCCAGCATTACCGCTGGACGGTCGACGAACCTGAGGACCTGAATTTTATCCGCGCGGTCTACAAGGCGATGCGGGGCAAGGAATGTTTTGGAATGAAAGATGTGCTGGAGTTGATCGAGAAGAACCCTGGGCTGGACAAGATGAATTCGGAGATCGTGTCGAATCGCGGCTACTACAAGAGCCTGTTCCACGACGCGCAGGTGGCAGCGGCGCCGCGAAAGACGATTGAGAAATCGAAAGGGTGGGCGGAGCGGGCGGCGAAGGTGATCCCGGGTTCGGCGCAGACATTCAGCAAGGGCGCGGACCAGCATGTGCGGGGCGTTGCTCCCATGTTGCTGGCGAAGGGCAAAGGTTGCCGCGTGTGGGACGTGGATGGCAACGAATACATCGACTACATCCAGGGGCTTTTGCCCAACATTCTTGGGTACGCGAACGAAGAGGTGAACCTGGCGGTGGCGGAGCAGCTTTCGCAAGGCCACAGCTTCTCGTTGCCTCACCCGCTGGAAGTGGAATTAGCCGAGCGCCTGACGCGACTGATCCCGTGTGCCGAGAAAGTGCGTTTCGGAAAGAATGGTTCGGACGCGACATCGGGCGCGGTGCGCGCCGCTCGCGCTTTTACGGGGCGCGAGCGCATCGCTTGCTGCGGATATCACGGCTGGCAGGATTGGTATATCGGGAGCACGACGCGGCATGCGGGCGTTCCGGCGGCGGTGCGCGGGCTGACGCATCCATTCGTCTACAACGATCTTGGGTCGCTCAAGAAAGTGCTGAGCGAGCACCCGGGTGAGTTCGCGGCCGTGATCATGGAGCCAGTGAACTTCTGGCCGCCGGCGGCGGGATTTCTGGAAGGAGTTCGCGAACTTGCCCACCAGGAAGGGGCGCTGCTGATCTTCGACGAGATTTGCAGCGGCTTTCATTTCGGGCTGGGAGGCGCGCAAAAGAAGTTTGGCGTGACGCCCGATATGGCTTGCTTTGGCAAGGCGATGGGGAATGGGTTCCCAATCTCGTGCGTGGTGGGACAATCGGATGTGATGAAGACGTTTGAAGACATCTTCTTCAGTTTCACATTCGGCGGAGAGGTGGCCTCGATGGCAGCGGCCACGAAGGTTCTCGATGTGCTGGAGACGACGGACGCGCTCGGCCGAATCGAGGCCAACGGACGAGTGCTGCAGGAGGGCCTGAATATCCTGGCGAAGGAAGCGGGATTGCAGGATCGGATTCAATGCATCGGATATCCGTGGTGGTCGCTGATCAAGTTTTTAGATGAGGAAGGCAAGGACAGTTTTCTGCTGCGCAGCCTGTTTAATCAGGAATGCGTGAAGCGCGGCGTGTTGCTATTGGCTACGCATAATATGACGGCGGCACATGATCCGCTGGCGGTGGAACAGACCCTTAAGGTATATGCCGGAGTCTGCAAGACGATTTCCGAGTGGCTCAGTGACTCTCATCCTGAGCAATATCTGGAAGGGGATATGATCCAGCCCGTTTTCAAGGTCCGCTAAATTTGCCTCCACGCTCCCGATCTACGAAGCCGCCGACACTTCTGATTCGGGCCGACGCGAATGTCTCGATCGGAACAGGACACGTCATGCGTTGCTTCGCGCTGGCAGAGGCCTGGCAAGATGCCGGTGGCGCCGTAGCCTTCCTGGCCGGTGAGATGCCGAAGCGGCTTGAATCACGACTCAACTCTGACAACATGGGAGTGTCTGGAATTGATGCCGTTCCCGGAAGCAAGGAAGATGCTGCAGCAACAATTGCGAGGGCTGACCGACTGAATGCCGATTGGATTGCGGTAGACGGCGATCGATTTGGCAGTAACTTTTTGAATTCTTTACGTGCGGCGCGTGGGCGCACGCTTCTTCTGGATGACTTCGCGGCGCGCGAGTCTTTTCCTGCGGATATCATCGTGAACCCCAACCTCGGCGCTGAGGCGAAGCTCTACAAAAGTCGCCCGGGCGGTTCGCAAGCTGAAATTCTGACCGGCCCTCGCTACGTCCTGCTGCGCTCGGAGTTCTCCCGACCCATCGAGAGAGCATTCCCAGAGAACGGAAACAGAGTTCTGATTACGCTTGGTGGCAGTGACCCGGAGAACCTGGCGCCACGAATTGCAGGCGCACTGGCAAAGCGTCCAGACTTCGAGCTCACGGTGGTCGCCGGTCCCGGGTATCCAACGGCATCTGAACTGCAGAAGATCTCCAGCGATGATTCGAAGGTGATCGTAGATCCGCAGAACATGGCTGAATTGATGGCCGATGCCGACCTCGCCGTGATTGCCGCGGGGGGCACGCTATGGGAGTTGCTTGCCTCGGAGTGTGTGGTGTTGAGCTATGCTAGGAATCCCGTGCAGAGTCGCGTGATCGAGACACTGGCGAGAGAGGGAATCGCGGTCGATATGGGAGCGACGTCCCGGTTCGATCCGGTGCGACTTGTCTCGGAGGTGAAGCGTCTGGCGTCGTCGAAGACTGCGCGTGAGAAAATGGCCTCGCGCGGCCGGGCTCTGATTGATGGCAATGGAGCTGTGCGTGTTATCGCAGCCATGCGAGACCGCGAGGCCCAGCGATGATCAACATGGTCCCCATTCGACCGGAGGAGCGTGAAGATTTCCTGCGCATGGCGGTTGGCTATTTTTCCGAACTGAATCCGGGTTTTCTGCCCAGCCCGGAGTGGAAAGAGCATTATTTCCCTAACATCATCTCGAACCCGCGTTTTTTCCTTCGCTGGATCGCGCGTGATGGCACCCGAGCTGGATTTATTCTCTTCGGGCTCGAGAATCACCGTTTTCTGCCGAAACAAAACGGTGTCGTGTACGAACTGTATGTGCTGCCCGAATTCCGCCGCCATGGCATTGCGAAAGAATGTGCGAACCGGGCGATTCAGGAGCTGTGGCAATACTCGCCCTCGAAGATTCAGCTTGAAGTGCTGGCAGGTTCTTCGGCCGCGGCTTTTTGGAGATCAGTGGGCTTTCATAAGGTCACGGAGCGCTTCGTCCTCGATAGGAGGGAGCGGTGAAAGTCGCGATCGTTCAACCTACTTACTTGCCGTGGCTGGGTTACTTCGATCTTCTTGATCAGGTGGATCGGCTGGTATTGCTGGACAGCGTTCAATTTGAGAAGCGCTCATGGCAGCAGCGCAACCGCATAAAGACGCCGGAAGGATTGCAGTGGTTGACCGTTCCGGTCGCGTCGCGTGGACGGCGCGATCAGCGCATCGTTGAGGTGGAGATTTCGGAACCGGAATTCTGGCGCGATCATCTGCGAGCCATCGATTTGAATTACCGGCGAGCGCCGTTTTTCGAAACGTATTTCGGGCCAGTAAGCGAAGTGATTTGTTCCGAGTCAGCTGATCGCAACCTGGCGCGGCTTCTCACCGGCATCATTCGATGGATCCGCGATGTGCTCGGAATCAAGACCGAGATGATTTGTTCTTCGGAAATTCTGGTGGAGGGCAAGCGCAGTCAGCTTTTGGCGGAGATCTGCGCGGCACAGGGTGCAAAGGAATATCTGTCGCCTTTGGGGTCAGTAGATTATTTACTGGATGAGCTGGCAATCTTCGCTGATCGCGGCATTACGGTTAGCTTTCAGCATTATGAGCACCCGTCGTACGAGCAACTGTTTCCGCCTTTCCGGCCCTATGCTTCCGTCCTGGACCTTCTTTTCAATGAAGGCGACCGCGCGCTTTCGATCATTCGCAGTGGCCGCAGGACGGCATATACGCCGGAACAAGCGAGAGCTTTTCTCGCCGATCGGCACAAAGGCAAATCTTCGGAAGCCGGTGCGATGAAGGTGGTTTCATGAGCGACCGCGTTATTCAGATCGCGGATCGGCGCATCGGGACTGGCTTTCCTGTTTACATCGTGGCGGAGATGTCGGCCAATCATAATCAGAGCTTCGAGAGAGCGGTTCAGATCGTTCATGCAATCAAGGAGGCCGGTGCGGACGCGGTTAAATTGCAGACTTACACCGCCGATACGATCACTCTTCGAAGTGACAAGAAATGCTTTCGAGTGTCGGGCGGCACGCTCTGGGACGGCCGGACACTGCATGATCTCTACCAGGAGGCATTTACGCCATGGGAATGGCAGCCCAAGCTGAAGCAGGTGGCCGACTCGATTGGGTTGCATCTGTTTTCGAGCGCGTTCGATGCAAGCGCTGTCGACTTCCTTGAGGAAATGGATGTGCCCGCGCACAAAGTGGCGTCGTTTGAACTGGTGGATCTTGGGCTGATTGAAAAAATGGCCAGCACGGGGAAGCCTTTGATTATGTCGACGGGAATGGCCACGGAGAGCGAAATCAACGAAGCGGTTTCAGCGGCTCGCGACGCTGGTGCTGCGCAAATTGCGCTTTTGAAATGTACGAGCGCGTACCCAGCGACGCCGGAAGAAGCGAACTTGCGCACGATACCGGAACTTGCACGCCATTTCGAATGTCCAGCCGGACTCTCTGACCATACGATGGATAACGCTGTCGCGGTCGCCGCAGTGGCGCTGGGAGCGTGCATCATCGAAAAGCATTTTTGCTTGAGCCGCGTGGATGGCGGCGCTGACAGCGCCTTCTCGCTTGAACCTCACGAATTCAAAGCAATGGTTGAGGCGGTGCGGACGGCCGAAAAGGCTCTGGGAGAGGCACAGTTTGCCCCGGCGGCGCACGAGGTCAACAGTCGCAAGTTCCGACGTTCGCTGTTTGTCGTCGAAGAGGTGCGGAAAGGCGATCTGCTTACTACACAAAATGTCCGATCCATTCGTCCGGCAGATGGCCTTCACCCGCGGCATCTGCGTGAAATTCTGGGTCAGCGTGCCGCTTGCGATATTGAACGCGGCACGCCGCTCGATTGGAAGCTGATCGCGCGGTGAGTCGAAACGCCGCACTGAATCGATGAACATCCTGTTAGTACATCCAGAAGACGACTTTCAAATTGCATGGAGCCGCGGCCGGTGGGATTTGATTGTTGACCTGGCAAGAGCCCCCAGGTCTTTCTACCAAGAGTGGAGCGGCAAGCTGAACCGGCCGGTGTTCAGCATTTTCGATTTCGCGATTGAGATGGAAGATTTGCGGGTTTGGCGCGCCCTGCTGAGCCAGGGGCTGGGGCGGGTCGTGGACCGCTACGGCATCGACTGGTGGGACGTAATCGGGATTCTGCTATGGCCCCAGCTGCAAGACTTGCAGCTGGCGCGAAGATTGGCCGAGAAGATTGGCCCATGTGAGAGGCTGACGGCGACGCGGACATCGGCCACGGCCGAAGCTCTGCGGATGCTGCTCCGATGCCGCTTGATTGTTTTGCACGGGGGCATGCGGCGGCGCTTCGCCAACCGTGTGGAGCGCTACAAGCGCGCAGCGGCCAATCTGAGCTTCGGGCAGATCCGTCAGGTCGTCTATGACAAGTATGACGCTGGTTATGCGTGGAGGCGAAAATTCGCGGCTTCGGTCCCACAGTCATCAGAACCGGTGATTCTGATCCCGAGCGGATACTCCAATGTGACGCGCAACGCTTTGGGTTACGCGAGGATCTTGCCCGAGCAACGATTCCTTTTGGTTTTGGCGCGCGAAACGGCAGCGACAGGTTCCGTCCCAAACAATGTGACGAGCGCGTCGCTGGCGTCGTTTGCCGCAGACCGCTTCGACAAGGAAGAGATGCGCCAACTCGAGAGCAAATGGCAGGATCTTGTATCTTCACTCCGATCGCAACCTGAATTCGAGCTTAGCGCGCAAACTGGAGTTCTCGAAAAAGGGAAGCGCTGGTTGCGTTGGGGCACACCGGTGCGAGATGCGTGGCGAGCGGTTTATGAGCGCCAGCCCGTAATGAGTTGCTTGAGTGGGGACGACACCAATCCCTATACCAGGATTCCTCTCTTGTTGGCCCGGCAACGGAAGATTCCGGCAGTGGCATTTCATCATGGCGCCCTGGACGCGATGATGGCGGTGAAGAACCCAGGGTGTTCCACTTATCTGGTGAAGGGTGAAATGGAGCGTGATTACCTAGAGCGTGGGTGCAAGGTGGAAAACTCCTATCTTCGAGTGGGGGCAACCCATGCGGCACCGGACGATTCACTCTGGAGCGATGGCGCAAAGACGATCGCATTCTTCACCGAACCGTACGAGAGCGATCGTTGGCGGATTGAAGCGCTCTACCGCGAAGTGATTCCGCGCTTGTGTGAGGCGGCGCGAAAGGCAGGGAAAACGGTTTTGCTGAAACTGCATCCCTTCGAAACCGCGCACTCGCGAAAGCGACTCTTAAATCGGGTATTGAAGAAAGCCGATCGCGAACTGGTTCGAGTAACCGCCGCGCCGCTCTCTCGCGAAATGTACCAGGACCTGTGGTGTGCGGTGACTGTCGAATCGACGACGGCTTGCGAGTGCGCAATCGCAGGAATTCCTGTTTTGCTTTGCGGATGGCTGCGCCACGCTTATGTGGGATACTCCGGACAATTCGTGCGATTCGGCGTGGCGAAGATGCTGGAAGAGCCGGATGATCTGCTGGAGATCAGTGAAAGGATCGCATCGGCGATGCCTCCTGCTGGTCTCGCGGCCGGGCTGGTTCAGCCAATCAGCGGCGGGCCACTAAGGGAAATTCTTTGCCAGCCTCAGCCTGGCACTCTGCGATAATCACAGAAACCACGCGGACCCAGAACGAGGGAGAGAACCAGCGATTTGAGCAGTTCCGACACAACGTTCGCGCCTCCGCAAGAGCCGACTCTGGCTGATCAGCAGGCGCAATTTCGCAGTCAGATCGGCACCATATCCCGGAACTCTGGAGTGTTTTTTGCCGGGACCTTATTTACCGCTGCTGCCGGCTATCTTTTCAAGATCTATGTGGCGCGAGTGCTGGGCGCGGATGCTCTCGGGGTCTATGCGCTGGGGATGACGATCGTTGGCTTTTTGGGGATCTTCAATGGCTTGGGGCTTCCGCAGGCGGCGACGCGCTTTGTGGCGGCATACTCGGCCACCGGTCAATGGGCGCAACTGCGGGCATTTCTGCGTCAGATGTCGGCCGTTCTTGTAGTCGCCAATCTTGCACTGGCGATTGTCGTTGTGCTGGCGGGGCCGGCACTAGCCGTGCACGTTTATCACATACCCGCGCTGGTGCCCTATCTGCCGCTTTTTGCTGCATTGTTGGCGATCGGGGGCTTGACGAGTTTTTGCGGCCAGATTCTGGCCGGGTATAAGGATGTTGCGATCCGCACGGTGGCGACGAATTTCATCGCCAGTCCGCTGAACATCGTGCTCGGCTTTATTCTGCTGAGTGCCGGATACGCGCTGCGCGGCTATCTGATTGCGCAGGTCGGAACCGCCGCGACGGTTCTGGTTCTGCTGATCGTGATCGCCTGGAAGATGACACCGGTGGAGGCCCGCCGTTCTTCGCGTCCTCCGGTGGCGCTGGAGAGGGAAGTCTTCTCGTTCTCGGTGGTTGCTTTAGGGGTGAGCGTGCTGGCCTTTGTGCTCTCGCAGACCGACAAGGTTCTGATGGGCGTTTTTCTGAAGGTGAACGAAGTCGGTATCTATGCGACAGCGGCGACGGTAGTTGCGTTTGTGCCGGTGGTCCTGCAATCAGTGAATCAGATTTTTTCGCCCACCATTGCCGACCTGCACGCGCGCGGCGAGCAGGCACTGCTGGGCAAGCTCTTCCAGACGCTCACCAAATGGGTATTCGGTTTGTCGCTGCCACTGGCGTTGGTTCTGATGATCGATTCCAAGCCTCTTATGCTTCTGTTCGGTCCGGCGTTTGGGGCAGGCTGGGCCGTGCTCATCATAGGAACGCTGGGCCAGTTGGTCAATACGGGCACAGGTTCTGTCGGGTACCTGTTGCTGATGTCAGGCAATCAGGCCCGGCTGATTCGTGTGCAACTGATGATGGCTGTTTTTGTGGTGGCTGCATCGCTGATATTGGTGAAACCGTTGGGCATGATCGGGGTTGCCACGGCAGCTTCCATGACCAATGCCTTGAGCAACTGGTTGTTTCTTCGTGAAGTGCGCGATGCGCTACATCTCTCTCCTTACAACAGGACTTACTTCCGGCTCACCGTGCCCGCTCTCGGAAGCCTGACTGCCACGCTCGCGATCAAATTCTTCTCCGCACAACTTCATCCGCAATGGCTTTGGATTGTCATAACGCTGATGGTTTCTTACACGGCATTTTGCGGGCTGGCCTTGCTGGTTGGGCTGGACAATGATGACAGGATGATCGTGGAGGCAATATTCAGCCGGCTTCGCGGAGCGGTGGGGAAATCACTCTGGTTCCGATGACTAACAAGAGAAACGTGAGCCTGCCGGAGGATCTTTGCGCCTCGGCCGAGCAAAAGTATGGCAGGGAATTCGAGAGCATCGAGTCGCTGTTGGAATTCGTTTTGCAGGAGCTTCTGCGAGACGATGCCGAAAAGCTTGATGAAAAGGAAAAAGCGATTCTGGAAAAGCGTTTGCGGGATTTGGGATACATGTAACGCGGTAGGCGAGGGCAACGAACTCTGGAGCCGACATTGAGGGAACGCCGGCGAGGCGCGAATTGCGAAACGGGAAGCGAATGATCACTCGCTTGCGGCAAATGCTCGCCCGTAGACAATCTGCCCGGCAGACGTTTCGGTTCGATCGTCCTCTGATTCTTTTCCAGAGCGATGACTGGGGCCGGGTTGGGGTGCGCGATCGAGAAGGTTGGGAGGAACTGCGGGCCGGCGGCCTGAACCTTGGCGAAAAGCCGTACGACTATTACAGCCTGGAAACGTGCGACGATTTGCAGGCGCTCAGCGCACTGTTGAAGAGACATCAAGATTCGGCCGGCCGTCATCCCTGCCTGCAGATGAACTTCATCCTTGCGAATCTCGATTTTCAGCGCGCGATTCGGGAGCCGGGCGAGCAGATCCCTTTGCGACCGCTAACGGACGGCCTGCCGGAGCCGTGGGAGCGTCCTGGGTTGAGGGATGCCTATCGCGAGGGTATTCGCGACGGACTGTTTTTTCCGGCGCTACATGGGCTGAGTCATTTCTGCGCCGCGGCGGTGAGGCGCGAGTCGCAGGTTGAAGGAGAACGCAGGCAGTTGCTGCACAAACTGTGGCGCGCAGGCACTCCTTATATTTATTGGCGCATGCCATGGATCGGTTACGAATACTGGGATGCTTCACAGCCGGGAGATCGACAATTTCTTCCGTTAACCGATCAGCGAGTTGCGATTCAGCGCGCGGCGGAGATTTTTCAGACGCTTTTTGGGTCGACTCCTTTGAGCGCGTGCGCACCCGGGTATCGTGCCAATCAAGATACGAAACAGGCCTGGTTTGACGTTGGCGTGCGCGTGGTTCAGGGAGGGCCGGGCGAACAAGATGCGCCTCGGCTTGACAGGAACGGGATGTTGCTGACTTTTCGCAATGTGGAGATGGAACCGGCAACCGGAGCGTGCAGGCTGGAAGAGATGGTGCATCAAGCGAACGCTTGCCTGGCTCGCGGGGTACCGGCTGTTATTTCCATACACTCGATCAACTTTCATTCCACACTACGAGACTTTCGCATGCCCACACTGGCACTGCTCGACGCGTTTCTTTCGGCGATGGAAAAACGATGGGCGGATCTCCTCTATGTACACGATAGTGAACTTTGGCGGGTTGTGACGGAAGGCTCGTTGGCGACAGAGAATGGAGACATTAAAGTTGCAGTTACACAGGGAGATACGTAGCAGAAAGAGGAAGCGCGCGGAGCAAGGATCGATAGGGTGAGGGAAAACAAGCAGTCATTAGTTCTGATCACGGTGGACTGTCTGCGGGCCGACCATTGCGGTTTCCACGGATATTCGCGGGCTACGACGCCGTGCCTGAGTTCCCTGGCAACGGAATCTATTGTTATGGCGAAAGCGATAGTCGCCGGGGCACCGACTTATTATTCGCTGCCAGCGATATTTGCGTCACGCATGCCGCTGGCTTTGGGACGAGATGTGATCGGGTTGGCGGCTGGCGAAGAGACGCTGGCGACAGCGCTGAGAAAAGCGGGCTATGCGACCGCCGGTTTTTCCGCGGCCAATCCTTATATTTCGGCGCGTTTCGGGTTTAACCAAGGGTTCGATGAATTCCGCGATTTTCTTGATTTTGATGGTCGAGCAGGGGGCAAGGCCGAGTCGGGTGATGAATCGCAGCCACAAGATGGACGTCATCTCGAAACATTGAATGGCTGGTTGAAACAGTCAGCAGATAGAGTCGGTCTGGGCAAACTTTACGATGAATTGTATTTTCAGTATCTGGTCCGAGTCAGGGCTTCACCGGTTTCGGATATGGACGCGCTACGGAAGTATCCGTCGGCGGAGGTCGTGGTGGAGGCCGCGAAATCGTGGCTGGAAACGGTCGAGCCAGGCCGTCCATTTTTCCTATGGCTCCATCTCATGGATCCGCACGCTCCTTACTATCCCCCACCTCGCGCATTACAACAGTTAACGGGGAAGGAGATTTCGCCGGCGCGGGCCCGTTATATCAATGAGTTTTGGAATCGATCGGATCTTTCTGCGACGGGTCTGCGGCGCAAGAAAAAAGAGATTATCGACCTCTATGACGCGAGCATTCGTTGGGTGGATACCCAAGTCGATCGACTGATCGAATATCTGAAGGGCGCACAGCGCTGGGAGAATTCTGTTCTGGCGCTTACCGCCGACCATGGCGAGGAGTTTCTTGAACATGGCCGCCGCTACCACGTGCCGGTCAGCATGGCGGAAGAAATCGTGCATGTGCCGCTATTGATTCGTATGCCGGTCCAGTGGGCCGATGCGAGCGGACAACGCATTGAGCCATCGAACACTCCGTTCAGCCTCTTACATCTTGCACCGACCCTGCTCGACATTCTCGAAGTAGCGTCTCCCTCAAGCTTTCGCGGCGAGAGCTTGCGTCGGGGGTTGCGAGAACAGTCGGGATCGGAGGGCGAAGCTGACCCGGCTCTGACCGAGTTGGCGTACGATTGCACCAATCCTTTTCGTGGCGAGATGCGTCTATCATCGCGTCTCGTCAGTGTTCGCGATGCGAAGTACAAGCTTGTTTATCGACTGGAGTCGGATGCGATTGAACAGCTCTATGATCTGCAGGCTGATCCGGCCGAGCAAAGGCCGCTCCCCAGTGGTGCGGTGCCGGAGATCCGACAACACTTTTTGAAGGTAGCTGCCGCGCACATTTCAAAAACAATTGCAGACAAACCAGCAGTTCCACGGCTGCAAAGTCGCCTGCGCGAGCTTAAGCTAGAATTGAAGTCATCCAATCACACTAAAAGCGCGCCTGATGAAAGCCGCGATCCCTAACGCTCGATCGAAATTTATGGCGTCACCGGCCGCCGCATGATCACGGTCTTTACCCCGTCATTTGCCGACGAGAACAATGCAAATGCTCAAAATCTGACGGTGAAAGAGGTCGTGGCGCGGCTCGATCCTTCGCGCTTTCGAGTGTTGATGCTGGCCTCGGACAGGCCGTACAATCGCATTGCCAATCGGCCAAACACCGAGATTATTCGCTGGGGCAAACATGCGAACAGCGCGCGTGTTCTGTTGCGGTTGCTGCGGCGGCCGCCCGACGTTTATTTTTTTCCGAGGGAAGGGCCTCTTGATGCCGGGTTTCTGAGGATTCGGCGACGTCTTGCATTGCGCACCGCGCTGGTGACTTACGTGGTTTCTGGAGCGCTTGAAGAAAAGTCGGCGGTTGACCGCCCGTTGCTATGGCGTGCGGTTCGGGAATGCGACGTGCTTGCGGCGAACAGTCGATTTATGAGCGAAACTGTGCGCAAACTCTTTGGGATTGAGCATGTGCATACGGTCTACGATGGCATCGATCGGCGATATTACTTTCCGCGCGTCGAACCGAACAACGATTCTGGACCCAAACGAGTTCTTTTCGCGGGTTCATTCCGCGCCTATAAACGCGCGGATCTGGTGGTTCAGCAAGCCGCGAAATTTCGCCAGTGGGAATTTCGTCTTGCCGGCACAGGGGAGGAAGAAGTTGCATGTCGCAAACTGGCGCGCGAGGCCGATTGCGGAAATGTTCACTTCCTCGGGCATTTGAGCGCCGCGCAGCTGGGTGAAGAAATGCGGCAGGCGCAGATTTTCTTTTTTCCAAGTGAAATTGAAGGTCATCCTCAAGTTCTTGGACAAGCCGCGGCGTGCGGCCTTCCTTGCATTGCACGCCGTTCGTATGATCCTGACTACGTTGTTGACGGACTTAGCGGATTGCTTGGCGATTCGGATGATGACCTAAGCGCGGCACTGGAGAGATTGATGTGCGACGAAGAGTTGCGAACCAAAATGTCGGGGGCTGCCGTCAAGCATGCTGCCAAGTTCGAATGGGACGACATTGCCAAGCAATGGGGCGCGATCATGGAGAAGGCTATGGTCGAGCGCGCGAACCATCGCTACAGGGGGCAGCGCGAAGAGAACCGTCGCTGTGAGAACCAGCGCTAAGAGAATCAGCGCTAAGAGAATCAGCGCCGCAAACGATCGAGCTGATCGGTTGCCGTTAGAATGGCGTTCGGTGCTCTCGCGAATGCCAGGCAGCAAGCGGCGGCTGTTGATTCTGTCCGAGATAATCGCCCCCTATCGCATTCCGGTCTTCAACGCGCTGGCCCGGTGTCGAGAGATCGATCTGCACGTGGTTTTTCTGGCGGAGACCGATGCCACGCTGAGGCAATGGCCGGTTTACAAGGATGAAATCCGTTTCTCACATGAGGTGTTGCCTTCCTGGCGACTCCGGCTTGGCGGAAAGAATGTATTGCTGAACTGGCGACTGGGAATTTCGCTCAAAAGGTTCGCTCCGGAAACCATCATCTGTGGAGGATATAACTATCCCGCTTCCTGGCAGGCACTTTTGTGGGCCCGCCGCAATCATGCAGAATTCGTTTTGTGGTCGGAGAGCAACCAGCATGATGCTCGTTCGGGCAGCGGTTTGGTGGAGTGGATGAAGTCTTATTTTCTAGAGCGGTGCGACCGGTATGTGGCGGCGGGGGCGTCTTCGTTTGCCTATTTACAGTTGCTCGGATTGCCGGAAGAGAAGATATTGACCGCGCCCAGTGTGGTCGACAACGATTGGTTCGAAGCCCACTGCAGTGCGGCGCGTGAGCGAGAAGACGAGATTCGCCGGCGACTTCGCCTGCCCAACCGGTTTGTACTGTTTGCTGGAAGATTGGTCGAGGAAAAAGGAGTTTTTGATCTTCTGCAGGCTTATGGCAGACTGGAGCACAACACTCAATGCAAAGTAAGTTTGGTGTTTGCCGGCGAGGGAAGCTCGAGAGCGGAGCTGGAGCAAAGGGCGAAAAGAATCGCACCGGGCACGGTTTGCTTCCTCGGATTCGCGCAGCGTGAAGAACTAGCCGCAATATACGGGCTCGCGGACGTTCTTGTTCTGCCGACACATAGCGATCCCTGGGGCCTGGTGGTGAACGAGGCGATGGCCTGCGGGCTGCCGGTAATCGTAAGCAGCATTGCCGGGTGTTCCGCGGACCTGGTGGAGGAGGGCTGGAATGGATTCGTTGTGCCACCGGCCGATCCTGACGAACTGTGTCGCGCGATCGACCACGTTTTGCGCGACGATGAGTTGAGACAGCAGATGGGTAGGCGCAGCCTGGAACGAATTCGAAGGTATTCTCCGGAAGCGTGTGCTGCCGGATTGTCGGCGGCTGCTTTCCCCGGGCGAGGATCGGTCGAATGAACGGCATGAAGCCATCCCAGTGGCTCGCGCTCGCTGGCGTCGTCGCATTCGCTTTGTATGCTCTTTACACCCATCTTCAGTATTTTGGAAATGTCTCGTTTCTTGGGGCGATCCTGCTGCTGGAAATCATCATCGCCAGCGTGTGGAAGTACAGCGAACGCTTCTTGGTTCTGCTCATGATTGCTTTTCTTTGGGCGGGAATGAATGTTCCCCTCGAAGGAGCATGGACTGGCGGGCGCTGGGTGGTGCTTACGGTGGGCGCGTTCGCGGGGTTCGTGGTGTGGATGAAATCGCCGCGCAGCCATTTCAAATCGATCCACCTGATCGCGTTTTTCTGTGTGGGCGCCGCTTTTGTGTCCGCGTCAGTTTCACCGTTTCTACAATTAGCCGCCTCGAAAGCGCTCAGCCTGCTCCTGCTTTTCACTTATTGCTGCACGGGCGCGCGGCTGGCACTTCTTGGGCGCGAAGAGCGTTTCTTCAATGGACTACTGGTGGCCAGCGAGATCGCAGTTTATGGCACGGCAGCATGTTACTTCGGCCTGGGAGCGGCCATCTGGGGGAATCCTAACTCTCTGGGAGCGGCCATGAGCATTGGCTTATTCCCTCCCTTGCTATGGGGATGGTTGACCTCGACTGCCCCGGCCGCTAAAACCCGACGGTTGATTGCCCTGGTTCTGTGCGTGTATCTCATCTACTACAGCATGGCGCGCGCGGGCCTGGTGGCAATGGTTCTGGTTACCATGGTCTTGTGTTTCTGCCTGAGGGAATACAAATTACTGACAAAGATTGGGGCGCTGGTGCTCTTTCTTGTCGCGGTCACCGGGATGATTTCTCCTTTGACCCTGAACGAAAGGCTTGCGGACGCAAAGGATACGATTCTCTACAAGGGACACAAGGAAGAAGGATTTCTAGGCTCGCGAAAGACGCCATGGGAGAGGACCGTTGCCTCGATCAAAGAACACCCATGGTTTGGGACGGGGTATGGCACGAGCCCGAGTGGAGAGGACCCCGGGATGGGGGCCGGAGAATTCTCCTCGAGCGCGGAAACGTCTCGCGAGCACGGCAGCAGCTACATGACGATAACCGAGTGGGTGGGGCTGCTGGGAGTTCTACCCTTCGTCGCGCTTCTGGCTGTAACCGCATCGAATGTCTGGCGAGTTTGCGTGTGGATGAGACGAACGGGGAACGCTCGCCACTACTCGATCCCGCTGGCGATGGTATTGCTGGCCGGCTTCATTCACGCCAATTTTGAGGATTGGCTTTTTGCGGTGGGCGCCTATCCGTGTATTTATTTCTGGACCCTCGCGTTCTTGCTGGCCGATCTTGTTCCCGCCGTGGAGTTCGCGCGCACGAAGATATTTGTCGGTGGCGCCGCGCCGTCCGCAAATTTCGGCGCGGTCGTACCCAATCGCTGAGCCGAGAAGGTGAGCGCGATCGTTCCATGATGCGACTGTTCCTGAATGGGCTTGCGGCCAGTGCCGGCGGAGGCCTCACCTATCTCCGCAACGTGATCCCGGAACTGGCCCTGAGAGCGGATGTTGAGACCACCGTATTGTTGGGCGCCGCATTCCGCCGCGAATTTGATTCGGTGGCGAATGTCACGTTCCTAGAAGAGCCGGATTCCCGCTCCGCGCCCCGCCGTTTTCTACGAGAGCAGAAAATTCTGCCGGCTTTGCTGCGGCGGGCTGGAGCGCAAGTGCTGATCAGCGCTGGGAACTTTGCGCTCTGGAATGCGCCGGTTCCGCAGATCCTGCTGTCGCGCAATTCGCTATATACCTCGGTAGATTTTTTACGTGATGTTCGCGCCCGCCATGATTATGCGATCTGGGCAGACACGAAGTTAAAAGCGCTATTCGCGCGCCAGTCGATTCGCCGCGCCGACCTGACGATTGCACCGAGCGAGGCGTTTGCCCGTGAACTTGCGGCCTGGAGCGGACGAGAAGTCGTCGCGCTTCACCACGGATTCAATGCCGAGGCCTTCGAAAGCGATCCCAAGCCATTGCCAATCGTGCAGGGTCAGTTGGCCGAGGGCCAAGGTGCTCTGCGCCTGCTTTTTGTGAGCCACTACAACTACTACCGGAATTTTGAGACATTGTTCCGCGCGATTCCTCTGTTGAAGAAAGTTCTGCCAGGCAGAAAAGTGAAGCTCTACCTTACTTGCCGGCTGGACTCGCTCGAGAATCCTGGAACCTACAGGGCCGAACATGCCTCGTCGCTGGTCAGCGAGTTACGGGCCGATCACGATATCGTTGAACTCGGCGCTATTCCGTACGGGTCGCTGCATCATTTGTATCGCGCGTGCGACATTTATGTGACGCCGGCCTACGCTGAATCATTCGCGCACCCGCTGGTCGAGGCAATGTCGAGCGGATTGCCGGTTGTTGCTTCGGATCTTCCCGTGCATCGAGAAATCTGCGACGGCGCCGCTGTGTATTTTCCGCGCTTTTCGCCGGAAGAGTTAGCGGATCGTATTCTGCAGCTTCAGGCAGACCGCGCATCAGTAAGCAGACTGTCGGAAGCGGGCCGCGCCCGCGCAAAAGAATTCAGTTGGAGGACACATGTCGCGCGACTGGTAGAACGGGCGACTGAAGTGGCTGGAGGAGAGCGAACTCGAAATGAGGTGCCGGAGCAGGCACGCCCAGGATTGTGAAGGATTGAACGATAGTATACTGGCCCTTCCAACCGATAGCGCAGCGCGGTTCACCAATGGAAACGGAAGATAAAATCCGGCGACTCGGCTCACAAATGGGACGCCGGACGGATGAGAAAGACGGGTTGCGGCCCCACGCAAAGAGAGTCGAGATCTTAGAGTGCACGCTGCGCGACGGCAGCTACGCCGTGGATTTCAAGTTCACGGAGCGGGACACGGTTTTGTTGGCGGGTGTACTTGCGAGGCTGGGCTTCCGATGGATTGAGGTGGGCCATGGCTTGGGCCTGGGAGCAGCGCGCGCGGGTAAAGGCTCAATGCCGGCAAGCGATGAGCGCCTGATCGAATCGGCGAAGAATGCGGCGATAGCAAACACGCCTGCCGATCACGGGCGGCCGAAAATCGGGGCATTTTTTATTCCTGGGATAGGCACGGCAGATGACATGAAGTCCGCGCGGGCGGCCGGACTCGATTTTGTCCGCATCGGCTACAACGCGCCGGAGATCGAGCAAGCCTATCCGTATCTGGAACTCGCACGCAGCCTCGGTCTAATTCCGTGCCTCAACTTCATGAAGACGTATGGCGTGACGGCGGAGCAGTTTGCCGCCAAAGCAAAAGGCGGCGCCGAAGCGGGTGCGGAAGCAGTCTACTGCGTTGATTCGGCGGGAAGCATGTTTCCCGAGGATGTCAGGCGGTACGTGAGCGCGACCCGTGAGGTCTGCGATTGTGCCATCGGCTTTCACGGGCACAGCAACCTGCAATTCGCGGTGGCGAACAGCGTGGAGGCGTTCCGGTGCGGGGCCACCATGATCGATGCGACGCTCTATGGTCTGGGGCGAAGCGCGGGCAATGTGCCCACGGAGATCGCGGTCGCTGTGTTCAAGAACCTCGGAATCGAGACCGGGATCGATCTGTTTGAAGTGATGGACGCGGCGGAGCAGTTTCTGGGGCCACTGATGTCGCAAGTGCAGCTCTACGACATGATGTCGGTGGCGATGGGGTACAGCCAGTTTCATTCGTCGTTCCTGCCAAAGGTGGCGGCCGCGGCCAAGAAGCATGGCGTGGATGTGCGCCGCCTGGTGATTACCATGGGAAAACTGAGTCCGGTCGAACTGAACGAAAAGGAGCTGGATCGGATAGCGCGAAGTTTGCCGAAGGTTCCCAAGAGCATGCGCGATGAGGCTCTGATCACGTTTTGTGTTCCTGGTATCTCCGAAGATGCCATTAGCACGTCGCTGCAGTCGGTGCGTTCGCTGATCGAAGGCATGAGCGTGACTTGCGCCAAGCGCCGTGCAAAACCGGTGCTGGAGCTGGTGGCCTCCGACAGACCCGATCCCGATCTTGTTCTGGCGGATCTTGTTCTGGCGGAAGATACAACGGTGGTGGGGCGAGTGACGTACGGCTCGCGCGAATTGCTGGAACAAATTCTAAGTATCACCCGCAGCTCAATCGCTCTTTACCTGGTCGATTTGGATGGGGGTTCGTGGGCGGAAGACGATTGCTCGGTGATCGCGAAAATAGCCGGCGATGATCGGGTTGTGCCGATTCGTTCGAGGCAGGTGCGGGCAAGTTTCGAAGAAGAAATTTTGCGCTCCATTGCCCAGATTCACGGCGATTCGGGGCTGCTGGTGTATGGCAATCCACCCATTGAATCGCTGGCTCGTTACTGCGCAATTTTCCGCAACGTCGCTGTTCGCGGAACCTTGCCTGAGAACGCACCTTTGAATGCCTGGGAGATTTCTGACTTTTCCGATCGCATGCACGTCGATCTCGGCCTGAAGGCGGGACTCTTTCTTTGTCCACCGAGTGCAGAGGATGCCAATAATGTGGATCAACTGGTGGAAGCCGATGGCATATTGATAACGGCCGGTCACTTTCCGCGGCTGAGACAGGATCTCTCACATCGCACAATTCTTCGCATTGACCCAAGCCAAAGCTATCGCGGTCAGGTTGCGCGCTGGACGGCGATCTCGACATTGGTGACGGGAGCGCGCGCGACGAAAATGGCGGTTGCGGAATGACATTTCGCGATCAGGTTCTGGATCGAATTCGTTTTTCCGGTGAGCGCGTTTTTCTTGTGGATGCGTTCACGGGACGAGAACTGACGTACGCGGAGTTTCACAATCAGGCGACAGCTGTAGCAGCATACCTGACGGAACGTGGCGTAAGACGCGGGGACCGGGTTGCCACGGTCGTCCCCAACTGCACCGAACTTGCCATTGTATATTTTGCCTGTCTGTATTGCGGAGCAGCGATAGTTCCCGTCAATCCGAATCTCGGCGTTTCCGAAGCCGGCTACATTCTCACGAACAGCGGGCCGAAGTGCACGATCGTGACTGCGTCGGCGCGGAGGAAATTTGAGGGCGTACTACGGGAGGTCATACTCCTGTCGACTTCGCAGGATGCAGCGGCTGCGTCCGACGAGCCCATCATTCATCTCGATAGATTGACTAGTTCGTCAACTTTTGTTCCGCTCAGCGAGGCGAGCGACGACGATCTGGCTCTCGTCGTCTACACCTCGGGAACCACCGCAAAACCCAAGGGGCTGGCCCACCATATCGGGCGCATGGTGCGCAATGCCACCGTGTTTGCGGACGCGCAGGGACTGGACTCCGGTTCTCGCTTTTATCTCACGCTGAGCATGGCCTACATGGGAGGGATCTACAACCTGCTGCTGCTTCCTTTTTTGACGGGAGCCAGCATAGTTGTGGACCATGTTTTTGACGCGCGCTCGAGCCTGAGTTTTTGGGAGAAGGTGACAAAGTTCGACGTCAATACTTTGTGGCTTGCTCCGACCATTCTTTCCATCTTGCTCAAAATGGATCGTGGCCATCTTGGAGAGAACTACTGCCGCTCGGCCATCAAGAAGACATTTGTGGGCTTTGCGCCGCTCCCTCAGAAAGTGAAGGTCGAATTCGAAAAGCGCTATGGGGTTGGGCTCATCGAAAACTATGGGCTCTCCGAAACACTGTTCGTCACGGCTCGTTCCCAAGCGCTGGCGGAAGAGACGGCGGATGTTCAAGGTTACGTCGGCGAGCCGCTGCCAGGAATTCGATTGCGCGTCAGCGCCGATAATGGTTCCGTTGTTCCTTCGGGCGAGGAGGGAGAGATCCAGATTCTGACGCCCGACGTGATGGCGGGTTACATTTCCGAAAGCGGCGATCTGCAGAGAGTGGATGCGGGGGCCTGGTTTTCGACGGGCGATTATGGTCGCCTGCACTGGGGTAATTCTCTCTCGATCACGGGCCGAAAAAAGGATTTGATCATTCGCGGTGGCGTCAACGTGAGTCCGGCTGCGATCGAGGAAACTCTTCTTCATGCCGCTCACGTCAGCGACGCGGCGGTGGTGAGTGTGCCTCACGAGGTCTACGGCGAAGACATAGTAGCTGTTCTGAAACTTGAACCGGGGTTTGACCTCGATTCCGTCCTCGATGCCATCATGGCGCAATGCAAGCAAACTCTGGCCGCGCACCAGCAACCCTCGCGCTACATGGCCATCGATGAATTCCCGCGGACCTCGAACGGGAAGATTCAGAAAATCAGGTTGCGCGAATTGGTCTGGAGCAAGCTTCAGATCTCCGCTCCGGTTCCGGTGGAAGGCTCGCTATCTCTCGAAAAACAGGGCAGCCGTGCATGAAGATTGTCGATCTCTCGTTGAGCCTGCATGAAGGCATGATGACGTTTCCCACGCACTGGCACCCCGTAGTCGAGATCAGCATTCTGGGCCGCCATGGCATTGAGGGACGGGAGACGCGCAAGATGGTGTTGGGAACCCACACCGGAACTCACACCGATGCGCCACTGCACTTTATCCCGAATGGGAAGGGCATCGATGAAGTGCCGCTGGAAACTCTTATCGGCGAGGCAACTGTGGTCAACTTCGCGCCGGCTCGGGCGAATCAGGAGATTGACCTCTCTGCGCTCACAGAGAAGCTCGGCCCGAAAGTTCCGGCCCGGATCATCCTGCGAACGGATTGGTCTGATCACTTTGGTCAGATGACGTACTACAACAACTATCCTTTTTTTTCGCAGGAGGCCGCGAGGTGGCTGGTGGACAATGGGTGCAGGTTGATCGCGATGGATACTCCATCGCCGGATAATCCGGCGCACTCGCGCGGGAGCGGAAATGATTCTCCGAATCACAAAGTATTGTTGGGAGCCGAAGTGGTGCTGGTCGAGTATTTGACGAACCTGCGAGCGCTGTCGAAGCCGGTGGTGGAATTGTTCGTTCTGCCGTTGAAGGTAAAAGGCGCCGACGGCTCGCCCACGCGCTGCGTGGCCATTGAAAGGTAGTTTTCGTGACCCAGGAAATCGCGGACTGGATGCTGGAGTGGTTTCGGTCACGCGGAAAACAGATTGGTGGCGCACAAGAAGCTTTGCGGGTTGATTACCTGCAGTCAGGCCTGCTTACATCGCTCGAGATCGTTGAACTGGTGGCGTCGATCGAAGACCACTTTGGCGTGCAATTCTCCGAGGCAGACATGCAGGATCCCCGTTTCTCGACGATCGGCGGATTGAGCGAATTGGTCGGCGTGGCTCTGAATCGTGACAACCTGGAGCCGCGAACTCTTGAATCGGAAAGCCCGAGATCGAACGGGCAAAATCGCGTAGGCTGACGGAAGCGCAGTTTGACGAATGACGTGCGGAGCGAATCTCACATTGCCACAGGATGTTTCGCGATCTGACTCTGCCGAGCCGCGCACAGGCAAAACGACACTTCACATTCTCACGCTTACGCCCTTCTATCCCTCGTCGGAAAATCCGGTCTATGGGACATATATTTCTGAGCCGATCGAACACTTCGCCGAATTCAATCTTCGCTCAAGCGTGATCGCTGTTTCCCCGCTGCACCATAAACGGCATTCCGCTGCCCGGAGCGCAGCGACTGAATGGTTGCGCTATCCCATGATTCCGGGCAATGCCGGTTTGACGACGGCCGGAATCTTCCTGTATCAGCGCCTGTTGTCATGTGTCCGACGGATGCACCGGCGTAGTCCGATCGATGTGATCCACGCGCACACGGCGCTGCCGTGCGGCCATGCGGCATGGATGATTGCCCAACGCCTGCACATTCCGTTGGTCGTGACCATCCATGGCCTGGATGTTTTCAATGCGTGCTATCAGCCGGGAAGCGGAGGCGCAAACCGCCGCGCCAAACTTTCAGCGGATGTCTATCGCCGGGCGGCGTCGGTTATTTGTATCAGCCATGCGGTCGAGAACATGCTCAAGGCGGGCATGAAAGAGCCGGTTTCCAGTCGCACGATTTATAACGGCACCGATACCGAACTGTTCTCGCCAGCCGAACCGGGATCGCCAAACGGGCTGTCAAATGCGCGCCTGAATATATTGATGGTCGGCAATCTGCTGCGTGGCAAGGGACAGGAGGTTGTGTTCAAGGCCATGGCAGAGGTCGCGGCGCAGTTCCCGGACCTAACGTGCACAGTGATCGGAGAAGGTCCCGACGAGGGGCGGTTCCGGGAGGTTACGCGAGCGCTCGGAATCACCGGCAAAGTTTCTTTCCTTGGGCGTCAGGATCGTCGTAGCGTGGCCCATGCGATGCGCAAATGCACTGTATTCGCGCTGCCCAGCCGCTTCGAAGGTCTCGGCTGCGCTTATCTGGAGGCGATGGCATGCGGCAAGCCGGTAATCGCTTGCGAAGGACAAGGCATTGCAGAAATCATTCAGCACCGAAAGAATGGTTGGCTGATTCCGGTCGATGGCGTGGAGGAAATGGCTAGCGCTTTGCGGGAATTGCTGTCATCGGGGGACCTGAGATCCAACATCGGGAGCAACGCCCGCCAAAGCATCGTCAATGGGCTTACTCTGACCGATCAGGTGCGGCATCTTGGCGATGTGTATCGTGAAGTGACACGGTCATGATGGCGTCGAATTCAGCGGCTCAGTCCGTAAGAGCAAGCATCGTCGACCTGGCTGAGAAAGACTTGCCGGAATTGGCCGGTTTCGTGGCGACACAATCGGGCAAAGATCCAGCCGAGACGATCGCGCACCTGATCTGGTTGCTGGTAGAAAATCCTGCGCGCCGCAACGATATGGCACTCGGCTGTGGAGCGCGCAGCAGCGACGGCGCGCTGGTTGGCTGCATTCTGTATCTGCCTCAGATGTTCATATTTCGGAACAACCCTGTGCGCGTCCTGGGTTCGACCAGCTTCTACGTCGAGGAAGCGCATCGCGGCTCGGGAGGAGCGATCTTTCTGAAGTTTGCGCGTGCAGCCCAAGGGGCGCCTTTGTTCGGCAACTCCGCGAACGCGATAGCGGCGCAATTATGGAAGGCTCGTGGCGCAAAAGCAATACCCGACTCAGATCACGAACTGCTGGGAATCATTCGTTGGCCGTCAGTCGTCGAAGAGGCGATGGCACGGCGGAGCGTGAACGCATCCATCGCTCGTCTTGCGGGGGCAGGGATGGGATGGCTGCGTTTTGTCCGTAGCTTGAAACTCCAGCAAAACTGCGCGAATAGATTGGTGAAATTGTCTTCGGTTGAACAAGCAAAGGAGATAACGCGAGCTGAAGCGTCGGATGCTGTGACTGCCTTGCGGGATCAGTCATACCTGAAATGGAGATACGATTCGAAACACGACCCGTCGATTGCCCTATTCGCCTTCACAAGCCACTATGCGCAGACGCCGACGTTTGTCGCCGTGAATGAGCGACACCGAGGTCATCGCGGGCAGATTTGCGCCCTGAATATGCTCGATCTATTTCCGAAACCTGATGCCGCAACGACCCTTGCCATCGTCACTGCCCTTGAAGATCGTTATCGCGATCGCGCGGATATGATTGTTTTGCGCGGGCAGGATGAGGCATGCCAAAAGGCATTGGTCGCGGCTGGATTTCACCGTCGCAGTTTCGAATCTGCGAATGGATGGCTTTTCGATCCGCGTGGGTTGGCGCCAGCGAAGGAATGGTATTTCGTTCCGGCGGATGGCGACTGGCTTATCTGACTTACTCGGGACGATTGGATTTGTGGGGGAGCAAGATTGGGTGCGAGAAGCCTGGCTCGTAGTCTGGTTCTGAATACAGTCGCCGGGCTGCGCCTAAACGAAGTTGCTCTGGCAGCGCGCGCGAACGACGCGACCAGTTCGCGCATCGTGGTCGTAGAAATGCATGAAACGCTGGCCGCGAATGCGGATCAGCTTAGGGGACAACTGGATTGGGTTGCGCAGCATTTCACGCTGATTACCCCCGAGTTATTCGCGACGGCGCTGGAGACGAAATCGCGCACCTGGGCGGAAAGCAAGCCCGCGGTTCTGTTTACGTTCGATGATGGACGCGAGAGCAACTATCGGATCGCCGCCCCGCTCCTGGAATGGTATGGCGCGCGCGGGATCTTCTTTGTTGTTCCTGAATTCATCGGCCTCGAGGGGAGTGCCGCCAAAGATTTCTATTATTCAAGAATCGATATTCGAAGCGAGTCAGTCCGGCGCGTCGAAATCGCTGCGAAGCGCGATGCCAGCGGCGAAGACTCGATCTGGCGGCCGATGAGTCCGGGGCAATTGGCCGATTTGAGCCGTCGCGGACACTGGATTGGCAACCACACGCTGTCGCATGCTGGGCTGGGGAAGTTGTCTGCGGAAGAGCTGGCACGCGAGATCAACGACGGTGCTGGTCAGATCGGAATTTGGACGGGCAAGCCAGTCGAGGCTTTTGCCTGGGCGTATTCGTGGGATGCAATCGATGGCGCGGCATGGGAAGCAATCAGGCGAGTGCACCGATTCTGCTTTTCTCCATGTCCGGGAACGGTAGATCCGGGCCGTGATTCTCCGTCGTTGATCTGGCGGAAGGAGATCGAGTCGTACTATGCCCCGGCTGAGTATCGGTTCATGTATTCGGGTTTGGTCGATCTGGTCTGGGCAGGGAAGAGAAGGCGGCTGAGGAAGATGCTGGCGGAGAGCGAGCGAGTGCCGTCGAAATGATGGCCCGGAAGTGATCGTCTGCTGACGTCCCGGGAGTATGTTGCACGTAAACTATAATCAGCGCACAGCGCACATTCTTGGTTCGTGGTTCGATCCGTTCTTGTTTATGCTTCATCAGCGTTATAAGGACATTGCTTTTTGGGGCATTGCCAAAGCAACGCTTCCCAATTACTGGGTACGCCGCTATCTGCTTCCCAAACGGTTGAACGGGGCAACTCATCTTCACCTGGGTTGCGGGACGAAGTATTTGCCGGGGTTCGTGAATGTCGACGGCAATCTATTTAGCCGGATTGACCTGTGGCTTGATGTGCGCAACGGTCTTCCTTTCCCGCCGAGCTCGATTGACTCGATTTATTCCACGCACATGCTCGAGCATTTCTATTCGGATGAACTTTGCCGCCTGCTTGCGGAATGTGTTCGTGTGCTGAAGCCAGGAGGTGGGATGCGGCTGATCGTGCCCAATCTTGAGAGCGCGATTCGCGCGTATAGCGAGGGAGAGAATCAATGGTTTGAATCGTTTCCTCGACACTTCGACTCTCTGGGAGGGCGGTTCTCGAATTTCATTTTTTGCGACGGGCAGCATCGCACCGCTTTCGATTTCACCTACCTTGACGAGGTGCTGCGCAAATCGGGATTCAGTGAGGTGGAGAGAGCGGCGGAAGGAACGAGCCGCTTGTATGGGAGCGCAGTCCCAGCTTACGAGCCACGAGATTCGAAAGACTTGCCTCATTCTCTCTATGTGGAGGCATTCAAATAGCCTCACTTCCAAGTCCTGAGCAGGAGGGCGAACGCCCGGTGCGCTCGGCCGCAAAGCCGTCGGAAGAAAACGAGGCCGGGCGTGGTGGACGCGACACGAGAAACAGAGGGCGTTGCTTTATGGCCTCCGTATTGGTTCTCGCCCTGCTCCTGGTTCCGCTTGTTCTAGCCAACGACCCTGCGGGCGCCATCTTCGGATTTCTCACCCTTGCATTCTTGTATTTTTTCCCCGGTTATCTCCTGCTGGCGCCTTTCGGCAAGTTGCCGGGTGGTTTGAGATTGCTGCTCAGTACTGTTTTTGGGATTGCGAGCATCGTGACGTTGTATGAAATCTGCAACTACGCGCGGGTCGCGGCTTATTTCCCTTATTTCGTGATGGTGCTCGCGGGTGGTGGGGCGATTTTGTTTGTGTCTGGCAGAAGAAACGCCACCAGGGTAGACGGATTTCCGCAAAGCTACGAAGCGGTTATCGCGGGCAGTCTGGTTGCGCTGTGCGTCGCTCCTGTCTTCTGGAGAAGCGGACGATTCTCAGCCGATGACTTTGTGTTCTATGGGCCGGCGGGACAAGATCAGCTCTACCACGTAACGCTGCTTCAGAGACTGCTGCATCACGTGCCGCCCGACAACTTTATGGTGTCGGGTCTGCAGCCAACGGTCTACCACTATTTCGACGATCTCACGCTGGCGCTGGTCTTGCAGACTCAGCATGCATTGCACGCGCACGCGACCGATCTTTTCGATCTGTATTACCGATGCTATCCGGTGCTGGTGTATTTCCTGGTGGGAGCACTGGCTTATCTGGCAGGAAGGCGGTTGGTGAGGACGATCGCGGCAGGGATTCTGAGCGTGCTTCTAGTGCTGGGGGGCGGCGGGCTGGGATGGATCTTCGGGTTGCTGCAAACCGCCGTGCACGTTGCGCAACCGGCTAGCCTGGGAGCATCGCTTTTCTCACATTGGACGGCATGGGAGGGCGTCGACTCGATTCTGCCGCTGGTCCATCGGCCGGCGCATTATCACGGCCTGTTGTTCTCGCTTGCCGCCATCAACATTGTTTTGCGCCCGGAGCGCTCGCGCCGTGACTGGGTTCTGGCGGGCCTGCTGCTGGGGTTGATGGCGGGATTCAACTTTACTCTGGCCGCAACCTTTGGGGTCGCCGCTGTTGCCGCGGGCCTCATTTTTTTCTTGTGGCGAGGGCGAGACGAAGCGCGCGAACTGGCATGGCTGGCTGCTTTTATCTTCATAGGCAGCCTGCCCATCGGTGCGGCCATGATTTTGTCGGGATTTCACAATCTCGCCCCCGGATTTCCATTTCGCGGGCCGAACCTGGAATTTCCCGTGGGAGTGTGGGGAGATTTCCTCGGCCGATTTCTGCCGGCAACAATTGTTCCCCTGGCCGCGATGGTGTTGTTTCCTGTCGTCGCCTTTGGAGTCAAGCTGTTTGGGATTGGCCCCATGTTTCGGCTCGACCTGGGCCGCGCGGCAAATGAAGATCGCCTGCGCAGTCTCGCCGCAGTGCTGGCAATGGTTTTCCTCATTTCGTTCGGTCTCGGAACTTTTTTCCCTTATCAGGGCATAGGGCTGGCAGTTGCGATTCTGCAACCCGCGCTATGGACACTCGGCCTTTTTTCGCTGCAGCCGATCCACGAATGGCTGAGGCGCAACCGGACGAATTGGCGTGCCGTAGGATTGTGGACCATGCTGGGCTTAACCTGGGCGCAAGCGCTGGCATCGTTCAATTTTTCTTCGAGAGCAGTTTTTCCTCGTGAGACGGCTCAGGCTCTGTTTGATGTTCGCGCGGCAGCCATGCCGGATGATGTTGTTGCCTATCTGCCCAGCAACTTGAGCGAAAGGGCAGTCTGGGGAAGCAACCAGGAAAGTACAAACTTTTCGATCATGGCTATGACTGGGCTTGACGGATATTTTTCTTCGCCCGATTACACGAGGTTTTCCGCTGTGCCTGGATTGCGAGGACGAACTGCGGCCGAAGTGCTGGCGAAAGCTGATCGGCTGTATGAACAGAGGCGAGCCGACGTGGGTTCGTTTCTCAAAGGCGACCTCGATGCGGCGGGCCGCGAGCGACTGGTGAGCGACCGCGTTACGTGGGTCGTGGTTTCGGACGATGCATTGAAGGAGATGTCAACCACCGCCGCGCCATGGCGGAGAACAAGGGACATTGCAATTTATAGGATTGCTCCGTGATGCTGGCGGTCGGAAGATTTGCGATTTTGCGCGAGAAGAATGCGGAGAAGGGAAAGCGGTGACCGGACAAGAATCAGTGAAGGAGATACGGGACGATAACCGCGCCGGCCTCGGCGACGATTCCGCGAACGTGCCGCAATTGGGCGCAATCGCGAGATTTGAATTCAAGTTCATTCTGCTGCTTGCTTTACTTCTGTGCGCAGTGAGCAGCATTCCATATATTGTTGGGCACTTTGCGCCATACCCCGGCTCTGTTTTCACGGGCGTGCTGGCGTTCGAGGATGATGCGAACAATTATCTGGCCTATGCGCATCAGGCAGCGGCGCGAGCGTGGTTGTTTCACAATCCCATGACCGGCGAGGTGCATGGCAACGTCTTCTTCAATCTGGAATGGCTTCTAATCGGGAAACTTGCCGCCGTGCTCCATATTTCGGTGGGATCAGCGATGAATGGCATGAGGGTGCTGTTCATCCCCATCATGTATTGCGCTGTGTATTGGCTGGCGACGTTTCTAATTCGCGACCTTGTCTGGCGGCGGGCGGCACTGGTCGCTGCGGTACTGGGCGGTGGGTTCGGGTGGTTTCTTCTGGCCTTGAACCTGCTTCACATACCAGCGGAACAATCGTACTTCTACGATCTCAAAACCGGGCTTTTTCCATATTTCTGGACGTTGAAGGCTCCGCATCATCTGATTGCAGGCACATTTGCGACGCTGAGTCTGTGTATGTATCTGCGTGCCGAACGCCGTCCGCGAGTGGGGAGCTACGCGGCCGCGGGACTACTTTTCCTGCTGACGGGCGCCTGCCGCCCGTACGACATGGTGTATCTGCTGGCGGCAACGGGAGTGTATTGGGTGGTGTCGTCGTGGCGTAGCGGAAAGTTAGATCGGCAAGCGCTATTGAGGCTGGTGCCGAGCGGGATGTGCCTTCCGCTGCTTGGTTATTACTATTGGATTTTCAGAATTCATCCCGTCTTTCGCTGGTGGACACTTCCGGGGCAGGCTCCTCCGGCTCCCTGGGTCCTGGCATTCAGCTTCGGCCTTGCGTTTCCGTTCCTGCTGCTGTCAGTTTGGAAACTTCGAGGCGAACGGCTGAGGCAGGCAGATGTTTTCATGATCTGCTGTGTAATCACCGCGTGCGCATTGGTGTATTCCCACCGGCTTCTTCCTTTTACCTTTCAATACGCGACCGATATTCTGGTGCCGCTTGTCATGGTTGTTTTCTTGGGGCTTGAGAAACCGTTCGTACAATGGAATGCGCAGAGCCGATGGGCATGTATCGCGCTTGTGGCGCTGTTGGTGGTGAACAGCCTGACGGCCGTCGCACTTACGGCACAGACTGCGCGGCTGGCTTGGAGGGGGAATTCTCGCCTGGATCGAGGTTTAGCCGAGAGCTACACGTGGTTGAACAGGCATTCGCGCGCCGACGAAGTAGTGCTAGCAGATATTGCGAATTCCAATCGCATACCGCAATACACGCACAACCGGGTCTATTGCGGTTACATCAGCGCCGTCAGATATGAAGAAAAAGTGAAGGCCGTGGATCAGTTTCTCGCGCCGGGCACTTCCGAAGAGTTTCGAGTGAACCTGCTGCAACAAAATTCTGTTCGATATGTGCTGCTAACGCAGGAAGAGGCCGCGCAGCTTCCCATGCTTCTAGGGATTCAATTCCTGCATCGGGTGTTTGCGAACCATGACGCAGTGATCTACTTGGTGGAAAAGTAGAGATGACCTGGATAACGTATGCAGCCTTCGGTTCATTTCAGAAGCAATTCCCGGGGTGCGCAAGGTGAACATGCCGAGTTCTCCGCGGGAGCCGGTACCCACGGGAGGGTATGACCCTGCATTTTTCGATCATCTGGCGCAGGTAGAAGACGAGCATTTCTGGTTCCGCGCCCGCAATGAATTGATCTTTGATTGGACGCGAAGGATCTCTTCTTCACTCAAGCCGTGCGAATTTGTATTGGAGGTTGGTTGCGGGACAGGAAACGTCTTGCGCGTGCTTGAGCGCGCGTGTCCCAACAGCACCGTGATCGGCATGGAGCTGTGGTTGGAAGGGCTGCGATACGCTCGCACGCGCACGGGAGCGGCGCTGGTTCAGGGCGATATCAGAAACTTGCCGTTTTCGAGGCCGTTCGATCTGGTAGGTATGTTTGATGTGCTGGAGCATCTTTCCGACGACGAGGAGACGCTGCGGCTGGTACACCGGTCTCTGCGGCCGGGAGGGGTGTTGGTACTGACCGTTCCGGCTCACCAGTTTTTGTGGAGTCACTTTGATGAGGCCGCCGGCCATTGCCGCCGCTATTCTTCGGCGGCGCTTGGCGGAAAGCTGCAGAGCGCGGGGTTCGAGGTGAAGTTCCTTACCGAATTTATGGCCATCCTTTTCCCTCTGATGTGGAGTTATCGCAATCTGAGCAGGATCATGAAAAAGTCAGCATCGGCAAAGGAATTGGCGAACGAAGAGTTTCGCATTACTCCCATCGTCAACCCGATAATGACCAAGATGCTTTCGCTTGAAGCGAAATGGGTTTCGCGGGGACATTCGTTGCCAATCGGGACTTCACTTTTGGCAATGGCGCGAAAACCCGCCTAACTTCGATATTCCGAGTTGGACGCAGGCCTGCGCGAGCAGCTATGATCGGCAATCAACGATGTCAGACGGCGAAGAAAGCAAAGCGCTGAAACCTGGGCGTGGCGAGCCCTTTGGCCCGACTCAAGTGTCGGTGGTGATTCCTGTTTACCGCAGCGAGGCCATCCTGCCCGCGTTAGTTCAACGATTGGAACCCGTACTCTCGGAAATTGCGAATCACTATGAATTGATTCTCGTGAACGACTGCAGCCCTGACCGGAGCTGGGACGTGATCAGCGATCTCGCGATGCGGCATTCGTGGATTCGTCCGATCAATCTGATGCGCAACTATGGGCAGCATAATGCGCTGTTGTGCGGGATCAGGGCTGCGCAATACGAAGTGATCGTGACCATGGATGACGATCTGCAACATCCTCCGGAAGAGATCCCGAAGCTGCTCGAGATGTTGAGCCGGGGCTACGATGTCGTCTACGGGACGCCGGAGCAGGAGCAACATGGGTTTCGTCGTGACTTTGCCTCCTGGGTAACCAAGCTGGCATTGCAGAACGTGATGGGCGCAAAAATCGCCCGCCAGGTCTGTGCCTTTCGCGCTTTTCGCGCTCAGGTCGCCAACGCTTTCACTCACTATGAAGGCTCATTTGTCTCAATCGACGTGCTTCTGACCTGGGGAACGAATCGTTTCGCGACGGTTCCCGTGAAGCACGCCGCGCGAAAAGAAGGCGCCTCGGGATACACGTTTCGCAAGCTGCTGACGCACGCAATGAACATGATGACCGGGTTCAGTACCCTGCCATTGCAGTTTGCCAGTGTTGTCGGTTTTCTATTTACCCTGTTTGGCATTGGAGTCCTGTTCTTCGTGGTTGGCCGCTATTTCGTCAATGGAGGGAGCGTACCGGGATTTCCCTTCCTGGCCTCGATCATTGCCATTTTTTCGGGCGCGCAATTGTTTGCTCTGGGAATCATTGGCGAATATCTTGCGCGAATGCATTTTCGCAGCATGCAGAAGCCTCCGTATGTGGTTCGCGGGTTCGCAATCGTGGAATCTGAAACGGAGGAATCGGTGAAGACCGGCAAGGCAGCTTCCTTCCGATGAGGCAATTAACGCAAAGTGAAGTGTTCGAATTCTGGGCCAGGCAAGCGCGCGAGCATGGTCAATCGCCGGCAGCTTCGTGGTCGGACCATTGTGTAATCGAGATGGAGATCCGCGAGATAACGGCCCATCTCAGGGATGGAGACAAGGTCCTGGATGTGGGTTGCGCCAACGGATATTCGTCGTTGCAATTCGCGGCGGCTCGTCGTCTGGACTTGCGTGGACTGGATTACATTCCGGAGATGATCGAGCAGGCGAGATCTCGGGTCGAGGCGATGAAAGAAAAACTGCGCGGTTCTGTTTCATTCGAGGTCGGAGACATCACGCAGCTCGATGAGCCATCGAGTTGCTACGACAAAGTGATCGTGGTGCGGGTGCTGATCAACCTGTCAACCTGGGAACGTCAGCTTCGCGGTCTCGGTGAGTGCATTCGCGTGTTAAAACCCGGCGGCTTGCTCTTGCTTTCGGAGGCGACCCTGCAGGGGTGGCGACGCTTAAATGCACTGCGCCAAGAGTGGGGATTGGAAGAGATTCCCATGCCTTCGTTCAACCAATACGTCGATCAGGACCGGGTGATTGATGCGCTGCGGGGCGAAGCCGAATTGCTGGAACTTTCGAATTTTGCCAGCACCTATTATGTTGGCACCCGCGTGTTGAAGCCACTGCTGGCAAAGGCGACGCAGGCGCCGGTTTCCGCGGCCGATCCGAAGGCAGAGTGGAACCGCTGGTTTTCGCAACTTCCGGCTGCCGGCGACTATGGCACGCAGAAGCTTTTCGTGTTTCGCAAGTCATGACCTACCGCATTCCATTCAATCGCCCCTGCCTCACGGGTAACGAATACAGCTACATTGCGCAGGCGATCGCCAATGGACATGCCTCGGGCGATGGACCTTTCACGCGAAAATGCCATGAGTTGCTGGAAGGCGAGCTGGATGTGCCTCGCGTGTTATTGACAACTTCCTGCACCGACGCGCTGGAGATGGCCGCACTGCTGCTCGACTGCGGCCCCGAGGACGAGGTCATCGTTCCTTCTTTCACTTTCGTCTCGACAGCGAATGCCTTCGCGTTGCGCGGAGCGCGACTGGTGTTCGCCGATATCCGGCGGGATACGCTGAATCTCGATGAGAGCCGATTGGAGTCGCTGATCACGCCGCGAACCAAGGCGATTGTTGTTGTTCACTATGCTGGCGTCGCGTGCGAGATGGAAGCGATTCTTGCCATCGCGAACCGGCACGGCATTCGCCTGGTGGAAGACAATGCGCACGGTCTGTTTTCGCGCTACCGGGGCCGGTACACGGGCACGTTCGGGTGCCTGGCCACGCAGAGCTTTCACGAGACCAAGAATTTCACCTGCGGAGAGGGCGGAGCGCTGGTCGTCCATGATCGTGATCTGGTGGAACGCGCGCTGATCGTTCGCGAGAAGGGAACGAACCGGAGCCGATTTTTTCGGGGCGAGGTCGACAAGTATACATGGGTGGATCTCGGGTCGAGCTATCTGCCTTCCGATCTTCTGGCCGCATTTCTGTATGCGCAGCTGGAGGCACGGCCTAGTGTGCAAGAGAAACGGCGTCGGGTGTGGGAGCGGTATTTCGAATCGCTCTCTGGCTGGGCGGCCGCGAACGATGTCGGACTGCCAGTGATTCCGTCGGAGTGTGAGCAGGCCTATCATATGTTCTACCTGCTGCTGCCCTCGGCGGAAGCTCGAACAGGTCTGATTGCTCACCTGAAGGCGAAAAGCATTCTGAGCGTCTTCCATTACACGCCGTTGCATCTTTCGGAGGCAGGGATAAAATTTGCCGCGCGCGCGTCGCAGTGTCCGGTAACCGAGGAGGTCAGCGAACGTTTGCTGCGGTTGCCCTTCTACAACGACCTTAGCGAGTCCGATCAGGATCTGGTCACGACGGCGGTGAAGAGCTTCGAGTTTCGTGCCGTGAAAGAGTGCGTCGGATAGTTCTGTCGGCGGGGCTCCTCTCCATTAAAGCCATATAGACTAGTTCTTCAGATCATGTGTGGAATCTTCGGCATGCTTGCGTCCAACGGGCGCGTCTCTCAAGACGCCCTCGACGCGGCTGTAGGCTCGCTAACGCATCGCGGTCCCGACGACTACGGAACCGCCGTCGTTAATACCGGCAACGGTGAATTGGGGCTGGCGCACACCCGGCTGTCGATCCTTGATCTCTCTCCGCTGGGACATCAGCCGATGTTCGATCCGGCGACAGGCAACTGCATTGTGTTTAACGGAGAGATCTACAACTTTCGCGAGCTGCGCGCCCAACTCGAGTTTGGCGGCAATCGATTCTTGAGCCATTCCGATACAGAGGTGATTCTCGCGGCCTACCGTGTGTGGGGCGAAGAATCATTTTCGAGATTGCGAGGCATGTTCGCCTTCGCGCTTTGGGACGCTGGCCGCCGGCGGCTCGTTCTGGCCCGGGATCCTTTGGGAATCAAGCCGCTCTATTATGCGCAGCCGGGCGGCCATTTCTTGTTTGCTTCTGAAGTGCGGGCTTTGCTGAACACTGGATTGATTGCTCGCAAGCTCGACGGCGACGGTCTTTTCAGCTTCCTGGCGTTCGGCTCTGTTTATGAGCCACACACCATTGTCGAGGGTGTTTCTGCGATCCCCCCGGGCGAAGTGGCCGCGGTAGAAGATGGTGGTTTGAAAACTCGCAGGTTCTGGTCGTTGCCGGCCGATGGCAACAGTAACGAACCGTCAGATTCTGACGATGGCATTCGTCCCTTGCCTGGGCTGCTGCGCGATGCCGTGCTCTCACATCTGGTGAGTGACGTTCCCGTCGGAATATTTCTTTCCGGCGGAATCGATTCGTCAAGCCTGGTAGCGATCATGCGGCAGGCGGGGGTGTGTCCCAGCACGTTCTCGCTGGTTTTTCGTGAGGAAGAGTTCAACGAGGCCGAGCATTCTCGCGCGGTTGCCCGGCATTTTTCGACGGAGCATCACGAGATCATGATTTCCGAAGACGATGCGCTCGCCAACCTGCCCGAAGCTTTGCGCGCCATGGACCAGCCGACAATCGATGGATTGAATACGTGGCTGGTTTCGGCCAAGACGCGCGCCGCGGGCTTGAAAGTGGCGCTGACAGGATTGGGAGCCGACGAGATGTTCGCTGGCTATTCCAATTTTCGGCGTGTGCCGCGCATGGAAAACGCCGCGGGTCGGCTGGCGAAGCTTCCATCGCTGGTGCGTGAGCCCGTTGCCGCAACAATCTCACTTGTGACTAAAACGAATGACCGTAATCGAAAGCTCAGTGAGTTGGCCACGGGCAATTCAACGCATCCCTACTTTCTGGCGCGGACTCTGTTTACCCCGGCTGAACGCAAGGCTTTGTACGTGGGAGACTACGAGGCCGCGGAGCGCGATTTGCGCAGACTGGAGCAGAACGTCGTTTCGGCAACGTGCAGTCTGGATGCGGTGAATCGAGTTTCTTACCTTGAATCCGCTTGCTACATGCGCAACACGCTGTTGCGCGATTCGGATTTCATGAGCATGTCGCACGGACTTGAACTTCGCGTGCCGTTTCTTGATCGCGCGCTGGTCGAAGCCTGCTTCCACATTCCCGGGGATCAAAAAGTGCAAGGCGACTCGCCAAAGAGTCTTCTTCTAAAGAGTCTTAAAGTCGAACTGCCGAAAGAGATCGTCCATCGTCCGAAGAAGGGGTTTACCTTGCCCTTTGAGCGCTGGTTGCGGTCAGAGATGAAATCATATGTCGGCCAGGCGCTGCAGGACGAAGAGATTCGCTTGGCGGGAATTCATCCGCTCGCTGCCAGGCAGGTTTGGGAGCGCTTCCTGAAGGGGCAGACGTCGTGGTCGCGTCCATGGTCGCTATTTGTGTTGCAGCACTGGTGCGATGAAAATTTGTGAGCCAGTGCATGTCTGATTCCCCGGTTGGCCCGAAGCTAGCTCTCACATCGACGCTCAGATAACATAGAGAAACGCCAAATCTGCTGCCGATGGGCATCGTTGAAACCAATTTTCAGGTAGAGCGCGTGCGGGCAAGGTCCGCGGCGGGTTTGCCCGTGACCGCGATCGTACCGGTGCGAAACGAAGCGCATAATCTCGAGCGTTGCCTGGAGGCGCTGCGTGACGTGGGCGAGGTTTATGTCGTCGACTCTCAAAGCACGGACGAAACCTGCTCAATTGCTGCATCGCATGGCGCCAAGGTCGTCCAGTTTCGCTATGGGGGGGGGTGGCCCAAGAAGCGGCAATGGGCGATGGATAATCTGCCGATCGCCAACGACTGGATTTTGCTGATTGATGCCGACGAAGTTTTGACTGAGGAACTTGGCGAAGAAATTCGTGTTGCGATTCAGAATCGCGCAATTTTCGGCTACCACATTCGGCTCGAGATGTATTTCCTCGGCAAAGTTCTGCGGCACTGCGATGCAGGCTTCTGGAAACTCGCGCTATTTCGCAAAGGCCATGGCCACTTCGAATGCCGCCTGAAAGAGCAGGATGCTTCCATGGCCGACATGGAAGTGCACGAGCACGTGGTCGTCGACGGTCCGAGCGCGAAGTTGCATCATCCGCTCACTCATCGCAATGTCGAATCGCTTTCGCGCTACATCCAGAAGCACAATGAGTATTCGAACTGGGAAGCGCGCGTTCTTGCTGGCGAGCAGAATCTTTCCGCAAAAGAGAACGAGCATGAGATGCGGGCGGCGTTTTCCGGAACGCAAGCCCAGCGCCGGCGCTGGCTGAAGCGCAAACTGTATCGCTTGCCCGGCTCACCAATCCTGCTGTTTCTCTATCGCTACTGGTTTCGGCTGGGTTTTCTCGACGGCACGCCTGGCCTTATCTATTGCGCGTTTCAAGCCGTGCAGATGTTCCATACGAAAGCCAAAATCTTCGAGCTTCGAAACCGGGAGCTTCGGAATCGGAGGCTCTGATCCATGTGTGGCATCAGCGGCCTGATTAATTTTCGGAGCAGCTTGGGCAGCGAGTTGAATAGTTTTACCGCCAACTCCGAAGCTCTCGCTCGCATGACCGCTGTGCAATCGCATCGTGGCCCCGATGATTCCGGTTTGTGGGAGCGGCATTTTCCCGACGGAACATATATTGGCCTTGGCAGCCGCCGCCTTGCCATCCTCGACCTCTCGGCTGACGGCCACATGCCCATGGGCAACGAAACGATGCCGACCGGAATGACATCTGGCAGTAAGACGACTGGCGACAACGCGTCGAATGAAGACGGCTCGGTGTGGATCACCTTTAACGGCGAAATCTACAACTTTGCCGAGCTTCGCCGCGAAGTGGAATCGAAAGGGCATTGCTTTCGCTCGCATACCGACACCGAAGCGATCATTCACCTTTACGAAGAATATGGTGTCGAGTGTCTGCATCGGCTCAACGGAATGTTTGCGTTTGCGATTTGCGACCTGCGCGGCTCATCGCCCCGAGTTTTTCTCGCGCGCGATCACTTCGGGATCAAACCTCTCTACTACTTCGAGGGTTCGGGCAGTCTGGCGTTTGCCTCGGAGATCAAAGCTCTATTGGAAGTCCCCGGCATCGAAGCCCGCATGAGCCTGGAGGCGTTGCACCAATATCTGACGTTTCTTTGGGTTCCCGACCCGGCGACGATGTTCGAGGGGATCAAGAAACTGGAAGCGGGTCAGTACGCGATCTGGCAACAAGGCGGATTTAGGGTCGAGCAATATTGGGATCTCAGTTTTCCGCCCGGCGATTACCGGTTCGAGCGCGACGAGCGGGATTTGCAGAATGAAATCCGCGAGCGTTTTTGCGCCTCGGTGGAGCAGCAGATGGTCAGCGACGTGCCGATTGGCGCGTTTCTCAGCGCCGGACTCGATTCATCGAGCATCGTGGCGGCGATGGCGCGCAAGCAGCCAGTGCGCACATACACCATTACATTTCCGAAAAAGTATCGCATCGGCGAGAACACGATCGACGACCCCGGCGTGCCCCGTCGCCTGGCGCAGCGACTAAGCCGTGAGCATCATGAAGTTGAACATCATGAGATCAGCGTCGAGCCGGATGTGGTCAGCCTGCTTCCCAGGCTGACCTGGCATATGGATGAGCCGACCGGAGACCCCGCGCTAATCACGGCGTATCTCGTTTGTCGCGAGGCGCGCAAACAAGCGACGGTTCTTTTGTCGGGCGTCGGAGGCGATGAGCTGTTTGCTGGATATCGCAAGCATATCGCGGCGGCGTGGGCACAGGAGTATCGCCGCTTACCTGGCACGGCCCGCACGGCTGTGGAGAAAGCCGCGCTCGCCCTTCCAGGCATGCGCGGAACAGGCATGAAGGGCCACGTGCGACTGGCGAAGAAAATGGCGCGCAGCGCGGCTTTGAATTCTGCGGAAGCGTTTATCCGCAACTGTACGTATCTTGATGCGCAACAAAAATCCGACCTGTACTCGCCAGTATTGCAGAATCTCATTAGCCTGAATCCGTCCGCTCGCCATCAATCCGCCTTCGGCAAAGTTCGCCATGCCGATTTCCTCAACCAGATGCTCTATCTCGACACGAAGATTTTCATGACCACGCTCAACCTGACCTACAACGACAAGATGAGCATGGCATCGTCGGTCGAGGTGCGAGTGCCGTTTCTCGACCGGACGTTCGCCGAATTCGTCGCCTGGAACGTGAAACCGGAATGGAAGCTGAAAGGTAAGTGGCGCCCGGTGACTAAGCACATTTTTCGCGAGGCGATGCGCGGCATGTTGCCGCAGGAAGTTCTGGGGCAGCCAAAGGCCGGCTTCGCTGCTCCGGTAGACTATTGGCTGGCGCACGATCTACGGCCCGTGGTCGACGATCTGCTGTCGGAATCGCAGGTTCGGCGGCGTGGCATGTTCAAGCCGGAAGTGGTTCGTCGCTATGTCGATGAGCATCGCCGGGGAGCCGAAGACTGGTCGATGCAGGTCTGGCAGTTACTGACGCTTGAGACCTGGATGCAATTGTTCATCGATGGCGGCGCGCGCGGCTTCGCCCGAGAGAGATTCGTGCAGGAAAAATTAACGTCCCCGCAGCTGGCCACGGCATGAAGCAGCTTCTCCAAGATGCGCGCAGTGGCGAATTGAACATCGCTGATGTTCCCGCTCCACAACTTCTGTCAGGATGTGTGCTTGTTCGCACCGCCGTGTCGCTGGTCTCTGCGGGAACCGAACGCGCCTCGGCTGAGTTTGCGCGAAAGAATCTGCTGGCGAAGGCAAGGTCGCGTCCTGATCTGGTTCGCGACGTGATGGCCAAGCTGCAACGGGATGGACTTGCCGCAACCGTCGGGACGGTCCGCTCGCGGCTCGATCAGCCGCAATCCGTCGGCTACAGCAGTGCGGGAACTGTGATTGCCATTGGCGATGGAGTTACCGACGTTAATGTTGGTGACCGCGTCGCCTGCGCCGGAGCGGGCTACGCCGTTCATGCCGAACTCGCCTGTGTTCCGCGACTGCTGGTGGCAAGAATTCCTGAGCAAAGTTTCGCCGACGTTGGCCGGGCTAATCCGGTTTCTTTCGAGGAGGCCACGTTTGGCACAGTGGGCGCGATTTGCCTGCACGGGCTTCGCACGGCGGAGGTGGTACTGGGTGACACAGTCGCTGTCGTTGGTCTTGGCCTGCTGGGTCAGATCACGGTGCAGTTGCTGAAGGCCGCGGGATGCCGTGTGCTAGGGATGGATCTCGTCGAAAGTCGCGTCGATCTCGCGATCCGATGCGGAGCCGATGGCGCGATGGTAGCTCCCGACGAATTTCGCGCGACGTGCTTTCAAAAGACCGGTGGCGTCGGAGCGGATTCGGTCCTGATCACCGCCGAAACGCCTTCAAGCGACCCCGTGAACCTTGCGGCTGAAATCGCGCGCGATCGCGCCATCGTTGTCGCGATCGGCACTGTCGGCATGAACCTCGAGCGTAAGCTCTACTACGAAAAAGAACTCGACTTTCGCATTTCTCGCTCGTATGGACCGGGCCGCTACGATACAGCGTATGAGCAGAAGGGACGCGACTATCCCATTGGCTATGTGCGCTGGACTGAAACGCGCAACATGGAGGCTTTCCTCCGCTTCATCGCGGAAGGCAAGCTCGACCTGAAATCGCTGATCACCCATCGCTTCCCGATGAGAGAGGCTGCGGGAGCCTACGATTTGATCACGGGACGCGCGAAAGAAGCATCGCTGGGAATTCTGCTGACTTATCCAGAGGCTGAAATGAGCGGCGAATCGGGCGCGCAGAAAGCAAGTTTGGGGCGTGCCTCTGCTCAGCGCTTGATCGCAACCGCCGATGCGGTCGGACTGGGAGTCCTCGGCGCTGGAAATTTCGCGCAGAGCACGTTGCTGCCCGCGCTGAAATCGATTCCCAAAGTCTCTTTCATTGCATTCTGCAACGCGACCGGCCCGCGCGGTCAAGGTGCCGCTCAAAAATTCGGTTTTTCGCGATGCTGCAGCTCAGAAGACGAGTTACTGAGCGATCCAAAAATCAAGGCTGTTCTTATCGCTACTCGTCATCACCTGCACGCGAGGCAAACGCTGGCGGCATTGCGGGCGGGGAAGTCGGTTTTCTGCGAGAAGCCTTTGTGCCTGAGCGAGGAAGAACTCAGCGAGATCGTATCTGGCATGCTGCTTTCCAACACGGGTTTTGAAAATGCGCCACTGCTGATGGTTGGTTTTAATCGCCGTTTCGCGGCGATGGCAGTGCAGCTCAAAACCTTTCTGAAAGAAATCCACGAGCCGCTTTCGATGCACTACCGCGTGAATGCCGGCTACATCGCCGCGGATCACTGGGTCAACGATAGCGAGCAGGGCGGAGGCCGCGTTCTAGGAGAGGTTTGCCACTTTGTGGATTTTCTCTGCTTCTTGGCCGCGGCATCTCCGACAGAAGTGCAGGCGCAGACCGTGGCGAACCCAGGCCAGTACAGCCTTGATAACGTGGTTGCCCAATTTAAGTTCTCGAATGGTGCGATCGGGACGATCAGTTATATGGCCAACGGAGACAAATCGGCTTCGAAGGAACGCCTGGAAATTTTTGGTGGAGGTTCGGTTGCGATCCTCGAGGATTTTCGGCGACTCGAACTCGTCCGCAATGGCCGAAAGAAGTTAATCAGCGCCCGCATGGGGCAAGATAAAGGACATAGGGCCGAAATGCGCGCGTTTGTCGAGGCGGTGCAAGGCAAAATTCGGCCGCCGATTTCGTTCGAGGAAATTGTCACGTCAACGCTTGCGACGCTGCGTCTTCACAATGCGTGCCAGCTTGGGGTGCCCCTGGCGGTCGATACAAACGAATTCACGACCCAAGCCCTCAAAACATCCGAACGATGAGCTGAGAAAACCTGCGGGTTGAAAGCTGGACATGACGCTGACGCCCGACACCTGAGAGCAGAGACCTGACCTGATGCTGATTCTGGGGCTGAACATGTTTCACGCCGATGCCTCGGCCGCCATCGTTGAAGATGGCAAGATTCTTTTTGCTGTCGCCGAAGAGCGGCTCAACCGGCACAAACACTACGGCGGTTTCCCGTCTCTCGCCGTTAAAGCCTGCCTTGATGCCGTCGGCGCCAAGCTGACTGACGTTCATCACATCGCGGTTGGCCAGGATAGCGATGCCAATCTCGCCAAGAAAGTCCAGTACGCGATCGCCAATCCAGGCAAGATTCTCAATTTCATCAAGATGCGGCAGCGCAAGGAGGCCATGCGCGATGTTCGCTCGCTGCTGGCGCAATCGTTAGAGATCGATCCGAAGAAGCTGATTTTTCAGGAGCACCATGTCGAGCACCATCTTGCCCATATTGCGAGCGCGTACTACTGCTCGCCATGGGAAAAAGCGGCTGGATTCAGCTATGACGGGTCGGGAGATTTCGTTTCGACCATGATGGCGCGCTGCGAGGGCAACCGGATTGACATTCTTGATCGCGTCTTCCTTCCGCATTCTCTCGGCAGTTTCTACACCATGATCTGCGAGTTCATCGGGTACAGGAAATATGGCGATGAGGGGAAAGTCATGGGGCTGGCCCCCTATGGCAAAGAGACGTATGTGAACGAGATCGGCAAGATCGTCGCGCTCAAGAACGGCGGGTTCGAGCTCAATCTTGGCTACTTCAAGCCGCTGGGCAGCAACCAGGGGATGCAGGTGCTGCCGGATGGAACGGTGCGGCTCGCAAGACATTTCAGCGACAAGATGGAGAAGCTGTTCGGCGCGCGGCGTGAGCCTTACACTGAAATCACGCAGCGCGATATGGATCTCGCCTATGCGATGCAGAACGTCTTCGAAGAGGTCTTCTTTCACCTGCTGCAAGGTCTTCATGAACGCGTCCCTGGCGAAAATCTCGCCATGGCGGGAGGCTGCGCTCTGAATAGTGTGGCGAACGGCAAGCTCTTTGGCCGCACGCCATTCCGACGAACGTGGATTCAACCGGCTGCGGGCGATGAAGGCTTAGCGATAGGGGCGGCGCTGTATGCTTATCACGCGATCCTGAACCAGCCGCGACGCG
>DATJNC010000037.1:0-20960 GCA_035508395.1 Terriglobales bacterium | reverse complement strand
ATGAATCGAATCTCAACTCACGTTCTTGATCTCGCTCGCGGCAAGCCGGCGCAGAATGTCAAAGTGTCGCTCGATGGGCGTGACGCGTCGGGAGAGTGGAAGTTGATCGCTGTGTCCCATACCGACATTGATGGCCGATGCGCTCAGTTGTTGCCCGACGGCGCTGCTCTTGAACCCGGTGTGTATCGGTTGAATTTTGATACGGCTGCTTATCAACATGCACAAAACACGCAGAGCTTGTATCCCGCAATCGATGTGATTTTTCAGGTGCGGAAGGGCGAAGCACAATTTCATTTGCCGCTGTTGCTCAGCCCTAACGGCTACACCACTTACCGCGGAAGTTGAATGAAGGAAATTCGCGCATGATTCGGCTGGCAGAGAATCGATACGGCAAATCCCGCGTCCGCCTTGTCCGAGTGAAGCGGCACCCCGAGCGCCATGACTTTCACGAATGGACGATCGACGTGCTCCTCGAGGGAGATTTTGAATCCTGCTTTGTTGACGGCGACAACAGCAAAATTCTTCCCACCGATACTATGAAAAATACGGTCTACTCCCTCGCCCGAAATTCTTCAGCGCAGTGCATGGAGCAGTTCGGGCAGGAATTAACCGCCTTTTTGATGGGCCGGAATCCACAGGTCGCATCGGTGCAAGTCAAAATCGCCGAGAAAGCGTGGGACCATCTGACCACCGGCGGTAACCCGCATCCCACTACATTTGTGTTGTCGAGCGCCGAAGTGCAGACCACCGAAATCTCGCAGAAGCGCGATACCAAAGTCTCAATAAGTTCCGGCCTTGAGAATCTCCTAATTCTCAAAACTGCAGGTTCGGGATTTATTGGCTTTATCAAGGACTCGCTCACCACTCTGCCCGAAGCAACCGATCGCCTGCTCGGGACTTCATTGCGAGCGAACTGGAAATATGCCTCGCCCTCCGTAAATTTTCCTTCGCTGCGGTCGAAAATTCGCGAGAGTTTACTCGAGACATTTGCCAATCACCACAGCAAATCTGTCCAGCACACTCTCTATGCCATGGGCGAAGCGGTTCTTGAGCGGATCCTCGAGATCGAAGATATTGAGCTGACCATGCCTAACATACATTGTCTCCTCGTCGACCTCTCGCGTTTTGGTCAGGACAATCCCAATGAGATCTTTGTGCCCGTCGATGAGCCCCATGGCCACATCGAAGCGCGCGTTTGTCGGCGAGGTTAAAGCTCGGTGCTGACGCCAACTGAAATCGGCAAACGCGCCCATGAAGTCATGGCCCGCTGCCGCGAACTTGCCGCCTGTACCGAGACTCCCGGCAGCATCTGCCGAACCTTTCTTTCTCCTCCCATGCGCGATTGCCATCGAAAAATCGCCACGTGGATCGAGGCCGCTGGCGGCAAAGTAACCATCGACGCCGTGGGAAATTTGCGCGGACTTTACCCTGCCGGTCGCAACCAAGGGCCGCGGCTCCTGATTGGCTCTCATCTCGATTCAGTGCCCAACGCCGGTGCTTACGACGGTGTTCTGGGGGTGATGATCGCGGTTGCCTTGCTGGAAAATTTTCGAGGCCAGGATCTTCCATTCGTTATCGAGGTCTTGGGATTCTCCGAAGAAGAAGGCGTGCGATTCGGTGCGCCATTTATTGGCAGCCTCGCCTTGGCAGGGCGGCTTGATGACCAACTCCTCAGCCTGAGGGATGCGGATGGCATTTCTGTTCGCCGCGCTATCGAAGCCTTTGGCCTCGATCCAGCGGCCATTCCGCATGCTGAGTTGAGCACCGACGCCCTCGCCTATCTCGAGTTTCATATCGAGCAAGGGCCCGTGCTCGAATCGCTGAATTTCCCTCTGGCGGCCGTCGAAGCCATCGTCGGGCAAACCCGCACGGAGTTCGTCTTTCGCGGTCAGGCCAGTCACGCCGGTACCACTCCAATGCACCTTCGCAAGGATGCGCTCGCAGCGGCGGCCGAGTGGATCGGGGCTGTTGAACACGCGGCTAAATCCGATCCTGCCCTGGTGGCGACCGTCGGAAAAGTTGAGGCCATTCCCGGCGCAGCGAACGTGATCGCGGGTGAAGCGCGCGCAACTTTGGATCTGCGCCACAAGTCAGATGACATTCGTCAAAGCACAGTCCACGACTTGATTCAAACGGCTCAACATATCGCAGGTCGACGCGGCCTGGGGCTTCAGACGCGGCCGCTTCTGGAACAGCCCGCTGTCCAGATGGATTCTGGCCTGATTAGGGAAATTGACGCGGCAATCCGCAGTACTGGTTGCCAGCCGCATCGCATGGTAAGCGGCGCCGGCCATGACGCCATGATCCTTGCCGGGAAAGTTCCTTCGGCCATGATCTTTCTGCGAACCCCCGCCGGCATCAGCCACCATCCGTCTGAAACTGTTGATGTCGACGACGTCGCCAAGGCTATCGAATGCGGTTCCCACCTGCTCCATCGGCTTGCGCGTTCTTCACAGTTTCGGGATAGGATGAGCCGTGCATAATCTCGGCCGCACGCGCAGCTCGCAGCAGCATAACCATGTTCTTCTGACACCGGATACTTTCGTCCGCACTACGCTGCCCGGAATGAAAGCCTGCTCGGCGATTGTGCATGCCAGCCCAGCCATGGGCGCGAGGTTTACCGGGTACACCGCGGAGTTCCAATCTGGCGGCGAACTCGGCCCGATCTCCGCACAGCGTTTCGTCTTCGTGCTTGAGGGTGAACTCGAACTCGAGGCCGCGGGCAAGCGATCGCGTCTCAGCACTCGAGGATTTGCCTACATCCCTGAAGGGGTGACGCACCGGATCAGCGCCACGAAAACCAGCCACGGAGCGGTGATCGAAAAACACTATTCTGCTCACGACTCCTCTCCGCCTCCAGCGCTCCTCATCTCGCACGAAGACGAGATTCCATCTCACCCGCTCTCAGACGACCCCGACCTGCAGGTGAAATGTCTCTTGCCAGATACGATGAGCTTCGATTTTGCCGTCAACACCATGGTCTATCAGCCCGGCGCGGCCCTGAGCATGGTCGAAATGCACATCATGGAACACGGTCTGTTGATGCTCGAAGGCGGCGGCATCTATCGCCTTGGCGATTCCTGGTATCCAGTCACGGCCGGCGATTTTATCTGGATGGCCCCGTGGTGCCCGCAATGGTTCGGCGCGATCGGGAAAACACCGGCAAAGTATTTGATCTATAAAGACTGGAATCGCCATCCATTGGCCGAGCCTCGATGACTTTCGAGATTGACAAGCATCGGCTTTTGGCTGAAATCGAGGAACTGGCAGCCTTTTCCGACGCCGAGCCTCCCGCGGTCACTCGAATTGTTTTTACCCCCGCAGATATGAAGGCGCGGGTCTGGCTCGCTCGGAAGTGTGAGGAAGCCGGACTCGCAATTCGCCAGGATGCGATCGGCAACACCTTTGCTCGCTGGGATGGCTCCGATCCGTCCGCTCCCGCGATCGGAACCGGCTCGCACATCGATGCCATTCCTAACGCAGGAAAATACGATGGTGTGGTTGGTGTTCTCGGCGGCCTCGAAGCGATTCGCTCCTTGCGCCGCGCCGGCTTTCGTCCCAGGCACTCGATCGAGTTGCTGGTTTTTACTTCGGAAGAGCCAACGCGTTTTGGCATCGGTTGTCTGGGCAGCCGATTGCTTTCGGGTACGCTCGCGCCCCATGCGGCAACAAAACTTGCCGACAAAAACGGCGCGTCCATCGATGAAGTGCGTAGAAAAGCTGGCTGCGAAGGGGAACTGGAATCGGTAAAACTGCCCGCCAATTACTTCCATGCATTCATCGAGCTTCACATCGAGCAGGGCCCGCTCCTCGAACGACAGAAAATGCCGCTCGGTGTCGTCACCAACATCGCCGCTCCTGCCAGCCTGCGCATCTCCATTGACGGCGCGGGCGGACACGCAGGCGGCGTCCTCATGCCCGATCGCAAGGATGCTCTTTGCGCTGCTGCCGAGCTGATTCTCGCGATCGAAAACCTCGCTCGAAATAGCGGAGCCGCCGACACCGTCGCGACCGTCGGCCTCTGCGAGGTCTTCCCTGGCGCCATCAACAGCATTCCCAGCCGCGTGCACCTCAGCGCAGATATTCGCGACACCAGCTTGCCCCGGCGCGACCTCGTGTTGCGAGGGTTCGAGGAGGCATGCCAATCCATCGCGGCAAAGCGTTCCGTCTCTATTCACCACGAACTGCTTAATGCAGACGCGCCAGCCGATTGCGCTCCCGCAATCATCGACGCGCTCACCGAGTCCTGCAAAAAACACGACTTGCCATTCACTTCAATCGTCAGTCGTGCCTATCACGACTCGCTCTTTATGTCGCGCATCGCCCCGGTGGGAATGCTCTTCATTCCTTGCCGCAACGGATATAGCCACCGCCCCGATGAGTACGCCTCTCCCGACGATATTGCTCGCGGAACCCTCGTCCTCGCCGAAACTCTGGCGGCTCTGTCTTCCTGAATCGATCAGCTTATTTTTGGCAATCAATTTTGCCCAAGCGATTTTCGAATGTTCGCGTACCCGGGCTTGATCGTCTGGTAGATAAAGTTGCAGCGCTGGTCATAGGGCAAAAACGCGCTCTTCATCGCATTGATAGTGATCTTCTCGAAGTCGTCGAGCGTCAAGCCGAACGTATTTGCCGCCGCTTCAAATTCCTGCGTCATGCTCGTGTTACTCATCAGGCGATTGTCCGTATTTAGCGTGACCCGGAACTTCTCCCGATAAAGAATCTTGAATGGATGTTCGACGAGACTTGCTGCCGCCCCGGTATGCACATTGCTGAGCAGGCAAATCTCCAGCGGAATTCGCTTGTCCAGCACATATTGCGCCAGGTCCCCCAGCTTCACGGCCTTGCCATCAACCACAGCAATATCGTCGATCAGCCGCGTGCCATGGCCAATCCGGTGGGCTCCGCAATATTGAATAGCCTGCCAGATCGACTCTTTCCCATAGCCCTCGCCCGCGTGAATCGTGATATTGAAATTCTCGCGCTGGATGTAATGAAATGCGTCCACGTGCTTCTTCGGAGGAAATCCGCCCTCTTCGCCCGCAAGGTCAAAGCCGACGACTCCACGCTCCCGAAAGTCAACCGCCAGCTCCGCCATCTCGAGCGACACATCCATATTCCGCATCGCGCAAATGAGTACGCGCGCGGTAATGCCGAAATCCTTGTGCCCACGCTCCAGCCCTTTTAAGACGGCCGACACCACCTGCTGGTGAGTCAACCCTTTCTTCGTATGAAATAGCGGCGCGAAGCGGGTTTCGAAGTAGACCACGCCATCCCTGTGCAAGTCTTCGGCCTGCTCATAGGCCACGCGCTCCAATGCCTCTTCGGTTTGCATGACCGCGATGGTGTGATCGAAGCCCTCCAGATATTTTGCCAGGCTACCCTGGTTCGCTCCCTGATGAAACCACTCAGCCAGTGCGTGCGCATCGGTCGTAGGAAGATTCTTGTAGCCCGCCTGCTTGGCCAGGTCAATCACGGTCTGCGGGCGAAGCACGCCGTCGAGGTGCTCGTGCAAAAGCACCTTGGGAAGTCTCCGCAGCAAATGTTGATCAGGCTTCATTCGCGTTTTCCGGGCTTATTGTTTTTTCGACAAGGAACGTCGGCTCACTCCTCGCCGATGTCTTCGTTCCATATCTCGGGATTGGCGCGAATGTAATCGCTCAAAAGCGAGACACACACAGAAGACTTCAAATCGACAATCTCAATCCCCAGCGAACGGAGCCAATCGATGCCGCCCTGAAAATTCTCGCTCTCGCCAACCACAACGGTCCGAAATCCGAACTGGCGCACCAGTCCGCTGCAATACCAGCACGGCGCCAGAGTCGTCACCATAATAAGGTTGCGATAGCTTCGCTGCCGCCCCGCGTTTCGAAATGCATCCGTCTCTCCGTGCAGTGAGGGATCGCCTTGCTGCACCCGGCGATTGTGACCGGCTCCGATGAGCCGTCCAGAGTGATCGAAAATAGCCGCGCCGATGGGAATTCCACCTTCTTTAAGCCCAAGCCGGGCCTGCTCAATCGCGACCTCGAGCATCGCTTCGTAATTTGGTTTGTCTGCCATCCCTCTTCGATTATAAACAGCGCGGATGGCCACTCCCGCCACCGCGTAACTTCAAATCTATTACGAGCCGTCGTTTTACCTGCTTTTCAGCACTCCTTCCAGCACTTCAAGCTTGCCATCAACCGGCCCGGTCCTCAGGTGCGAGATATCCAGGCCCAAAATTCTTGCAATCAACGGATACACATCGACGTTTTCAAATGGTGCCAGCGTGATTCCGGGACGAATGTCTGGCCCTGCCGCGAAAAAAATCGCCTTCATTTCCGGCATGCGGGTCGCGTCGTAACCATGCGCCCCTTTCGGAGCGTGTTCCGCGCCGGCTGGGTCTTCAGCCACATCGACCAGATAAGGCCCCTTCGGAATTACCACTGGGTCTCCCTCGCGCGCATTACTGTTGAAGTGCAAATACGTCGGCACCTGCGAACGCCGATAGACGTCAAACTTGTCGCTCTTGCCGTGCAGCGTCTCATACGCTTTCTGCGCGTCTTCTTCCGATTTCGGATACATGCTCGCGCCGACAATCTGAACGAACCACGATTTCTGCAATCCGAACTGATCCAGATGAATAGGCGAGCCTTGAACGCTGGCCATCCCATGATCCGCCAACACGATTAAATCTACTGGCAGCTCTGATTGTTTGATCCCGTCCATCAACCTTCCAATCTCAGTGTCGAGTTCGTGAACCGCATCCTCCACCTGCGGGCTATCGGGACCAAACGCGTGTCCGGCGCTATCCGTATCCGAAAAATAAAGGGTGATCATGTGCGGCCTGCGTTCAGGCGGCAACTTCAGCCATGCCAAAACTTGTTCAACTCTTTTCGCATTCGGATACTTCCCGTCGAATTTCAAATAGTAGCTGGGCCGCACTCCCTGAATGTCCGCCTCCGAACCCACCCAGAAAAAGCACGCCGATCGCATGCCCTGCTGCTCCGCTAGAACCCATAGCGGAGTCCCTCCATACCAGCTGCCATCGCCAACTGTTTTGGGATCGCGGTAACTGTAGATTTCTTTTCGCTCCGGATCATAAAAGCTGTTCGCGACAACCCCATGGTGTTCGGGATAAAGTCCCGTCACGATCGTGTAATGGTTGGGAAAAGTTATCGATGGATAGGCGGGAAGCATCCCTTCAGGCGCGCTGGCCCCCTGCGCCCCCAGGGCGAGCAGATGCTCAGCGTGATATTTCTTCGCGTAGTCGTAGCGGAAACCATCGAGCGACACAAGAACAACATAATGTTTCGAGAGTTGCGCCAGTGCATTCGGACCATGATCGACGCTGATGACGGGCGAGATCGCCTGAGCTGACGCCGTGACGCCGATACACGCAAGCAAACAGCACAGAAATAAAACGTGAATCCGAAAGCCTGCTGATTTTCTGTCTGTCCAGCGCATGCTGTCCTCCATCGCTATTCGATCCGGTTCGCCGCACTTCGCAGTCCACTCTCGACGTTCTTCCGCGATTGTGTGACAATCTCCGGCGACGTTTCGATCCGTTGCAATTGAGTCTCTAATGGTTGACCGAGGAAATGCAATTCCAGTGGTTCTTGCCGTCGATCGCAGCGGCGAGGTTGCCATCGTGCGTTGTACCGGACGGCTTGTCGCAGGCGCGACGGACGCTTTTCAAGCCGAGATTCGCCCCCTCATTCCCCACTCCCGGCGAATCGTTCTCGATTTCGCGGAATTAACCCATCTTGATAGTACGGGAATTGGCGCGCTCGTCCGGCTCTACGTTTCCGCCAAATCGGCCGGCTGCGTTCTGGAAGTCACCAACATGGGGAAATCAGTGCGGCAGCTTCTGGGAATCACGCATCTCTTGTCCACCCTCGAATCCATCGGCGAGCACAATATTCGGATGGGTTGATCAGGATCACCACACCTTAGTGCCCTCCGCTTACCTTGGCGAAATTCGCGCCAGAGAGAGTAGATTCGTCGGGCTCAGCCCTCCAGCTTTTTCTGAGATTCCCTCGCAGCATGAAAGCACACGCCACCGACCCTGCTCCCAAGGCCAATCCTTGTCCCGGCGATTCCAGCACGAATCGGCCCACCGCGAACAAGGCCAGATACACCATCGCGCATCCCAGAAGCCAAGCCCTGAGGTTGCGACCAAGATCGATGGTCACGGGCACATCCGCCGCCAGCTTGGCCACGGGACGCCAACCCCGCACATCCGGGCGAACCTTTTTATAAAACTCAATGAGTTTAGGTTCGGGTTCAGGTTGCGTGATCAGCGTGGCCACCACCCACACCAGAGTTGTGATCGCGGTAGTCGCCACTGCTGTTTTTGCAAACAATACCGGCGCGCTCCCCGTAAACGGTGCGGTCCAGTGAAGCACCAGTGAAGCCACGAGTGCGGTTGCCATCGCAGAAATCTCGCTCCAGGCATTGATTCGCCACCAATACCAGCGCAACAGGTACACGCCGCCAGTGCCGGCTCCGGCCTCAAGCACAAACTCCCAACCCGAGCGGATGGACGATAGCTGCATCGAGACGATGGCCGATACCACAACCAGTAGCACGGTTGCGATCCGGGACATCATCACGTAGTGCGCATCGCTCGCTTTCGTCCGCAGAAAACGCCGGTAAAAATCGGAGACCAGGTAAGATGCGCCCCAATTCAGTTGCGTCGCATAGGTGGACATGAATGCAGCCATGAATCCGGCGACCACAATCCCACGGAGCGCCGCAGGAACATGCTGGCTCACGATCAACATGTATCCGGACTCCGGATGCTGGAGCCCGGGATAGAGCACTATCGCCGCCAGCGCAGTGAGAATCCACGGCCAGGGACGGACCGCATAATGAGCGATGTTGAACCACAACACCGATAGCAGGCCGTTGCGTTCATCGCGCGCGCTGAATATGCGTTGCGCAATGTAACCCCCTCCGCCCGGCTCGGCTCCCGGGTACCAGAAAGCCCACCACTGCAAGCCAAGATAGACCACGAAAGTTAGTGCAGGTAGCGTCCAAAGCGCTTCCGTGGTCCAGGGACGCGTGAAGTCCGGGAAGAATGCCGTCGCGTCAGCCGATCCCGGCGCCGACGCGCGCGCAGCCGCTAATTTGTCGAGCATGGCGTGCATTCCACCGCAAGCCGCAACTGCGTACCATGCAACTCCGATCACGATCGACATCTTTAGAGCGAACTGGAATAAATCAGTCCACAGCACTCCCCACAGGCCCCCAAGCGCCACGTAGAGTCCGGTGAATGGAATTAAAAAGAACACGCATACCGCCAGCGCTCTTTGATCGCTTACTCCTAGCGTCGAGGCCACGATCGACGTCATCGCCTTCGTCACCCATCCCAGAATCAGACAATTCATCAGCAATCCAAGATAGAGTGCCCGGAAACCGCGCAGAAATGCCGCTGGTTTGCCCGAATAGCGCATCTCGGCAAACTGCACGTCAGTCAGCAGGCCTGAGCGCCTCCAAAGCCGTGCGAATAAAAACACCGTCATCATTCCCGAAAGCAGAAAGCTCCACCAGATCCAGTTGCCGGCCACTCCTTGCGCGTACACCAATCCCGTCACCACCAGCGGAGTGTCCGCTGCGAACGTCGTTGCCACCATCGAAGTGCCGGCCAGCCACCACGAGACGTTGCGCCCGGAAACAAAATAGTCATCGACACTTCGGCCGGAACGGGATCGGAAATACAGTCCAAGAAGCAGCGTGATCAGCAGATAGGCAATGACCGCCGACCAGTCAAGAAGCGTGAAGTTCATCTGCGATTGCTCCGCAAAGCAAGAAACTCCATCAAATCGTCGGTTTATGACGGCTGCTGTTCGGGACGCGGCCCATTCTCGCGAACGCTACGGTTTTCTTCTCGTACACGAGAACGCGGTGTTCCAGGTGCCAAAGCACAGTGCGCGAGAGCGATTCTCTCGGTGTCACGGCCCTTTGCGCAGCCTGTCCTCGACCTTATCACGATGAGAAATGCGAACCTATCCTATTCGATAGCAGGGTTCTCATCTAGGGCCGCGATCACCTGGTGGCTGGTCGCGCCCCGCATTTGCCAATGGAGCCCCAAAACCGCTGCATGATTGTCCCGACTGCGACAACGCAAAATTCCGCCCTGACATCTACTAGCACCCGACGAACTGCCCATCACCTCGTCCGTTCCGGCGAAGTTCCCCGGTCGACAAGAACGCTTCTTTCGTAAGGTTCTCACCCTTTTCGAGCGCGAACACATTCCCTATGCAATCTCCGGTGGATTCGCCCCGCAGCAGCACACCGGCATTTGCCGACCTGCCAAGAACCTCGACTTCAGGTTTATCGGTCGCCATTCGTCGTCGGCCCCGGGCCATCTTCCAGATGCTTGCTTTGAACACTCTAGACAAAATATCAGATTAGATATAATCTAATCTCGTTCCCATGGATGGCAAGTCGATTAAACGGTCTTTGGAGGACCGGGGCCTGCGCTGCACCGCGCAGCGCCACGCCGTGATGACGTTCCTGATGGACCACAAGGGACATCCCACGGCTGCGGAGATCTTCGAAGCCGTGAATCGTGTGGATCCGCGCTCTTCCCGGGCCACTACTTATAACAATCTGCGGGATCTGGTCAACGCGGGCTTGGTGCGCGAGGTCGCCGTCGAGGGTCGCGCCGGCCGCTTTGATGTGAAAGGTATGCGCCACCACCACTTCATTTGCGACCGCTGTGGCAGTGTCGAAGACGTCGAGTGGTACGATGTGCCCAAACCCGCCTCTCGCTCTCTCGGTAAGCGGATCGTGCGCGAATGCGAACTCATTTTCCGGGGGCTGTGTAGCAGATGCGCTCCCCGGCGCGTTTCACGTTAAGTCTCGAGATTTGGTAGAAGTGAAAAGGCAGATCAAACAAAAGATCAAGCGAAAGTTGAACCGAATTGTGCGAACCGCAACCGGTTTGTAAATCACCACACTTTTTGAACTCATTCAAAGGAAAAGCTTATGGAAAATCCGACGCATATGGAAAACACACTCGCCTCTTCCTCGGGAACGGTTTCCCCGGAAGACCAGAGCAAAAACCCGTCAACCCAATCCAAGTGCCCGTTCAATCACGCCGCCTCTGTTCCCACCAACCGTGACTGGTGGCCCAATCAGGTCGACGTGCAGATTCTGCATCAGCACTCGCCCAAGTCCGATCCCATGGGCGAGGAGTTCAATTACGCCAAGGAATTCAAAACTCTCGACCTCAATGCCGTCGTCAAAGACCTTCATGCCCTCATGACCGACTCGCAGGAGTGGTGGCCCGCCGACTTCGGCCACTACGGAGGCCTTTTCATCCGCATGGCTTGGCATAGCGCCGGTACCTACCGCATCGGCGATGGCCGCGGTGGCGCCGGAGCCGGTCAGCAGCGCTTCGCCCCGCTCAATAGCTGGCCCGATAACGTGAACCTCGATAAGGCTCGCCGTCTCCTCTGGCCCATCAAGCAGAAATACGGCCGCAAAATCTCCTGGGCCGACCTCATGATCCTCGCCGGCAACGTTGCCCTCGAATCCATGGGCTTCAAGACCTTCGGCTTCGGCGGCGGACGCGCCGATGTTTGGGAACCCGAAGAACTGAACTGGGGCCCCGAAGGCACGTGGCTCGCCGACGAGCGCTACTCGGGCGATCGCGATCTTGCCAACCCTCTCGCTGCCGTTCAGATGGGCCTGATCTATGTCAACCCCGAAGGCCCGAACGGCAATCCCGATCCTGTCGCCGCCGCCCGGGACATTCGCGAAACCTTCCACCGCATGGCCATGAACGACGAAGAAACCGTTGCGCTCATCGCCGGCGGCCATACTTTCGGCAAAACTCACGGCGCTGCCGTTCCCGCCGACTATGTCGGCCCGGAACCGGAAGCCGCCGATATCGAAGATCAGGGCCTGGGCTGGAAAAACAAATTTGGCAAAGGTTGCGGCGCCGACACCATCGGCAGCGGCCTCGAAGTCATTTGGACCACCACGCCCACCAAGTGGAGCAACAATTTCTTCGACAACCTCTTCAAGTACGACTGGGAGCTGACCAAGAGCCCCGCCGGTGCAAATCAGTGGCGGCCGAAAAATGGCGCAGGCAATGGCACCGTGCCCGATGCGCACGATCCGTCCAAGCGTCACGCCCCATCCATGCTCACCACCGACCTCTCGCTGCGCTTCGACCCCGCGTACGAGAAAATCTCGCGCCGCTTCTACCAGCATCCCGATCAGTTCGCGGACGCATTTGCCCGCGCCTGGTTCAAGCTTACGCATCGCGACATGGGTCCGATCCAGCGTTATCTCGGCCCTCTCGTCCCGAAAGTACAGCTGCCTTGGCAAGACCCGATCCCAGCTGTCAATCATCCACTCGTCAGCGAACAAGATGCCGCTGCGCTGAAAGCCAAAATTCTCGCATCTGGCCTCTCCGTCTCCGAGCTTGTTTCGACCGCTTGGGCTTCGGCCTCTACCTTCCGCGGCTCTGACAAGCGCGGCGGAGCCAATGGCGCTCGCGTCCGTCTCGAGCCGCAAAAAAACTGGGAAGTCAACCAGCCTGCGCAACTCGCAAAGGTGCTCCAGAAACTCGAAACCATCCAGAAGGAGTTCAACGCCGCGCAGTCCAACGGCAACAAAGGTAAGAAGGTTTCGCTCGCCGATCTCATCGTTCTCGGCGGCGACGCCGCCATCGAGAAAGCGGCGAAAGACGCCGGCTTCGACGTGAAAATTCCTTTCGCCCCCGGGCGCATGGATGCCTCACAAGATCAAACCGATGTCGATTCCTTCGAGCCCCTCGAGCCCAAGGCCGATGGATTCCGCAACTATATCCGCGGCAAACAGCGCCTCTCGCCCGAGGAACTCTTGGTCGACAAAGCGCAATTGCTGCGGCTGACGGCGCCTGAAATGACAGTCCTCGTCGGTGGCCTGCGCGTGCTTGGTGCCAACGTCGGAAACTCGAAACACGGCGTCTTCACTAAGCAGCCTGAGAAGTTGACCAACGACTTCTTTGTCAACCTGCTCGATATGAGCACCGAGTGGCAGCCAACCGGGTCGGCGAATGGCTCGGGCAGCATCTACGAGGGACGCGATCGCAAGACGCATCAGGTCAAGTGGACCGCCAGCCGCGTCGACCTGATTTTCGGTTCGCACTCCCAGCTGCGTGCTCTCGCCGAGGTCTATGCCTCGTCGGATGCGAAGGAAAAGTTTGTGAAAGACTTCGTCGCTGCCTGGACCAAAGTGATGAACCACGATCGCTTCGATCTGGTGCCGGAGTTAGCCAGGAAATAGCATTCTCAACCTGTTCGCGAGCCCATGGTGGTGGTGCAGTGTCAACAAAACTGCGCCCCCACCTGATCTTTTTGGCGTTGAAGTTGAGTTACTGCGGATCAGTCCGTCGCTAGCCGGTCGAGGATTCTTCCTCGCCAGTCGATTAGTTGGATTTTGAGGGCGAGCGTTCCTAGCGCATGCGTGGAGCAACTCAGGCAGGGATCATACGCGCGCACCACCGCCGACACGCGGTTCAACATGCCTTCCGTCAACTTCGTGCCATCAATGAAGTGCTCGCTTACTTGCTGCACGCTGTGGCCGATCGCCAGGTTGTTGTGTCCAGTAGCCACAATCAGATTTGCCCAGCTGATTGCGCCTTCTTCGTTCACCTTGTAGTGATGGATCAACGTCCCTCGCGGCGCTTCAATCACGCCCACGCCTTCCGGAGCGTTCACGCCTCCGGTAGCGCGGACGTGCTTATCGAGAATCTGCGAATCCGTCAGCAGCATCTCAATTCTCTCCAGAGCATAGATGATCTCAATCAAGCGCGCATAGTGATAAAGAAACGCACTATGAGGAATTGCCCCAAATCGCTCGCGGTACTCGCGTAGTTCCGCATCGGCACTCGGCGTGCCGCACTGATCCGCCACATTGAGACGCGCAAGCGGTCCCACGCGATAGACCCCGGCAGGGAATCCTTGTGGCCTGAAAAACGGAGCCTTCAAATAAGACTCCCGTAGGCTGGCCTCTCCGATCCACTGCGCATACTCGTCCACCGGAATGTGATCTTCGACAATCTCGCCGTCAGCGCTACGAAAGCGCAAATCGCCGTCGTAAAGCTGCAGGTTGCCCTTGCGATCCACAAGTCCCGCGTACATCGTGGGAGCGGAACCGAAGAACTCGATCTCAGCTTTGAAATTATCCAGTGCTCCTTTGAAAAAGCGCAGAGTTCGTTCCGCAATCCCCTTCGCTCGCGGCAATTCAGAGAGAATGTGATCTCGAGTGCTGGCGGCAAGTGGTGTTGCCACTCCTCCCGGAACGATCCATGAAGGATGCACGCGCTCCTGCGCCAGCCCTTCGATGATCTGCAGGCCGAATTTTCGCAATTCGATTCCGTCCCGCGCCAGCTCCGGGTGCGCGGCAATCACCCCCAGAACATTGCGGGTATCCACATCGGAATCCATCCCCAGCAGCAAATCCGGAGCGGAAAGATAAAAGAAGCTCAGCGCGTGTGATTGCACCATCTGCGCGTAATGCACCACTTCGCGCAGCTTCTTTGCGACAGGAGGGATTCGCACCGCCATGATCGCGTCGCAGGCCTTCGACGACGCCAGCAGATGGCTGATCGGGCAGATTCCGCAAATGCGCGCCGTAATTCCCGGCATCTCGTAGAACGGACGCCCTTCCGTAAATTTCTCGAACCCCCGCACCTGCGTGACGTGGAAATCAGTCTTGGCCACGTGTCCTTGCTCATCCAGATGGATGTCGATCTTGGCGTGTCCCTCGATGCGGCTCACGGCTTCTATAGTGATTCGTTTCATGCCCGTTCCTTAGCCAAATTTCACTTTAAGAGCGGTGTCAGGCTTCTTGCCCTCGACGAGATCGTTAATGAAATTGAAGATGGTTTTCGAGGGTGTAGGGCAACCCGGCAGCGCGACATCCACTTTCACGAACTCACGCAACGGCCTCGCTTGCTTCAGCAAAGCCGGTACCCGATCCGAAGGAATCACTTTCCCTTCTTCCGCCCCTTCCACATAAACACGCTGCAACAATTTCTGGACGGGAACCGAATTCCGCATCGCCGGAACATTTCCCGTAACCGCGCAATCTCCCAGCGAAATCAGCAGCCGAGTTCGCTGGCGAATCTTCTGCAGCTTGTTCAGATCGTCCTGCGAACTCACTGCTCCTTCCACCAGCGTCACATCCACATCTTCGGGAAACTCCTGCGCATCCACCAGAGGTCCATACACCAGGTCGATTTTCCGAGCCAGCGAGATGATGGCGGCATCCATGTCGAGCAACGACATGTGGCAGCCTGAGCATCCGTCAAGCCAGACCGTGGCCACCTTCACTTTCTTCATACCTGCGCTCCTCTGCGGTGCACCAGCGCCGTCACAGCGTCGATCTTCTTCACCATCTCCTCCACGGCATAGCCTTTTTCCGCAAGTGCCCCGGTGGGGCACGCCTGCACGCACTTGCCGCAGTTGGTGCACGAACTCGCCTGTCCCCACTTTGTATTCATCTCGCTGACGATGCGGGCCCGCGTGCTGCGCGAACTCATTTCCCAAACGTGGGCGCCCTCCAATTCCGCGCACACCCGCACGCAACGCGTGCACAAGATGCAGCGGTTGTGGTCGAGCACGAAACGCGGATGCGACATGTCGATCGGCAACTTGGGAAAGTTGTACGCCAGCCCCACGGTGCTGATCCCTAAGCTCGTGGCCATCGCCTGAAGCTCGCAATGCCCATTCGACACACATACAGAACAAGTGTGATTGCGTTCGATCAACAGCAGTTCTACCGAGATCCTTCGATAGCGTGTCAGTTTCGGCGAGTTGGTAATCACCGACATCCCTTCCTGGATCGGTGTCGTGCAAGCCGGAAACAAGCGATCCGTCCCTGACACTTGTACGATGCAAACCCGGCAAGCCCCCACCGCGGTTAATCCATCAAGCGCGCAGAGCGTGGGAATGTATTTGCCGCTGGCTTTGGCCGCCTGCAGAATGGTCTGGCCTTCCAGCGCGCTGATCAGCTCTCCATCGATGCGGATCGATATTCTCTTTGGCGCCAAGACTCACTCCTTCCCCGGTTAATCGTCCTTCGCTAGTCTTCTTCTACCGCCCGGACATCACATCGCAGGCATCGACAGGCCTCCACCAGCGCCTCTTCCGGGCTAAGCCCGGTAACGACCTCCTCCTGGTTGCGTGCCCGCGCGCTCACCGGCAGCTCGTGGCCAAAATTTCGCCGGCTGGGATGCGGCTCCTTCGGCGGCATTTGTTCGTATTCAAACTGCGGGCACAGGGCGTTCCACCGGTCCGCTTCCATCAACTGCAGGTCGATGCTGCGGGCCGCCTGTTTTCCGTATGCCATCGCGTTCGACACATTCGAGGCCCCTGTCACCAGATCACCGCCTGCGTAGAACTTCGGACGGCTCGTCTCCAGCGTGAACCGGTTGACATCTACCGTCCCGTTTTCCTTCAACACCAGTCCCGAAGCCCGCGCGAAGTCCAGATCCACTGTCTCCCCAATCGCAAAGATCACCGAGTCACAATCGAACCGCTGGATTTCATCCGTATTTACTGGCTTCCGCCTTCCCGACGAATCGTATTCACCCAGTCGCGTCTTCACGATCTCAATCGCCTTCACGACTCCCTTTGCATCTCCAATCACGCGGTGCGGTGCCGCAAGAAATATGAACCTCGCCCCTTCCTCGCGCGCCGCTCGTGTTTCTTCCTCGATCGCCGGCATGTCCTTGCGTTCGCGCCGATAAAATACGGTCACATCGCAGCCCTTACGCAGCGCAGTTCGAGCCGAATCGATCGCCGCATTCCCGCCGCCAATCACCGCGACCTTCCGCCCCAGAGGAACTTCCTGACTGCTGGCAACCGCTTCCAGAAACAGTAGTGCCGGATACACTCCCTTTAATTCCGTGCCCGATTGATACACCCACGATTCCTTCCACGTGCCGATCGAGAGGAAAATCATGTCGTAGCGGTCGTCGAGATCATTCAGCGCCAGGTCCACTCCCACCCGCACGTTGAACGTAAACTTCACTCCTAGCCGCTCGATCAGTTGCACTTCCCGCCGCAGAATGTGCTTGGGAAGCCGATATTCCGGCAACGCGAATCGCAGCATCCCCCCAGCTTCCGACTTGCTGTCATAAACCATCACGTCATGGCCCAGCATTGCCAGATAAAACGCCGCGGTCAGGCCCGCCGGTCCCGCTCCGATGATGGCGACCTTGCGGCCGCTCGGTTCAAGCTTGCGCCCAATGATCGCCTGGACCATCTGCTCATACTTTTCCGATTCGAAAATAGAATCCGCGATGTACCGGTGCACCTCGCGCATGTTCACCGATTGATCGAGCGTTTGTCGTCGGCAACGGTTGTCGCACGGATGCTGGCACACCCGCCCCGTGGAAGCGGGCAGCGGATTATCGAAAATCACCGAGAGGAATGCTTCCTCCATCCGGTCTTCCTGATAAAGCTGCAGGAACCGCGGAATGTTCATGTGCAGGGGACAACTGTTTTCACACGGCGAAAGTGCCAGTTCCTCGCACACTCCCGCCGAGCAACGGTGCCCAACGATATGATCCTCAAACTCGGCTCGAAAATGGCGCAGCGTCGTAAGCACGGGGTTGGGAGCGGTCTGTCCCAGCCCGCAGAGCGAGCAGTCGCGAATATAGCGGCTCAGCTCGTCCAGCATCTCGATATGCCGCGCCGTCCCTGCGCCCTCCGTAACGCGGTTGAGAATGCGCAGGCATTTGTTCAAACCCACTCGGCACGGAATGCATTTCCCGCACGACTCCGAGTGCGTGAACTCGATGAAGTAGCGCGCAACGTCAACCATGCAATTGTCTTCATCCATCACCACCATGCCGCCCGAGCCCATGATCGAGCCAAGTTGGGCAAGATTCTCATAGTCGACCGGCGTATGAAACATCTCCTGTGGGATGCATCCACCCGAGGGCCCACCGGTCTGAATTGCCTTCACCGGACTGGTTCCCACCGCGCCCTCTCCAATGTCGTAAATAAACGTATTGAGAGGTGTCCCCAGCGGCATCTCCACCAACCCGGTGTTCTTTACTTTCCCCACCAGTGAAAACACCTTCGTGCCTGCGCTCTTTGGACTCCCCGTCTCCGTGAACCACGCCGCGCCGCGCGTGATGATGGGCGCGATGTTGTACCAGGTTTCAACGTTATTAATATTGGTCGGCTTGCCCCACAGTCCCTTCTGCGCGGGAAATGGCGGCCTCGGACGCGGCCTTCCCGCCTCGCCCTCAAGCGATGCGATCAGCGCCGTTTCCTCTCCACAAACAAATGCTCCTGCCCCCTCCACCAGTTCGATATCGAACTTGAAGCCGCGCCCCAGAATGTTCTCGCCCAACAGCCCATATTCCCGCGCCTGCTCAATCGCCCGATTCAGGCGATGCACGGCCAGCGGATACTCCGCCCGCACATAAACAATTCCCTGTGTCGCTCCCATCACGTACGCGCCGATGATCATTCCTTCCAGCAGCCCATGCGGGTCGCTTTCAATTTCATTGCGATTCATGTACGCGCCGGGGTCGCCCTCATCCGCATTGCAGATGAGGTACTTCTGCTCGCTTTTCGCTTTTGCCAGGAACTCCCACTTATTCCCGGTGGGATACCCCGCTCCCCCGCGGCCTCGCAGCTTCGAGGCCTTGATCTGCTCGATCACATTGGCCGGGTTCGCGTCGATCAGCACCTTGTACAGTGCCTGGTACCCGCCGACCGCGATGTATTCTTCTATGTCATCCGGATTGATGAACCCGCAATTGCGCAACACGATCTTTTTCTGGCCTTTGAAGAAGGGCACTTCCTGCCACGATGGAATTTCCGGATATCCTGGACCGTAACGAACATGGCCCGTAATGTGGTCCCACTCTTCCACCTTGCAATAAATAAGCTCTGGAACCAGGTTCCCGTTTTCCAGATCGTGCAGAATCCGTTTCGCGTCGTTGGCCTGCACCCGGTGCAACATCACCAGCGGATTGCCCGGCATCCGCACATTCACCATCGGCTCTTGAAAGCAGCACCCGAAGCAGCCGACAGGAGTCAGCACCAGATTCATCCCGCTTCGTTCCACCGCTTCGAGGAAAGCTTGATACAGACCTTCAGCGCCATTGCCGCGCCCGCACGTGCCCATCCCCACGGCCACCCGCGGCGCCGATGGCACCAGCTTCGCCAGTCCAGCCTCTCGCACCGCGTTGAATGCTCCAATGTCCAGAATTCGAGGCATCGCCTATTCTCCGGCTCGAATCGTTGCAATCTCTCGCTGCAAAGTGCGCTCCGTGGCGTGTCCACAGATGTGGTGATTCACCTCCACCACCGGAGCCATGGCGCATTGCCCAAAGCAAGCCACCGTGCGCACCGTGAATTGACCGTCGGGCGTAGTCAGCACAAGTTTGTCCGCTTCATTCTTGCTTCCATCCTCTTCTTCATCCTCAAGGCCCAATCCCAGATCGAGTCGTACCCCCGCCAGCAGGTTACGCGAGCCTCGCGTATGGCACGCCGTTCCTCGGCAAATGCAAATCGTGTTGTCGCCCTGTGGTTGCAGATTGAACAGAGCGTAAAAAGTGGCAACGCTGTAAATCCGTGCCAGCGGTAGCTCCATCTTCGCTGCTATGTAGGTCAGCATTTCCAGCGAAAGGTACTTTTGGCGGTTCTTCTCCTGCGTAGCTTCCAAAACTCCCAGCAGCGCGCCAGGCCGGCCCAAACGGCTTTCGATTGCTTTGTCAATGAAAGTTTTTTCTTCCGGAGAGAGACTGGCGATTGCGACATCGCGCATAGACACTCCTGATGATGTTTTGATCGTAGCAATGCGGGCAAAAGCGCTCCGTTACGCGGAGCACAACGGGGCGTGACAGGAATCACGAGGAAGGGTATCGACGGTAACCCATTGGCCGCGCCCGAACGCCAGGCAAAGTTTCACTTCCCCCCATACACATCTATCTCGCCCTGCGGATTCTGGACACTCGGCAGGTCATGCGCCGTTCCGATATAGACCTTTCCATTGGCCACGATAGGAGATGTGAACTTGATCCCATACCCAGGTGTGTCTGCGGAGTTCATGCTGCTGTCATAAAGCTCGCTGCTTCCGACATCGGCCGGATCGTACGCCCGCAAAATTGCGTTCGTAGGTGCCGCACCATTTGGATTCGAGTTCTGAATCGGATTCCCATGATCGATCAGCCACAGCACTCCATTGGAATTACCGTTGGCTGAAATAAAACTCGTTCCGCCATAACTGCCCAGTTGTAGTGCCGGCATGATGTCATACGCTAAAGACAAGCTGCCGGAATATTGCAGCTGAACAATCGAGAACGGGATAGAGGTCGACGTAGGCGTCAGTCCTTCGTATACCGAGCCATTGAAGTATGTCGCGGTCGAAAATAGCTCATAGGAGTTGACATCGGCTGTCCACGTCCCCTGACTGTCCGTGCAACTGGCGGAATACGGATCGATACTTTCGTTCGTCAGTAATCCGGGGACAACCTGAGTCGCCCCCGCGTCGTTCGCCTGCTCATGGCCAAGATTGGTTGTGTCCACCAGATAAAGCGCCCCGGTCTTTCCTCCGGCCAGAGCCTCGGTGCTTCCCGGTATCAACAGAAGCCCTCCGGCCGCCAGATCGGCGTCGTTGCAATTCATGAAGTGATAATCGTCGGGAGTAAAGTAATCAAGCAGTGTGAGTTTGCCGTCATTAGAAAACTTCAGGACTGAATCGCCCCACGCCGTTTGCCCGTCCCAGGGGCCATTGCCGGTTGTTATATAGATATAACCGTTCGCATCCACCGCCGGCCCTCCGCCTCCCATCCAGACACCCCCCGCGCTGGCAAACTGCCCTTCACCATCAAGGTTTGGACTGGAATTAAAAACTCCCGTTTGCACCAGTGTTTGCGCATCATAGGCCAGCAACCAGCCGTTATGACAACCACCAAAGCCTATGTAGATCGTCCCATTCGACAGCAACAG
>DATJNC010000036.1:0-7965 GCA_035508395.1 Terriglobales bacterium | reverse complement strand
CTTCATCTCGCCCTCGTATTCCAGTTCGAGTTTCCCCGTGATTGCAGGAAGCGCAGCATAGATATCACTGATCCGGGGAACGACAAGATTCTCGTGATGCGTCAGGGCGCGGCGCTCAGCGTTTGAAACAACATTCTCCATGGCTGAAATCGGCAGGCGCTGGCTCACGCCCGAACGCTTATCGATCTTTTTGTCTTCGCGCGCCACAAAGGCGATGCGCTCGATCACTTCCTGCACATAATTGGGAATGTGCAACCGCGACCCATTGCGATTGTCGTAGCGGCGAATCCACGCCTCCTGCGCCGTGATGGCAATTCCTTCCTCGACGGTGGCAGGATAATGCGTGCGAATCTCAGAACCGATGCGATCTTTGAGCGGCGTGATGATCTTGCCGCGCGCCGTGTAGTCTTCAGGGTTCGCGCTGAAAACAATAGCCAAATCGAGAGGCAAACGAATCGGGTAGCCCTTAATCTGGACGTCACCTTCCTGCATGATGTTGAACAATCCAACCTGAATCTTGCCCGCCAGATCTGGCAGTTCGTTGACGGCGAAAATTCCGCGATTCGCGCGCGGAAGCAGTCCGTAGTGCACCGTAAATTCGCTCGAAAGTTCGTGTCCGCCGCGAGCCGCCTTGATAGGGTCGATATCGCCGATCAAATCAGCGATTGTCACGTCAGGAGTGGCCAGCTTTTCCACGTAGCGGTGCTCGGCTGTCAGCCATGCAATCGGCGTCGCGTCCTTTTCTTTGGCGACCAGTTCACGGCAGCGGCGGCAAATCGGTGAATACGGATTGTCGTGAATCTCGCATCCAGCGATATACGGCATCTGCGGATCGAGAAGCGAGGTCAACGCGCGCAAAATGCGGCTTTTCGCCTGCCCGCGCAAGCCGAGCAAAATGAAGTTATGCCTCGAGAGAATCGCGTTCACGATCTGCGGCACCACCGTGTCGTCATAGCCCACGATGCCGGGAAAAATTGGATCGTCAGGATGCTGGCATAGACGCGTCATCAGGTTTTCGCGCATTTCGTCTTTGACGCGACGCGAAACCAGACGAGACTCAGTAAAGGAACTGGCGCGCAATTCGCCCAGCGTACGGGCACTGCTCATGGTGGGAACTCCTGGACCCAATATCACCGGCGTGCGCCGGCATTGCCTTATCGCGGATTATACGCTTTCAAAAAAATGACTCTCGGCTAAGTGATAATCACTCTTTCGTTGGATGCAAACGAGATTCACTAGGATTGAACAAGCTTTTCGCAGCCCTCAGCTCGAAATCTAATTCCAACGCGCCTTGGACGCTCGGCGAAGGCCGGGCAGCACCGCCCGCAGATACTGGATGACGGCGTCGAGTCGTTTTTCTTCCGACAGTGTCGAGAGCAGGCTTTGTTTGAAGTCGAGATCGAGAGGAAGCGATCCCGCGAGAAGAAATGAAAGATTCGTCGCGCCTTCATCGGCGCTCGAAGAGTCGCTTCCCGCCAGTTTCGCGATTTCTGCATGCAGCCGAACCGCCTGACTGATCATTTCATTCGAGGGCCGTCCCGGCTCGTCTTCCACCACCATCACTTCGGCTTGAAGAAACGAGCGATCCTGATTCACCTCGAGCACCTCGAACCGGTTGACGCCGCGCGCAATGATGTCCATCCGCCCATCCTCATACTGTTTCGTGACCGAAACAATCTCGGCGGTACACCCCAAGCCGGCGACACCATCATCGGAAGCGCGTACGATGCCGAATGGCTTCTTCTGCTCCAGACACTCCGAGATCATTTCTTTGTAGCGTGGCTCGAAGATATGCAGGGGAAGAGGCACGCCTGGAAGAAGGACGACATCAAGCGGAAATAGAGGAAGCAACGTCAAAGTTTGCCAACATTTCACAGCTTCGATGTCCCAACGACCACGGCTGCATTGCCTCTGCCGATACAGCGCAGCGCCGGTTGGCTGTAATTCTACGCTGGTTTGACTTACCCGTACTCGCGAGGGTACAAGATTCGCCATGCAAATGGACGAAAAAGTCGTGGTGGTAACGGGCGCCTCGATGGGGATTGGCGAGGCAATTGCCAAAATCTTTGCTGACCATGGCGCACGAGTGGTGCTGCTTTCTCGCGATGCCAGCCGCGCTGAGGCGGCGCGCCATCGAGTCGGGCACACGGACCGGACTCTGGCCCTCGCTTGCGACGTCCGCAATCGGGACGAAATCGATCGCGTTCTGGGGCTGACCCTTCATCATTTTGATCGCGTCGATGTGTGGGTCAATAACGCAGGAGTCGGTATTCGCGATTCGGTCGCTGACATGGAGATGGCCGCCTGCCGCGAACTGTTCGAGACAAACTTCTTCGGCGCCGTGATGTGCCTCCAGGCTGTGGCATCCGCGATGCGCGAGCAGGGCGGAGGAACGATCATCAATATCTCCAGTGTCGCCGGCCACATACCGGTCCCGTTTCTCAGCCCCTACTCGGCGACGAAATTTGCCTTGAACGCAATTGGCAAGGGCGCGCGCGTGGAACTCATGCCCGACAACATCAACGTTTTGACCGTATGCCCGGGCTATGTCAGCACAGAATTTGGCGCTCACGTCGTTGTCGACAAACGTGGTCAGGTGCGTCCAAAGTCAGTGAAAGGAATTTCGGCAGGACGGGTGGCGCGCGCGACTTATGATGGCTATCGCAAGAACAAGCGTGAGGTCATTGTCCCTTGGACGATGATTCCGGTAGTGAAGCTATATCAGCTTTTCCCGGGCCTTGTGGAGTGGGGAATGGCACGCATTATGAGGTAGAAGCCGGGGCGAAACAGCCCGGCTGCGTTTCGTAAAGAAAAGTAAATTTGGCTACTCTTTCAACCTCACGTGCATCGAAGTAGATAGGCAGAACTGCAGTCTCCTACCCCCTCCGAAAGAGCTGACGCACGGCGGCTCTGGGGGTGGGAGCTGCTGTTAATTTTTTCTCTTCCGCTTTTGGCTACAATACCGTCATGAGAGTTGTCCGCCGTCCTGCCTGTTTGCCGCTCAAAAGCTTTTCCCGCACTGCGATCTGCGCTCTCCTGTTAGCGCCGATTGTCTCGTCGCTAATCTTGTGTGGAACGGCGCGCGCCCAGGAAGGGCCACTCGACAAATCGCAGCCTACTGGAATTACAGTAGACGAAATCATCAAACGATTCGCGGCCAAAGAAAAAGATTTTAAAGAAGCTCGCGATCAATATACCTATCGCCAGGATGTGAAGGTAATGACGCTCGATGGCGACACGGTCGACGGCAGCTATCAGCAGGTTTTTGACGTCACCTTCGACGACAAGGGCCGTAGGGTCAAGAACGTGGTGTTCGCTCCGCAGAACACCTTACAGCGCATTATGATGACGGAAGAAGATATTGACGATATCGAAAACCGCCTTCCGTTCGTTCTTACCTCCGATGAGATTGGCGAATACGACATCCTTTATGTCGGACAGCAGAAACAGGACGAACTGAATACCTACGTGTTTGACGTCGCGCCCAAGCAGATTGTCGGCAAAAAGCGCTACTTTCAGGGACGCATCTGGGTCGACGACCACGATTTTCAAATTGTCGAAACCTTTGGCAAGACGGTTCCCGATATTCGCAAGAAAAGGGGCCAGGAGAATCTTTTTCCCAGATTTACCACCTGGCGCGAGCAGATTGACGGTCAATACTGGTTTCCTACCTACACCAGAGCAGAAGACACGCTGAAATTCAGCATGGGTGATGTCAGGATCCGCGAGATTGTGAAATATACGAACTACAAGCGCTTCGGTGCCAAATCAAAGATTCTGTTCGAAGGACAGGAAGTGCAGAAGGGCAAGGAAACCGCACCGGATCAACAACCACCGCAACCGCAAAAGCCGCAGTGAGGTTTCGGATTAGCTTTGGCGCTCGGGGGGCTGATAGCTGACAGCTAAGCGCTCAATAAAACAGATACTTTCTCCACTTGTCATCACTATGGCCCATCAAGCGCATGATGTGGCGACTGGTATGGAGATTGAAGGACCGCGGTTCCCGCATGGGACGCATGTTGGCTTCGTGCGGAAGCTGGTTGCCCTTGCGCCGGTTGCACGGATGGCAACAGGCCACGAGATTCTCCCAGGTAGAAAGACCTCCGCGAGACCGCGGAATCACGTGATCGAGCGTCAGTTCGCTCGAAGGCAACGTGGTTGAGCAATACTGGCATGTGTTCCGGTCGCGCAACAGAATATTCTTTCGCGATAACGCGCGCGACTGATGCGGAATTCTCCGATACTCGAGCAGACGAATGACCGAGGGCACTCGCATCGCAACCCGGGCTGCATGCAAAAAATGTCCGTTCTCTTCTTCGGTCATCGCAATGCCCTTTAGCACGAGCACGATGGCGCGCCGGGCGGCACATACATTGATGGGCTCGTAGGAGGCGTTGAGAACCAGCACAGGCTGGTGCAGCGCCTGCCTATCGTTCTCCTGGTGCATGCCCGAGGCAAGCACACCTGGCGGCACATGCGGCCGCCAGCCCCCGAAATTGTGCATCCGTAACGACATAATCCTTAGGCCTGCATCGCCACGTTCAAATGGCCGTTCGCTTCCCGGCCTTCCGACTGGCTCAGAACCTGTTCGCTCTGATTTCCCGAAACATCCGGTTGCACCCCGGGCCAGTTATACAGCTTGATCGTACGGCACACGGTCGCGACCCAAACCCGCGCTGCCCCGGCGCGCAAAAGCACCCGCGCACACTCCGATGCCGTGGCGCCCGTGGTGTAGACGTCATCGACAAGTAAGATGTTGCGATCGCGAACCTGCGTTGGATCGCCTACCTTGAACGCGCCCCGAAGGTTTTCCCGACGCTGATGGCGGGTCAGCCCGATTTGGCTCCCGGTCTCTCTTGCGCGTATCAACGCGTGAGGCATCAGCTCAAATGGCGCACTTTGCTCCGATCTCGAAAGCTGCTTGAGCCCGCAACGTGCAATTAGCTCAGCCTGATTGAAACCGCGTTGCGCTTGCTTGCGGAAGTGTAGAGGCACCGGAACGACCGCAATAGAGCCCGAGGGCAGCGACGGCGCCAACTTCGCGATCGAAGCCGCCAGCAATCCTCCCAAAACCTTTGCCGCCGGCCGAACCTGATCAAACTTCAGCAGATGGACCAGATCGCGAAGTTTCTCGTCGTAGCTGCCGAATGCCACCGCCCGAACAAACGGCGGCTCGGCAAGCTGGCAGAGGCGACAACAATTGTCGACTCGCGAATCCGTCTCACCTGCATTGGTGTGTGGCAAAGCCTCACCGCATAGAGCACACAACGACAAGGTCAACGGGCGCAAGGAATGCAGGCATGCCGCGCATACCGGAAGACGCGATATTTGAATTAACGGAGAATTACAGATTCGGCAATCAGCGGGAAAAAGAGTAAAAAAGAAACTTGCAGCAGCACGCTCTGTCCAGCAACCGGCCTGGTCGGTCGTTGCTGTGGACTGGGCAGCCCGTATTCGAAACCCGGTACTGCTGAAGACGGCCTCCCGCGCCCGCTCGGCTGTTTGGCCGCAAACGGGCGAACACTTCGCTAGTTCAGTATAGCTGCGGTCTCAACTCCTACGCAACGCGGCCAGTCGTGTCGCCGGCGTCCAAGGGTTGACTTTCTGGTTCCTTGCGCCCGAACTGAATGCGTTCCCGCACCGGAATGCCCCGGGACACGTAGCTGCGCGTGTAGCAGCGATCGCATCGCACCGGCTGGAGATACAAAATCGCCAGCACGTGCCTCTCGAAAAAACTGCGGGGACGCGATCGGTATGCATCGCCGAACCCGCATTCCCGGCAATGAAATTCACTAGCAAAGAGAGCCCACGAGGGATGAGTCGACGGAGTCACGGAGTACCTCCTTGGGAATTACTCGATCGGGTGGACGTACAAGGGGTGTGCTGGCTCTCCTTTTATTGTCGCGAAAAGGCATAGACTTGTAAAGCTGCCTCGCCGCATGTTAACGTGCGCGGTCGTCCTCTACTGTGAATACAAGATGAAAATACTCCGGTACACGAGGCCCTTATGAGTACTACGGTGGTGAATACGGAAGCCCCGCGCAAGCATCGGCCTTACGTCCCCGAAACGATGGAAATGAAGGAATTCACCTTCCGGGCCGTGTTGATCGGTCTGGTGATGACAGCCATTCTGGGATCGGCCAACGCTTACCTCGGGTTGAAAGCCGGCATGACCATCGCCGCCACTTACCCTGCCGCAGTGATCGGAATGGCCTTGTTGCGCCTGATGAAGGGCTCTCTTCTTGAAGAAAACATCGCCCGCACGGTCGGATCGATCGGCGAATCCGTCGCGGCAGGCGCGGTCTTCACCATCCCGGCCTTCGTTATGGCCGGCTTGTGGCAGGGCCTCACCGGGGAGCAGTACTGGAAATCCGTCGCGCTGATGATTATCGGCGGCACGCTTGGCATTCTGTTCGTCACGCTCTTGCGGCGCGTAATGGTTGAAGACCCGGAGCTTCCCTATCCCGAGTCAGTCGCAGCTTCCGAAATTCACAAAGCAGGACAACAAGGTGCCAAGGCCGCGAAAATCCTCTTCGCCAACATGGGCTTCGGCGCTTTTATGTTCTTGCTGGGCCAGTTCAACGTTTTCAATGCCAACAACACATTTCACGTAAAGATCAGTGAACTGGGAAAGAAGTTGCTCCTTCGCACCGGCACCAATCCGAGTGTCGCCACAACAATCACCGGAGGCGCAACGCTGTTCGACGCTCCTGCCATCAGCCCGGCGTATTTGGGAGTGGGCTACATCATCGGCCCGCGGCTCGGATCGCTGAACTTTGCAGGCGGTGTTCTGGCCTGGGGACTGCTCGTCCCGCTCCTAACTTTCACCCTCGGTCCTTATATACAAGCTACTCAGCCCGCTGGCCAACCGCTTCCGTGGGATTTACTGGCCGGAGCAATCTACTACTCGATTGTTCGTCCCATTGCGGTTGGTGGAATGCTGGTTGGAGCTTCTTACACGCTCTTCAAAATGCGGAAGCAACTGGCCATCGGCATCGGCAGGGCAATTACAGATCTGAAAAAATCAGCATCGGTTCAAGCCGCCACCAATCGCACTGAACGCGATCTCAGTTCCAAGGTTATCTTCGCCGGTATCGCGCTGGTTTTTGTTGCCATGATTGTGCTCTATCACTACTTCATCAGCGGAGCCGGCACGCTCTCCAGTTCGAAAGTTCTTACCGCGTCGCTCGTCGCCGCCGGAGTCATGATCATCGTCGGCTTCTTCTTCGCCGCCGTCTCGGGCAACCTGGTCGGAATGATCGGCTCCTCGAATAATCCGGTCTCGGGGCTGACGCTTTGCACGCTGGTCATCGCGGCCTTATTGATGGTCGCGCTTGGTGTTTCCGGTAGCGGAGGCGTTGCGGCCGTGCTGGGAGTTGCCGCCATCGTCTGCGTTTCCTCCGCAGTCGCTGGCGAGATGCTGCAGGACCTGAAGGTGGGACACATTCTCGGCGGCACGCCATCAAAAATGCAAATCGGCGACTTGATGGGCATTGTCGTCGCCGGGTTGGTTTTGTTTTTTCCGCTGGCTACGCTCGACAAGGTCTATCACTTCGGCACGCCCGATCTGCCCGCGCCTCAGGCGGGTTTAATGGCAATGCTGTCAAAAGGAATTGTCGGCGGCGACATGGCTTGGCCGCTGGTCATTGTCGGAGTTCTTCTCGGCCTCGCCATGATCATGATCGAGGTCAAGAGTGTCATGCTGTTTTCCGTAGGAATGTACCTGCCGCTGGGAACGACATTCGCGATCTTCATCGGCGGAATGATCCGCTGGGCCACTGATCGCCTGCGTGATAAGCGCAATCTCAACGACGCTCAAAAGGCTCGCGTCGATAACGCAGGAGTTTTAACCGCCTCCGGCCTGATCGCCGGCGAGGCGCTATGCGGAATCGCGGTCGCCGCCATTCTCGCGCAAAAACTCGCCAAAGATCCTCACGCCGAAGCCAGACTCTACCAGTTCGCGAG
>DATJNC010000035.1:0-18147 GCA_035508395.1 Terriglobales bacterium | reverse complement strand
ACGTTGCAGTGCAATGCAACCCGGGCGAGGATCGTCAGTTTTGCCCGCGCATCAAGCCCGTCGATATCGTCGGTGGGATCGGCCTCCGCAAAGCCCAGTTTCTGGGCCTCGCGCAATGCAGTCGCAAAAGGCACTCCGTTCGTTTCAATCTGGCTGAGAATGTAATTACACGTCCCATTGAGGATGCCGTAAATCTTGAACAACTCGTCCCCGGCTAAGCCTTCTTGCAAGCCGGAGATTACGGGCACCCCACCGGCCACCGACGCTCCAAACTCGATCTGCTGATTTCGCTGGCGAGCGAGCCCGATTAGTTCCGAGCCACAATGCGCAATCAGCTGCTTGTTCGCGGTGACCACGGACTTACCCGCCATCAGCGCACGCCGTACCCAATCTTCCGTGGGCTGCAACCCACCCATCACTTCAACAACAATTTCAGTCTCAGAGGCGAGAACGTCATCGAAGTTCTCCGTCCATACGACATCTGCCGGCAACCAATCAACTTTCTTGCGCGCCACATTCCGGTTACAGACATGAGTCAGCCGCAGACAGGTGTTTTGGCGTTCCACCAGAATTTTCGCGACCGAACTACCCACGGTGCCGAAACCGACCAGTGCAACCTTCCAGGTCTTGCTTTCTTCCCCATCTCCTTCCCTGCGGCCCCTCTTGGACGAATGAATTGGCGAAATACGCGGCATGAGTCTCCCTTGGATGACCTCCATTGAATCACCGCCCTAACAGCTACTTTGTTGGGTCAGGGGAGTTGCGTGCGCTCCAACAAGAACAGGCCGGCCGAAGGCCTCGACACATTCATTATCCCATCCTGCCCGCCGATTCCAATTATTCAATTTACGCGGCATGGGTGCTGACGAATCTGCAGTAGTGGAATCTTTAGTAGTGAAGATCAGGCCCGGCATTTCGCGACTACCCACTCTCCCGCTTCGCGCGTTCCTAGCGCCCCGCCGATATCGGAGGTGCATTTTTTCTGCCGCACGGCTTCGAGCACGGCAGCTTCGATGCTTGCTGCCTCGTCCGTCATTTCCAGGTTCGCCAGCATCATCGCCGCAGTCAAAATTGCGCCGAACGGATTCGCCACATTCTTCCCCGCAAGCGGTGGCGCCGAACCATGCACAGGCTCAAACATCGAAGTCTTACCTGGGTGAATGTTCCCGCTCGCCGCCATCCCCAGCCCGCCCTGCAATGCGGCGGCGAGATCGGTCAGTATGTCGCCGAACATATTGTTGGTAACGATTACATCGAGCCCGCGCGGATCGCGCACCATCTGCATGGCGAGCGCATCCACGTACATATGCTGCTTCTCGATCTGGGGAAATTCCGCGCCAACTTCGTTGAAGACGCGCTGCCACAGTCCGCCAGCGTGCGTCATGGCATTCGACTTGTCGCACATGAGCACGCGATGCCGCGGCGAGCCTTTGAGCTTGGTGTTTTTCGCGCAATATTCGAACGCATATCGAATAATCCGCTCGACGCCCTTGCGCGTATTTACATCTTCCTGGATCGCAACTTCGTCGCTCGTTCCCTGCTTGAACACTCCACCCAAATCGCCATAGACGCCCTCGGTATTCTCGCGAATCACCACAAAATCCACGTCGTTGGGCTCGATCCCCTTCAGCGGACACAATGCGGAGTCCATTAGCCGCACCGGACGCACGTTGGCATACAAATCCATTTTGCTGCGCATGCCGAGGAGAATGTCGCGCGCATGAGTGTTCGAAGGCACCCGCGGGTCGCCAAACGCCCCAACCAGAATTGCATCGAAATCGCGCGCCAGCATGGCGAAGCCGTCAGCAGGGACGGTGGTTTTGTCGGCCAGATAACGGTCGGCGCCCCAATCAAAGGTGCTCAATTCGACTCCCGCTCCGGCAGCCCGTATCACCGCTACGGCCTGAGCAATCACTTCTTTTCCAATCCCGTCGCCGGGAATGACAGCAATGCGTTTTGTCGCGGCCATTCCCGGAAAAGGTACCACAGGTCCTTTCACAGCCGCCGTTCCGGGAAGCCTTTCCGGGTTCGCTATAATCAAATATTGGCATGCTGAACGCTACCGTTTTAGGCTCCGGACCGACCGATCGCGAAACGCCCGCACCCAAACCCGACTACGGCGATGCTGGAACCGAATTCCGGGCTCTGCTCTCCGGTTGCGGGGTTTACGATCTCAATTCGCGCTCGAAGCTTCGACTGACCGGATCCGACCGCGTCCGGTGGCTGAACGGCATGGTCACCAACAATATCCGCGATCTCGCTCCGAATCATGGCGTTTATTGCTTCTTGCTGAATGCACAAGGCCATATTCAGGCCGATCTTTACGCCTACAACATGGGCGACTCGTTGCTGATCGATGCCGATTCCTCGCAGCGCGACAAAATTCTCGCCCACTTCGATCACTTCATCATCTCCGATGACGTGGAAGTTGCCAACCTAAGCTCTGAACTTACTGCTATCGGCATCGCCGGGTCCCAGACGGAAACAGTCTTGGGCGCAGCCGGAATTCAAGCTGCTGAACTAGCCCCTCTCGAGCTGACCACCCCAAAGTGCGAATGCGATTGCGCGTGCCAGCAATGCACGCTGGTACGTGGCGATAATTCCATAGGTCCATCATATGAAATCTGGTTGAAGCCCGAGCAGCGAGAGTCGACTTGGAAGGCAATGCTTAGCGCAGGTGCAACTGCTGTTGGGAGCACGGCCCTTGATCTCCTGCGCATCAGCCATGGTATTCCTCGCTATGGCGTTGATATTCGGGAGCGCGACTTGCCCCAAGAGACGGGCCAGATGCGTGCCTTGAATTTCACCAAGGGCTGTTATCTCGGACAAGAGATCGTGGAGCGCATTCGCTCGCGCGGCGCGGTGCATCGTCTGTTCACTGCTTTCCTCGTCGAAGGTTCGCTGCCGTCGACTGGAACAAAGATCCAGGCGGACGAAAAAGATGTGGGCGAAATCACCAGCGGTGCCATTTTGCCTTTTCCGGTTGGCGATCGTCACGTGGCTCTCGGTTATTTGCGGCGTGAAGCCGTTGGAAAGAATTTGCGCGCTCTTGAGGCGACGCTCAAACCAGCGACGCTTCCCATTGTTTGACGCCAGGCGCAGCTTATTGATTGCGAATCTTTCGATGGTGAAATCCAGGAAATTCTTATGGCAGAGAAAAAAAAAGACAGTGAATTCAAGGTAAGCGACCGGCGCCTCTTTACGGCCGACGGTGAATTGCGTTCGTCGGACCTCGATGAAGAGCAGGTCGAGCGATCTGAGGCTCCCAAAGCTAAACCGGCCGAGGTGGCAGCAGCGAGTTCCACCCCGCCACCGGTCCCTTCAGAGGCTACCATTCTCTCGCCACCGACTGCGTCTGAGCAGGAGGCGCAACACGACGCTTACCGGCAATCCGCGCGCGATCTTGACCGGCAGGTCGAACTCAGCGGGCATTCCACGAAGGAACTGGAAGTCAGTTTCGAGCGCTTCATGGCCTCGCTTTATATGACCGCCATGCTGCAGCTCGGACTGATGCATGAGCAAGGTGGCCAGCCTGCGGTCGACATCATCGGCGCGCGCCAGACCATCGACACGCTCGGCATGTTGAGCGAAAAAACCAAGGGAAATCTCACCCCTAAGGAACAGTCTTTTTTGCAAAACTGCCTCTATGAGCTGCGCATGGCCTATGTTGAGGTAACCAATGCGATAGCCCGCGCCCCCAATGCTCCTGGCCCCAGCACGGGGACGAACGGCTGAAGTTCATTCCACTGAAGTTGACTCTACGATGCAGGCGACACTGACGGTTTTGGGTAGCGGCACCTCCATGGGGGTTCCCACCATTGGGTGCGACTGCTCGGTTTGCCGCTCGAGCGATCCGCGCGACCGCCGTACTCGTCCCTCCATCATGCTCACCTATAACGGACGGCACGTTCTTATCGATACCACCCCCGACTTCCGCGAACAGGCCTTGCGCGAGAACATTATGCAGCTCGATGCCGTCTTTTACACCCACACCCATGCCGATCACATTCTTGGCATCGACGACCTGCGGCCTCTGACCTACCATCACAAGCCGGGCAAAATGCCGCTTTACGCCACTCCCCGTAACTGCGAATTTCTGCGCAATATGTTCCGGTACATCTTCGAAGCGAACTACAAGTTCGGCGGTCTGCCGCAAGTGGAACTCAAACCCATTGAAGGACCGGTTGAAGTGTTCGGGGCCACCTTCGAACCGATAACCGTGATTCACGGCGAAACTCCGATTCTTGGATATCGCTTTGGTTCGGCAGCCTATCTCACCGATCACAGCGACGTGCCGCGTGAGTCCCTCGACAAATTACGGAATCTTGACGTGCTTTTTTTGGATGCGTTGCGCTACAAGCCCCATCCCACGCATTCCACTGTCGAAAGATCCCTTGAAATCGTGGCCGAGGTCACGCCGAAGCGCGCATTCTTCACGCACATCTGTCACGACTTGCCGCACGAGGAAACAAACCGGAAGTTGCCGCCGGATGTGAAGTTGGCTTACGACGGGATGAAGCTGGAATTTGAAATTTAATCTGTACCAACGGGACCCGGGAGCGCTGAGGTTCGAAAAAGAAGGAGGCTTTCTCGGCGACCTCTGTGTCTCGGCGGTGAAAGGGTTTTAATGCGGGTCTTCCACAAACTCGCTGACATTCCTTCAGACTTTGGTCTGGCGTTTGTTAGCGTCGGAAATTTCGACGGCGTGCACCGCGCCCACAGGCATGTGATCGGAGAAATCGCGCGCCGCGCAAAGGCCGCCGACGCACAGTCGGTCGTTGTCACCTTCGAGCCGCATCCCACTCGCATTCTTCGTCCCGACTACACCTTCAAGCTTCTGACTCCTACGTCGGAAAAGTTGCGACTGCTCGAGACCACGGGTGTCGACGCGGTTCTATTGCTGCCCTTCACCCGCGATCTATCGCTGATGACACCTCATCAGTTCGCTCACGATATCCTCAAGAAACACCTGCACGCCCGAGAGGTTCATGAGGGATACAACTTCCATTTTGGCCATAAAGCGGCCGGGAATATTCAAGTGCTGCGCGAGCTGGGACGCGAAATGGGCTTCGAGGTCCACGATTATCCCGAAATGCGCTTGCGAGGCGAGCGCGTCTCCAGCAGCCACATTCGCAAGCTGCTGTCGGAAGGCCGCGTCAGCCGTGCCCGCCACTTACTGGCGCGGCCTTTCAGCATTCTCTCCTGCGCCGGCCGTGGACGTGGCTATGGCTCGAAGTACACCGTGCCCACCATCAATCTTGCGCGCTATGAAGAACTCGTGCCGAAAGATGGTGTCTATATCACCCGCACCCGCATCGGCAACGGATGCTTCGACTCTGTAACCAACGTTGGCAATCGCCCGACATTCGGCTCCGAGTCCTTCGCCATCGAAACCCACCTGCTCAACTTCCATCCGCTCGAACTAACCCCCGAAACGGAAGTCGAGATTTATTTCCTGGATCGGTTGCGCGACGAGAGGAACTTCGCTTCGATCGACGCTCTCAAAGAGCAGATCGGCCGTGATGTGCAGAAGGCTCAAAAGTATCTGACTCGGTTGCGAGAGATCGTCCCCCAAAATTAGCGGCGCCTTTGCTCCTTTTCCACTTGGCCATTGGCCCAGTGTAAGAATCAGCAAGACTCTGAACGCCCAACTTCTCGTAGAGTGCAAAATCGTGCAGCGCGCGGGGCTGCCGGCTCTCGCTTAGGCTCGTAAGCCATTGAAACAACATATAGTTCTTGGAATTATCCATTTTGTCATTTGGCAGCGCGTGTGCTCTGTCTATAATGTCGATAGATTCTATAGGCTTAATCGGAACCAGCTATGAAGATCTCGCAAAAGGGTCTTTACGCCCTGCAGTCGATGATGATGCTCGCCCGAGGCTATCAGGATGGGGCGATTCGAATCCGGGACATCGCGTACGAAGAGAACCTGCCGGAAAAATTCCTGGAACTCATTCTGCTTGAATTGAAAAATGCCCGGCTCGTGGACAGCATCCGCGGCGCGAAAGGCGGATATCGTTTGCGGCGCGACCCCTCCGAGATTCGGCTGAGCGAAATTATTCGCTTGATCGATGGACCGCTCGCTCCCTTTGGAGATGCAGAGCAACTTCGCATGCTGATCGAGCGCGATGATGCTCGCTGCGCGCTCTACAAGTTATTTCTCGAGGTTCGCGACGCGGCGGCGAAGATCCTGGAGGGGACCACCCTTGCCGATTTGATCGCAGAAAACGATTCTCGAACTGAGAAACACGGATCTGACAATAGCCAGAAACGTCAGATGAAAACCACCAGGAAGAAGAAAGCAGACGCCAATGTATTCCCTATGGCGGTAACGGCGGGGGCCGCAGGTGATGACTAGATTAGGCCGGCACATCCGCCTTTGCCTGATTATTTTCGCGCTGCATCTGCTGGGAGGCCACTTCGTTCTTGGGCAAACTGTCATCCGCGTGGGCGCTTTTCCGAATATCACCCACCCTCAGGCGATGGTGGGTAAAAGCAACGGATGGTTCGACAAGGCTATGGGATCGCAAGTCAAAATCGAGTGGAAGAGCTTCAATGCCGGACCTTCGGCCATCGAGGCCCTTTTCGCAGGGGCAATCGACATGACCTATATCGGGCCGAATCCCGCAATCTCTGGTTATGTGCGCTCGAATGGTGAGGCATTGCGCATCGTCGCAGGCGCAACCAGCGGCGGCGCTGCGCTCGTAGTTAGAAAAGACTCGGGCATTCAAAAGCCGGAGGATTTTCACGGCAAGAGAGTCGCCTCTCCACAGATGGGCAACACCCAGGATGTGGCGCTGCGAGCGTGGCTGATCGCGCATGGCATGAAATCCACGGATAAAGGTGGCGATGTGCAGGTGGTTCCGCTCGCGAACCCGGATCAGCTGACATTGTTCTTGAAGAAGGAACTTGACGGGGCTTGGGCTCCCGAGCCCTGGGCAACGCGCTTGATCCAGGAGGGGAACGGCCGCCTCTTCCTTGATGAGCGCACTCTTTGGCCTAATGGCGACTTTATTACGGCCCACCTGATCGTACGGACGAAGTTTTTGCAAGAACATCCCGGCCTGGTGAAGAACTGGATCCGCGCCCACGTGGAACTAACCGAATGGATCAATGCTCATTTGCCCGAAGCCAGGAAACTGCTCAATCAGCAGATTGCCAAAGAGACCGGAAAAGCGCTGCCCGAGCCCGTTCTCGACGAAGCTTTTGGGCGGATGCGGGCGACGTACGATCCGCTGCATGCCTCGTTGATGAATGCAGCCAAGTCCGCGTTTGATGCAGGCTACCTCGGACGGCAGATGCCTGACCTTTCAAGCCTCTATGATCTAACGCTCCTCAATCAGGTTCTCGCGGAAAAAGGAAAGAAGGCCGTCCAATGAGCGCCCGTCCACAAAACGTGACTCCGGAAGGCCCGCAACCAACGCTGGTTCCATCACGCCGGCCGGGCGTTCGAGCCAATGTGTTTCTTGGCAAGCCTGCCGTGTCGCTGACCCCAGGAGTAGTCCCGGCAACCGAACTCCTGGTGCCGAAGGTCGCGCTCGATTCGATTTCCCTCACCTACAAGTCCACCTCCGGCGAGCCGTTGTTAGCTCTCGATAAGATCGACCTTGAAGTCAAACCGGGGGAGTTTCTCTGCATTGTTGGCCCCTCAGGCTGCGGAAAATCAACTCTTCTCCATCTGATCGCCGGCCTGCAGGCCCAGACCTCGGGAACTGTGCTCGTGGATGGGAAGCCGGTACAGGGGCCGGGCACCGATCGCATTCTAATCTTCCAGGAATTGGGGCTGTTTCCATGGCTCACGGTAAGCGGCAACGTGGAATTCGGAATGAGAATGAAAAATGTTCCGAAAGCCGAACGTGAAGAAAAGGTGCAGTATTACCTGCGGCTCGTGCAACTCTCGAAATTTCGCAACAGCTACATTCATCAGCTTTCTGGCGGAATGCGCCAACGCGTGGCCCTGGCTCGCGCGCTGGCGACCGGTCCCGACGTGCTGCTGATGGATGAACCTTTCGCCGCCCTCGACGCCCAGACGCGCGATCTGCTTCACGATGAGCTGGAACGGATTTGGGCCGAGACCGGGTCCACAATCATTTTCGTAACCCACAACGTCCGCGAAGCTGCACGTTTGGCCGATCGTGTGGCGCTGCTGACCTTTCGTCCAGGCCGCGTGAAGCAGGAGTTTCAGGTCAATCTACCCCGGCCCCGCCACATGGAGCATCCCGACGTGACCCGCATGGCGCGCACGATTCTCGATTGCCTGCGCGAGGAGATCAACAAGAGTTTGGACGCCGAATACGCCGATGAAAAAGTTCGCTAAACAAGTCATTTTCTACGGTGCGCTGGTCGGCATTTGGGCCGCATTGGCGAAGTCCCACATCTGGCCCCCTTATCTGTTTCCGCCGCCGTGGGGAGTGGCACAGGCCTTGCACGACGGCTTCGCCGACCACAGTTTTTGGATCGGCATCGCCGTCACCATGAAACGCATGCTGATCGGCTATAGCTTGTCCGTCGTGCTGGGAATGATTCTTGGCCTTGGCGTTTCCAGTAGCAATTTTCTGGAAGAAACCTTGGGCGGGCTGCTGGTAAGCCTGCAATCGTTGCCCAGCATTTGCTGGATCCCACTAGCCGTACTTTGGTTCGGTCTGACCGAAAAAGCCATTCTTTTCGTCGTGCTCATGGGGTCGCTCCTCTCGGTCACGATCGCCATGGAAGACGGCCGCAAGCAGATGCCGAAGATTTATTCCATGGCCGGCCGAAACCTCGGCGCAAGCGGCTTTCGACTGTTCTGGTTTGTCCTCTTGCCCGCGAGCCTGCCATTCATCGTAAGCGGCATGAAGCAGGGCTGGGCTTTTGCCTGGCGCTCGCTGATCCAGGCGGAGATGATTTTCCTGAGCCTCGGCCTGGGTCAGTTGCTCATGATGGGCCGCGATCTGAGCGACATGAGCCAGGTGCTGGCAGTGATGATTTTGATTATTCTTCTTGGCTACCTGGTGGACGGCCTGATTTTCCGCGCCATGGAGCGACGACTCCAGGACAAATACGGCCTGGCATAAAGGTCGGCATGGCCGCAACCGTCCCTCTCGGCCCGACCCTCCCGCACTTGTTCCCAAGTAGTTCGAGCGGCCACCGCCTGACACCTGACAAATCCATCCCTCTGCCTGTATCTTAAATTCCCTGTGCTCCTTTTCTGGATCCTCTTCAATCTGTTTGTTCTCGTCGTGCTCGCACTCGACCTTGGGGTGCTGAACCGGCGGGCGCACACGGTCAGCATGCGAGAGGCGCTGGCGTGGACCGCAGGGTGGATCGCTCTCGCCTGTTCTTTTGCCGTCATTGTCTATTTCTGGCATGGGCGCACCGAGTCTTTGCAGTTCATCACCGGCTATGTCGTCGAGCTGACTCTCAGTGTCGACAATCTTTTTATCTTTCTTGTGATCTTCCGCTATTTCAAAGTCCCCGGTGAACACCAGCACAAGGTGCTGTTCTGGGGAATTCTGGGCGCACTGGTGATGCGCGGTTTATTTATCGCCGCCGGCGTGGGCCTCATCCACCGCTTTTCCTGGATTACCTATGCCTTCGGCGCCCTCCTGATTTTTTCGGGAATCAAGCTATTGCGCCAGGGGGACGCCAGAATCAATCCCGAAAAAAATCCAGTTCTGCGGATTTTTCGCCGATTCTTGCCCGTTACCAATGAATATGTCGGCGGGCAGTTTTTCACGCGAAGAGAACGACTCTACGCAACCCCGCTATTTGTTGTGCTGCTGGTAGTCGAGACCTCGGATATATTGATTGCCGTTGATTCGGTCCCGGCGGTGTTGGCCATCACCCTGAACGCGTTCATCGTTTATACGTCGAATGTATTCGCCATTCTGGGACTCCGCTCCATGTACTTTGCCCTCCACGGAATGCTGGAAAAATTCCATTACCTTCATTACGGACTCTCAGCTGTCCTGATTCTCATTGGAATAAAAATGATCGCCGCACATTACGTCACCATCCCCACGGAGTGGGCGCTGGTTAGCGTGCTGGCCGTGCTGGGCTCGTCGATTGTCGCGTCCCTCGTGAAACCGAAAGCAAAACCTGTGGCGTAAGAGTTGCTATGATGAACGGTCATGATTCGCATTCCGGTTACCGCCCCATCGCGCTCCTATGAAGTTTTGATTGGGAGTGGTCTGGTCGCACGCGCCGGTGAATGTCTCGCGAATTTCCTCTTCAACAAACGAGTGTTCGTCGTGACCGCTCCCCCAGTGAGGAAGCGCTGGGCCAAGCCGCTTCTTCAATCGCTGACTTCTTCCGGTATCGGAACCACGGTGCTCGAAATGCCCGATGGCGAGCGCGCCAAGCGTCTCATAACCCTTGAGGCATTAGCCGAAAAACTCGTGCATCAAGGCGCCGACCGCGGAGCCACATTAATCGCGCTGGGTGGCGGAGTGGTTGGCGACGTCGCCGGATTCCTGGCCTCGATCTACATGCGCGGCATCGATGTGATTCAAGTCCCGACCACCGTGCTGGCGCAAGTAGATGCCGCCATCGGTGGCAAGACGGGTGTCAATCTCGCATCCGGCAAGAACCTGCTGGGCACGTTCCATCAGCCGCGAGCAGTGCTCGTTGATCCTCTCGTGTTAAATACATTGCCGGAGCGCGAATACCGCGCTGGGCTTTATGAAGCGCTGAAATGTGGAATTATTGGAGACACCGGCCTGTTTCGCCTGTTTGAGGAAAAACACAAAGAAATTCTGGAGCGCGAACCCGCAGTCGTCGAAAACGTGATTGCCGATTCGGTGCGCCTGAAGGCCTCGGTAGTCAGCGCCGACGAACGCGAGTGCGGACTGCGGCAGGTTTTGAACCTCGGCCACACAATTGGTCATGCACTTGAGGCCGAAACGAACTACAAGTTGCTGCTTCACGGCGAAGCCGTCGGCTGGGGCTTACTGGCCGCGACTCATATCGCGCTTTCTACCGGCAAACTCGACAGCGTGACCGCGGGGCGAATCATGAATGCAGTCATGGGGCTTGGCGAACTCCCGCGTATCAATGTAAAAACCTCAGGCATCCTGAAACGGCTGAAGTTCGACAAGAAGACGCGGCAAGGCGTAATCCACTTCGTTCTGCCTCGTGAAATTGGCAAGGTCGAAATTGTCAGCGACGTGCCCGAAACCATCGTGCGCGCGGCGGTGGAAGAGATCCGAAAGCTGGCGAAGTAGGATCGTTAGTCGCTGTTCCCTAGTCGGGTTTGCGAACAGCGAATAGCGAACAGCCGATAGCGGCCAGGGAACGATGAATTCAGCAAACGACAATCGAGTCATTGGCGCAGCCCCTTTGGGAGGCTCCGATCGCGATTCCGCGGCAAAAGCGGTTCGGGAGATGTTCACCTCCATTGCTCCTCGCTACGATCTCCTGAATCATGTTCTTTCCTTCAATGTGGACCGGTTATGGTGGTGGCGCACCGCGCGTCGTTTCGACGCGATCTTGAATCGTCCCGATGCGCGAGTGCTCGATTTATGTTGCGGCACCGGAGACATGACGTTTGCCCTGCAACGCCGGACACGTGCTCGAGGCGCCCAGATTCTAGGCGCGGATTTTTCTCATGCCATGCTTAAGCGGGCTTCGCAAAAAGCGAATGGCGCCGGAAATAAGCCGCCACAGGCGGAGTCTCCCCGATGGGTTGAGGCGGATGCGCTGCGGCTGCCATTTCCCGATGGAACCTTTGATTTGTTGACCTCGGCCTTCGGGTTTCGCAATCTCGCTGACTATGACGCGGGATTACGCGAAATCGCCCGCGTGTTGCGAAGCGGCGGCGAATGCGGAATTCTTGACTTCGGTGAACCGCGCGGATTGATGGGCGAGGTTTATCGAATTTATTTCAAGAAAGTTCTCCCCGCGATTGGCACCCTCATTTCAGGCGTGCGCGGGCCCTACGCCTATCTCCCCGCATCCGTCGAGCGGTTTCCTTCGCCGGAAGAGATGTTGATGCGCATGCACCAGGCGGGCTTCAGCAAAGTCGCCTGGACTCCGTACACCATGGGAATCGCCGGAGTGTATTGGGGGAAAAAAGAATAGCGGCGTCGCACGGCCTTATACAATTCAGAACGAATCGGCAAATGCCTCAACGTTTGTCTTGGTAATAACTCGCTCATGGTCGTCGCCTAGAAATTTCTTCAGACGCTCGGTGTTCATAATGTATTGACCAGTCATGTATGGCACTGCGTCCGGCGGAATCGCCGAAATTTTTTGATTCCAAAGAAATTGCAATACGCGCCGCATGGCCCATTTTCCCGGCACTCGCAGAAGCTTGGCTTTGGCTATTTCTATGCACTGGGCAAACGTCATTGGCTCTCCACGGCCAGCCACGTTCAAGATCGTCAGCCGCTGCGCTTCCGGTTCGCGTTTCAGCAGCCAAGCGATCAGGCGCGCCATGTCGTCCACATGGACAAACTGAATCTTATTGTCCAAATATTTTTGTCCATATGGCAGCATGCACGGGAGCCTCTTTTTCTCCTGTCGCATGCGCGCCGCGCGGGCGCCCTTTCCGTTCGGCGTTCCCCGAAAGGCCCCCATCAGGTAGTTCTCTACCGTCGCTCCGGCAAAAATGTGAGGACGAAGAATGAAGACGCCGCAGCCACGCAGCGACGGAGCGCGTTGCTGCACCACCATGTCACTCTCTTTCTTGTGGATGGCGTAAGGGAGTGTGTGCGCCTGCAAGGGAGCATCTTCGGTCACTGCTGCCGGCATGTCCGACCCATAGGCCGAAACACTACTCGGAAAAATGAACTGCCGTACAACCGTCCCCGCAATCCGGTTTGCCTCGGTAATCGCCTCCATTACGCGCGCGGTTCCAGCCACATTAATTTGCCACATGCGATCGATATCGATGACGCCCGTACGCTGTGGATCGATAACAAAGGCTAAATGGATAATCGAAATCGGCTGGACTTCTCGAATCAACAGGTGGAGTTGTCGAGTCGTTTCTTCCTTCCCCAGGTCCAGCGGAACAAAACGGTCAACGGATTCGGTGGGAGGCACCAGGTCAATGCCCACCACCGAATATCCGGATAGCTGTTCGAGAAGACGGCGGCCCAGATTGCCGGAGACGCCGGTGACTAGGATTGTTGGCTTCGCCGTATCCATCAATCGGGATCGTTATCCTTCGGGGCGCCCGGCCGACCCGTTGGTCCGCCGCGCGGGGGCATCATGGGAGCGCGAATCGGGCCGAAATAGGCATCGTTCAGCTCAGGTGCTCCCTGGTATTTTTGCATGGCCTCGCGATAGTGTTGCCCTGAGATCTGGTTGTGGATCTCGGTCTTCACCTTGTCCACACTCAAGGTTTCCTTGCTCACCATCTTGTAAATGAAATGGCCGCTCGCGTCCGAGATCACCTCGGAAACTTCGCCCGGCTTGAGGTCCATCACGGATTGCTGGTCTGCCTGAAGACTCAGTCGGCGGACGTTCTCCATCTTTGTCGGTGGAGGTGTACCAAGAATTCCTGCCGCGGTGAAAGCCGCCTTCTCCAGCGTGTCAGGATCTTCACCTTTTACCAACTTCTCACGAATCAGTTTGGCCTCCTTCGTCATGGCCTCCTCATTCGCTTTCTCTTCCTCCTCAGGACTTAGCTTCTTGGCGGCTGGCTTTGTGGCTGCGCCAGAAGCCGAGGCGGTGCTCTTGGCTCCTGTTTTCGCAGTTGAAGCCGCGGGAGTTGCTTCCCGCCGCGTCCGTGGCACAAAGATTTTTATGAATGTCGCCTGCTCGTAGTTCTGCACATTTTTCTGGTAGTAGTCCTGGATGTCCTGATCACTCACGTTGTTGGCTTCAGCCTGAATGCTGGCTCTCAGTTCCTGGGCGAGCACCTGTATGCGAGCCATCTGCATCTTTTCGTCAAAATCCGGCTGCTTTTCCAGACCGCGCTTTTCCGCCTCCAAAGACATGGACAGCGCCCCCACATATCGCATCGCCAGTTGGCGTCGCATCGGCGGGGCCATTCCCGGCTGAATCGCATCCACGATCTTGTCGAATTGGGCCTTGGTAACAACGGTCTTGCAGGCATCGCCCTGCAGACTCGTGTCTGCACAAATACCCTTGATCGTGATCACCGCATCGTTGGGACCGACCTGCGGCTCGGCAGCTGGTGATTCAGGTGCCTTTCCCAGCATGGGCGCCCCGCTGGCGGGCGGCGACTGAGTAGACGGCATGTTCTGCGCCCACCCGAATGTGATCAGAAAAAGGCACACGAGGAACTGAAGACGCATGAGACTGGATCCTCCCGGAAATTTGCGGTAGACAAATAATCCTAGCATGGCGAATCGCCAACCGCGCCAAGCCGCGGAGGGGTTGGCGAGGGCCGAATCCAAAGCGATAATGGCGGGTATGCGAGAGCGGCAGGAAGCGGTCACTTCCGAGCACATGCGCCTGGAAAAACGCGCCGTGGCGCTCAACTCGGTTTTCGCCGCCTTGGTGATCACGACGCTGAAGATCGTGGTTGGATTGGCCACCCGCTCGCTGGGAGTTCTGTCCGAAGCGGCGCACTCCGGTCTCGACCTCATCGCGGCGCTGGTGACTTTTTTCTCTGTTCGCGTATCCGACAAGCCCGCGGATGCCGAGCACCAGTACGGGCACGGCAAAGTGGAAAGTTTCTCGGCATTCGTCGAAACCGGACTTCTGCTGCTCACTTGCATTTGGATCCTCTACGAGGCGGGAAAGAGATTGTTCTTCTCCAGCGTCGAAATCGAACCCACTGCGCCCGCGTTTGCAGTGATGTTCCTGTCGATGGCTATCGACGTCTGGCGATCCCGCGCTCTGGGCAGAATGGCGAAGAAATACGATAGCCAGGCCCTCGAGGCCGATGCGCTTCATTTTTCGACCGACATTCTTTCGAGTGCGGTCGTAATTCTCGGCCTGGCCCTGGTGTGGCTGGGCCGCGCCTACCATGTGGAATGGCTGCGCATCGCCGATCCCATTGCCGCCTTGTTCGTGGCCTGTGTCGTCGTCACGGTGAGTTGGCGTTTGGCCCGTCGCACCCTCGATACCTTGCTCGACGCCGCCCCGCCCGGCGTGCGCGGACGGCTTCTTGACCGCATCTCGCGGGTAGATGGCGTGCTGGAAATTAATCGCGTCCGCATCCGCAAGTCGGGAAGCCGATATTTTGCCGATGTATCGCTGGGGATGGCGCGCGATTTTACCTTTCAACGCTCCGAGCAGGTTTCCGAGGACGTTACGGCGCGCGTGCGCGAAGTCTTGCCTGACGCCGACGTGATGGTTCACTCGGTTCCCCGGGCCCGTCACACAGAAAATATTTTCGACCGCATTCGGGCTGTAGCCGCGCATCACAATTTCAACGTGCATGACATCAGCGTGCAGGATATTGCTGGAGAGTTGCACGTGGAGCAGCATCTGGAACTGGATGAGCGGCTCTCCATGAAGAAGGCGCATGATGAGGTCACTCGGCTGGAAGCAGAGGTCCGTGCCGAACTTCCGGAGATCGCCACCATTCTGACGCACATTGAAAGCGAGCCGGCGACAATCGAAACTGGAGAGCAAATCGTGCTTGAGCCCGGATTGGAGCAGCGTCTGCGCGACGCGGTGAAAGAGTTTCCTGAGGTGAAGGACGTGCACGAATTTCAATTCAAACGAATTCGCGACCGGCTCTACGTTTCTTGCCACTGCACCTTGCCCGATGAAATGCCTTTATCGCGCGTGCACGATGTGCAGACAGCGCTCGAGACGCGATTCAAACACGATGCGCCGGAGCTGTTTCGCGTCCTGATTCATCCTGAACCGGTGACTGATAACCGGCGATAGAGTGGAACCGTTCATCCCGGCGCTGTATAGGCGTACCCGCCGGCATTCAGCCTCAAACCTCATGCTAAAGGAGCAGCGATGATCGAAGCGGCAGTTAGTTGGACCGATCACGATCGTTTTACAGGGTCGGCGAGTTCGGGACATTCGATTGTGATGGACGCGGGAAAAGAGAAAACAGCCAATTCCCCGATGGAACTTGTGTTAGTCGCCCTCTGTGGCTGCACGGCCTCCGACGTGGTGGGCATCCTGCGCAAGAAACGTGAGCCTTTCACCACCCTCGACGTCCGCGCCAGGGGCGAGCGCGCCGATGGTTACCCGGCTGTTTATACGTCGATCCATCTGACCTACATCGTGCGCGGTGATGTGGCCCCGAAGTCCATGGAAGATGCCGTGCGCCTCTCCAAAGAAAAATATTGCTCGGTTTCGGCGATGCTCGAAAAAACCGCAAAGATCACTTACACCATCGAGCACCTTTCGTGACGTCAGGCACCCATCCGCGTCCCTTGCGCGGTTACCTCTACATTGGCACTGCCGCTTTCTCCTGGGGAATTTCGGCAACCCTGGGCCGGGCGGCTTTCACCGGCCGAATTCCGCTCGGCGGCGGGCCGATCCGATCGCTGGCCCATATCGATCCATTAATCATCTCCCAAAGCCGCGTCACGCTCTCGCTCCTCGTGCTTCTCCCGCTGCTCATCGCCCGTCGCGGCGCTTCTTCGCTCAAGGTCCCGGCGCGGGACTTATTGCAATTTTTTCTTCTCGGTGTCCTCGGCGTGGCCGCCTCGAATTACCTCTACTACCTCGCCATTCAGCGGACAAATGTGGCCACCGCCATCATCCTTCAATACACCGCGCCTGTCTGGGTCTTGATGTACACGGTGGCGCGCGGACAGCAGCGCCCATCCTGGCGCAGGAGTACAGCCGTCGGATTGGCGGTCGCCGGCTGCGCGCTGGCCGTGGGGCTGGTCGGATCGGGCGGTTTTCGCATGGATCCCATTGGCGTGACCGCGGCGCTCTTGGCCGCATTCTCGTTTGCGCTCTACAACGTCGGCGGACACAAAGTGCTGGCCCGCTACGATCGCTGGAAAGTGCTTCTCTGGGTGCTCGTCGGAACAGCGGCGTTCTGGATGCTGGTCAATCCACCCTGGAAGATCGTAGCCGCGCATTATGGGCCGGCGCAGTGGGCATTCATGGCCGTGTTTTCGCTGGTTTCCGTGTTACTGCCCTTTTCCTGTTACTTTGCCGGGCTGCAACATCTTGAGCCAACCCGCGCCATTGTCGCCAGCTGCCTCGAGCCCGTTTTCAGCATTCTTCTGGCCGCTCTTGTGCTTGGAGAGTTGCTGCACCCCATGCAGACCGTCGGAATCGTCTTGGTGCTGTTCGCGATCGCGTTGATTCAGATGCCCGAGAAAGCAACTCCCGAGGACGAACTCGTGGTTGATCCGATCGAATAGCTGCTGTCAAGAGTATTTCGCGCCAGCGCTTGAGGCCTTAACTCGCCCAGAGGCGATCACCGCAGACGTAGCAGGCTCACCGTGATGTTATCCGGCCCACCGCGCTCACGCGCCAGTTCGATCAGCTCGTGGCCAGCTTGCTTCAGTTTCTTGTGATTTTCAACCGCGCTCAAAATCTCCGCATCGTGCACTTGTCCCCACAGTCCATCGGTGCAAATGACCAGCACGTCTTCCGGACGCAGGGGCTCCGCGCGTCCCGGTGAGTCCATCATCAGTTCCGGCGCCGTCCCCACAGCCGCCGTCAGAATATTTCGTTGCGGATGCTTCTCCGCTTCTTCCCTGCTGAGCATGCCCGCTTCCACCAGCCGCCCCACGTAAGAATGATCCCTCGTCACCTGGCGGATTTGCCCATCGCGAATCAGGTAAAGCCGCGTATCCCCAACATGTACGTAATACAGTGCGTCGTGCACGATCGCAATCGCCGTGCACGTTGTCCCCATTCCTCGCAGCTCGGGGTGGGCCATTCCATAGCGACGAATCTCCTCGTGCGCAGCCTGCAACCCATCAATCAGCGCCTGCTGTGGGTCGTCACCCTCATGCTCGCGATAAATACTGGTCAGCGTCTCGACCGCCAGACGGCTCGCCTCTTGCCCGCCTTCATATCCGCCCATGCCGTCGGCCACGACTGCCAGCCGCCCTTGGCGCTCGAAATTCCGGTCGTCCGCCGGCTCCCAGTAGCCATAGGAGTCCTCATTGTTTTGGCGCAGGCAGCCGATGTCCGATTGCCCCGAGACCTCAATTCCGGTGCGAATTTTCATCCAATCCTGGTTTCCGTGGCAGGTGCGGTCGGCGTGGGCATTTGGGATTGATTCCAGCGAAACCTAAGGATTATACGGGGTTTGGAGCC
>DATJNC010000034.1:0-5412 GCA_035508395.1 Terriglobales bacterium | reverse complement strand
CTGCCTTCAGAAGTCTTCAGAATCCCTCAGAACCCGCTAAGGACATCCCGCCGAATCTCCGGCAACATAATGTCATGAACGAGCGTCGGGAAACGCGTTCCGCTTACGGCTGGGTGCTAGTCACGGCTGCGGGCTTCAGCCTTTTTCTGGACGTTTTTCCGAAACCGCGCTGCTGATGGAAGAATGCGCTGCAGCGACTGGCCAGCGACTCGAGTTCGATGCCCTGAAGCAAGTGACAACTCGAGGTGACGCTGCCCCCTTTGGTTGGGAGCCACGGGCGACGCGACCCTTTACTGTTGCGTTCCAGGCCCCTCAGAAGGCTTTCATGATTCCAGAAGAAAAAAATGCGGGCGTAGTGCGCGCCCTACGAGAAACGTTCGGCGTAACGGAGTTCGAAGATGTTCGTACGATGAAAAAGGGTCTCAGTTCGGACCTTGTTTTTCGCATCGTCGCAAGAGGGTCTGCATTCCTATTGCGTATCATGACGCAAATGAATGAGAGGAACGACCCGGTGCGCATCTTCACATGCATGAAGGCCGCCGCGGAGGCGGGCCTGGCACCTCGTGTGCTGTATTCGAGCGCGGAAGATGGGATCGCGATCATCGACTGGATTGAACCCATGCCTTTTGCGGCAGCACAGGCGCTGGTTCAACTTCCCACTACGCTGAAAAGGCTCCACGCCCTGCCGCCTTTTCCCAAAGCCTTTAACTACGCGACCGCGCATAAATTCTTCATTTGGAGACTTCGCACCTCGGGCCTCCTTCCCAGCACCGAGGTAGAGGACGCCTTCCGTCGATATCAACAAATCTGCGCTGTTTACCCACGCCTCGACGCGGATCTGGTCTCGTGCCACATGGACCTGAAACCGGAAAACATCCTGTTCGACGGTAGCCGCGTGTGGCTCACGGACTGGACGGCTGCTTTTGTAAACGACCGTTATTTCGACTTGGCGATGGTTGCCAACTTCGTGGCCGCCAATGTCGGGGACGAACGCACTTATCTCGAGGAGTACTTTGGTCAACCGCCCGATGAGTACCAACTGGCGCGATTCTTCCTGATGCGTCAGGTGCTGCACATGCTGTCAGCCGCAGTCCTCCTGTTGCTTGGTTCGGCGGGTAAGCCAATCCGCCAAGACGAGAACCCACCCTCATTTCGCGATTTTCACGATCGGCTCTGGGCGGGCGACATCGATCTTTCGGACAACGATTTGAAGGTCGTCTATGGCATGGTTCATTGGGAACAGCTACTACAGAATATGCGGCAAACACGATTCGACCAAGCGCTCGGAATCGTTGCAGATCGGTATGCACGATCGGACGGGATGTGCAGGCTCTTGCCGCTCGCTCCATGAATGCGAGTTTTCAGAGGTTTTCAGAAACTCTCAGATTCAGCTAAGGACATTCGTGGCGGATCTCCCCCATTATCAAACCATGAAAGAGTGCGACGAGACGCGTTCATTCGATGGCTGGGTGGTCGTCGCGGCCGCGGCATTCGGCCTGTTCCTGGGAGTCTTCCCGATCTTCGTTGCCTCGTTCACTGTTTTCTTCCCGGCGTTCGTGCGTGACTTCCACGCCGGGCGTGGCGCGATTTCGCTGGCGTTTACCATCTGCAATCTTGTCACTGCGTGCGTGGCCCCCGTCGCCGGGCGGCTATGCGATCGAGTCGGCGCGCGACTGGTGATTCTCGCAAGTTTAGCGATATTCGGCCTCGGGTTAATTGCCGCCCAAACAATCGGGTCCCGGCTTTGGGAACTCTACGTGTTCTCAACGATTCTCGGCATCGCCGCGCCTGGTACCAATTCGATCTCATATGGGCTAGTTGTCTCCCGATGGTTTAACCGGCATCGGGGCTTGGCGCTTGGGCTCATGATGATTGGGATCGGCGCTGGAGCGATGATGGCGCCGCCACTTGCGCGGATATTGATTGCACGGTACGGCTGGCGAGCAACGTACGCCAAGTTGGGATGGGCGGCATTGCTTCTCGCGATTCCGGTTGTCGCCATCTTTTTGAAGGAGAAACCACAAGTTTTCCTTTCCCAATCGCCGGTCGACGAGGATGGCTGGCCGTGGCGCGAGATCCGGGTCAGCCGTGACTTCTGGAGGATGATCGTTGTGTTCACCCTCGTTTCCGGAAGCGTGCAGGCGTGCCTCATTCATCTGACGCAAATCATGGCGGATCACCGAACGGCGCCCGAAATTGCGGTTCTTGCGGCATCCATCACTGGCGTGGCACTACTGGCCGGACGCGTGGCGACAGGCTACTTCCTCGATCGCTTTTCAGGTCCGGGCCTGGCACGCGTGATCTTTGCGAGCGCGGCATTGGGCATAGCGCTTCTTTCTTTGCGGGCAACAGGAGCAATGTTTGCCGGCGCGTTCCTGATCGGACTTGGGCTTGGCGCGGAGGCAGATATCATCGCCTATCTTCTCGGGCGCTACTTCGGGCTGCGCTCCTTCGGCACTGCGTTCGGCTTTGCTTTTGGCTTGTTTGTGCTCGCGGGGGGAATCGGTCCTCTGTTATTGGGCGTGGCATTTGATCGCTTCGGATCATACCGGATTGCACTTGTAGCCTTCTGTGTAGCTACCGCGTTGGCGGCTCTCATCGTGGGTGGTTTGGGACCCTATCGATTCGAAGTGCAAGGAGAAAACTGATGTTTGCGAATGCCGAAACTGCTTCGAATCCGCTCCCCCTCCTGCACTTCACCGATGGTCTCATAACCCATCTAGCAGTTTGTGCGGCCGCCAAGTTCGGAATCGCGGATATTCTCTCTGATGGCCCCTGCGATTCCGCTGAGATCGCCGCCAAGTTGATGCTCAATGAACGGGCAGTCTTTCGTACGTTGCGGTATCTGTCCGGGCATGGAGTATTTCAACAAACAGGCCCCAGCGTGTTTGCGAACAATGAACTGTCGTTTTGCCTGCAGGCGGGCGTCCCGGGGTCTGTCCGCTCGATTCTCACTTTCCGTGGAAGCCGTCGGTTCCTCCAACCACTGATAGGCCTTCCCGACACGCTTTCGAACGGCGATCCAAGCTATATCTGCTTTGAGGATCTTGATGCGGATCCGGAAGAGCGGCGGCTCTTCGACGATGCGATGGCGAACATTTCGGCGATATTGGCGCCATCCGTTTTGTCCGCATACGATTTTTCTCAATGCCGTAGCCTCATGGACCTGGGAGGCGGCAGTGGATTCTTATTGGCGAGCATCTTGAAGGCGCATCCATCGCTGCATGGCGTCCTGGTTGACCGGCCTGCCGCCCTGGACTACGCCCGAACACGACCGTTCTGGGAAGGTTTGGCAGATCGTGTGAGGTTTGAAGCTGGCGACTTCTTTGAATTCGTGCCCAACGGCTGTCAGGCTTGCCTCATGAAGAATGTTCTGCACGACTGGGATGACGCCAGGGCCCGTCAAATCCTGCAGAACTGCCGCCGCGCGATTCTCGACGATGGCCTCCTCGTGCTCGTCGAGTACTCGTTGGGAGCAGAGAACACACCCTCAGTTGGCAAAATGCTCGACGTGATGATGATGACATCCTTCGCTGGCAAGGAGCGCACGGTCGATGAACATCGAGAGCTTCTGGCCAGCGCCGACTTCGAATTAACCAGCGTTCGTCCGCTGCCAAATGACGTCATGATCCTTGAGGCGAGGCCATCGTGAAATCGAGTCGCTGTTGCAGCGCCCGATATCGAGGTTCGTCATGAAGGTTTCGCCACTTAGGATCGGCGGCCAGGAATACGAGCCAAGGGTCGTGCTGCTCCATAGCCTGCTCCAGCCATGTCAAGGCTTCGCCGGTCCGGCCCAGGCCGTTATGGATCATGGCAACATTTGAAGCGGGTACATATTGTTTTGCCGCCAGTTCGACCAACGAACCAAGGATTTCAGTCGCTTCGGGCTGCTTTCCCGCTCGTCCATACGCGTATGCCTCGTTCGCTCGCGCAGATGAATTCACCGGGCACAGATCGTGCGCGATGCGCGCCTCCTGTATGGCTTCCTCGAAGCGGCTCTGCTCGATGTACGTGCTCGATAGAAACAGGTGAGCAACTCGTGATCGAGGGTTCAACTCGATGGCCTCTTTCAAGTGCGCAACCGCGTCTGCCGGATGGCCGGCGTGCAGCAGAAACTGCCCTTCCATTGAATGAATCAAGCCCGACAGAGGATCGAGTTCCCGCGCCCGCGCAACCATGGCGAGTGCTTCGCCATGCCGCAAGCGGTTTGACTCAAGGTGTGCGTACATCCACAACGTGTCGGCGCTCTCCGGATCCAAAGCCAAGGCACGCTTGAAATGCCGTTCCGCGAGATTCCACTGCCAGTCGTACCAGAACGTCGTGAACGCCAGCACGGCATGGGCTTCTGCCAAGGATTCGTCGATGGCAACCGCCTGGAGAGCAGCTGTCTTCGACTTCGAGCCCACCTCGCTCGCAGGCCTTTCGAGCGACAGTCCGAACATGCGGTAGGCATGCGCGAGCCCCACGTAAGCTTGCGCACAACGGGGATCTTCCTCAATTGCCCTCTCGAAATGCTGGATGCCGGTTCGAATCCCAGTCTCGGTCATCTGGAAGAGGTGAAATCGCCCCTTGAGACAGAGTTCGTGCGCTTTTGCGTTTCGTTTCGGAACCGGGCGAGGGCTGTCAACCTTGGTGTCACGCAAATTCAACCGGAGAGCGTTCACCACCGCTTCGGCAATCTCGTCCTGCACGTCGAAGAGTTGGCGGGATCCGATTTCTCGTTCGTATCGTTCCGACCATAACGGGTAACCAGTGGCTGCATCGACGAACTGCGCTGTGATTCTTAGTCTGCCGTCTGATCTGCGCACCGTGCCTTCCAGAACGAAAGCCGCTCCCAAAGCAGCGGCGACTTCACCCAACTGAATTTGCTTGCCCTTGAAGTAAAACGACGAAGTTCGCGAAGCGACTCGCACGCCGTCCGTTCTCGAAAGCGCATGGATAAGTTCGTCTGTCAGGCCGTCCGCAAAATAGTCGAATTCCCCATCTGCGCTGCCATTCGTGAACGGCAGTACCGCGATGGAAGGTCCCCCGACCCGATCGTGATCGGCATCACGCGGGCTTGAAACGCTTACCGGTGCAACGAACTGGTAGCCTCGGCCGGGCACCGTGGCTATAAAGCGGTGTTCTCCGCGTCCTTCCCCGAGAACACGTCGCAGCAGCGAAATATTCTGCGTGAGGTTGTTCTCTTCGACCGCGTTATCGGGCCAGATGGCCCCAATCATCTGCTCTTTTTCGAGCACTATACCGGAATGCTCCACCAGGTAGGCGAGGGTCTCATATCCCTTGGGCGTGAGGCCGACCGAGCAGCCGTCCTCTTTCAAGAGGAGCCGCTTTCCGACATCGAGGCGAAAGCCTGCGAATCCGTAAACAGGCATACGCGGTCACTTTCGTTTTCGATCATCTCATACACCC
>DATJNC010000033.1:0-13444 GCA_035508395.1 Terriglobales bacterium | reverse complement strand
GCGTTAAGCCCCCAGTCGTGGCGTCGATGGTGTACATCGAGACGCTACCATCAGTCTCATAGCCCGCCCAATTTGCCACATAGGCGAACTTGCCCGCAGGATCCACAGCTACGGAGATAGGGTCTGTTCCTGTGGCGACCGTCCCAGTGGACGTCAAGGCCCCGGTGGTGCTGCTGATGGTGTACATCGCGACGTTGTACGCCACGTCACCGCCCCCATTCGCCACATAAGCCAACCTGCCGGATGGATCCACCACCATCGACGAGGGAAGGCACAATCCCGGACAATTTCCGTTTAGCGTTCCTGTGGAGGTTAAGGCCCCCGTCGTGGCGTTGATGGCGTAAATCGCGACAGTGCCATCAGCGCCATCGCCATAATCCCAAATGTCGCCCGCATTTGTTACGTAGGCGAACTTGCCTAAAGGATCCACGGCCACCGAGCCGGCGTAGACACCGGACCCGTTGTCGACACCGTAGCCGTTTGTTGATATTGGCGGTCCTATTGATGAAAGCGCCCCCGTGGTCGGGTCGATCGTGTACATGGACACGTAGCCACCGCTGTCACCGGAGCCGGCATCCATTACATAAGCGAACTTTCCGGCAGGATCCACTGCTATGGATTGCGGATCAACTGCTCCTGCCGTAATAGTGAAGGTTAAAGCGTTCGAGCTACCTCCGCCCGATCCAGGGTTGAAGACTGTGACCGCCGCTGTCCCGGCCGCGCCAATGTCACTCGTGGAAACCTGAGCAACGAGTCCGTTAATACTGCCATTACTCATGGTCGGCAGGTCGCTGCCGTTCCAGCGCACGACTGAACTGCTCCCAAAACCTGTGCCAACCACCGTCAACTGAAAGGACGGGCCTCCTGCGGGCACGCCGCTTGGATCAATTGCTTGGATCGTCAGTCCGGAGTTAACGCCGCTGGTGATTGTGAAGTTAATCGCCTTTGAGGTGCTTCCGCCGGGACCGGGGTTGGTCACCGTTACGGCCGGCGTTCCGCTTGAGGCGATGCTGGCGGCAGGGATTGCCGCCGTTAATTGCGTGGAGCTGACGAAGGTGGTGGCGACCGCCGACCCGCCGAAGTTAACCGCAGAAGCTGCGACGAAATTCGTCCCATTGACGGTGAGTGTGAAAGCCGCGCCGCCAGCGACGGTACTGTTCGGCGAGATTGTGGCGATTGTTGGAGTGGGTGGCGGGGGCTGATTGTTGACCGACTGACCCGTGCCGCCTCCGCAGCCGCAGAGAGGAATGAGGGCTGCAAGCAGCCATAAAGTGCCCGCCCAATGTTTCATGAACTCCTCCCCCAGTCAGGTCTTAGCGGTCAGCCTGTCAAGCCCGCTCATTGAGCTCGTGATTTCGGCTCGGGGCCTCTTTCCCGCGGAAATATCCTCCTGGGAACGGCGGATCGCAATGCAACCTGGCTGACATTCGTCTGACATCTGGCTGATATCAGCTATGTCAATCATTCCTTGGGAGTTGGGAGTTCTCAAAGCGAGGATTGTTAGGTTCGGGCAGCAGTGATACAATCCCGCGAATCGCCTGCGGCGCATGAGTCACCGGCGGTGCTCGCGACCCCTGTGCGCAGACCTTCCCCACCCATACACCTTCGGGGAATCGCGTGTGACAAAGTCACCTGATGCCGCTCACGTCAGTCAGCCACACCTGAAACGCTTTGGTGGATTCGAACTTGACCTGTTAACTGGAGAACTCTCCAGGAACGGTACGAAGAGCCGTCTACAAGGGCAGCCGCTGCAACTTATCGAACTGTTGCTGCAACAGCCCGGCCAGCTTGTCACCAGAGAACAGGTCCAGAGGCACCTCTGGCCTGACGGCATCGTCGTCGAGTTCGAACATAGTGTTAATGCCGCGGTAAAGCGTCTACGTACCGCTCTGGGTGATGACGCCGAGAAACCGACTTTTATCGAGACGATTCCCCGGCGCGGCTACCGCTTCATCGCGCAGGTCGAGAACGGACGCGTGGCCGCATCGCCGGCCGCCGAAGAGGACATTGCGTCAGTTCAGGTGTCGCCAACGGTTGAACGGAGTAACAAGCGGCGTTTTGTCGTCCTTAGTGTTGTCGCGGCCTGCCTCATCGTTGTCGGCTTCGCAACGTGGCGCGTCTTTTTCGCTCGACCTGTGCTGACCGGAACAGATGTCATCTTGGTGGCGAGTTTCGTCAACAAGACCGGCGATTCTATCTTTGATAATTCCCTCGACAAACCTCTCCAGGTCAAACTTACCGAGTCACCGTTCCTCAGCCTTCTTTCAGAAGCAGACGTCGCCTCTACGCTACGGATGATGCGCCGCAATCCCGACGAGCGCCTGACTCAGGATCTGGGGGTGGAAATCTGCAAACGCCGCGGGCTGAAGGCCCTCGTCGTGCCGGAAATTGAAGCCATCGGCAGGACCTATGTCATCACCCTGGATGCGATTGATGCGCACAGCCAAAAAGTTATTGCGCGGCAGGAAGTGGAGGCAAACAACAAGGATCAAGTGGTGGCTGCGCTGGGCAAAGCCGGCTCGCAGTTGCGAAAACGGTTGGGCGAGAGTCTAAGTTCTCTCGAAAAATTTGACGCGCCCCTTGACCTTGCCACCACCAGTTCGCTGGAGGCTCTGCAAGCCTACAGCTCCGGTATGGCCTTGTACCGCTCCGGAAAGCGACATGAAGCCATCCCGTTTTTTGAAAGGGCGGTCGACCTCGACCCCCAGTTTTGCTCAGCGTACGAAATGCTTGGCAGAACATATCACAGCATCGACGACAACCAAGATTCCAAGGCGAACTTTGCGAGGGCCTTTGAGCTAAAGGACCGGCACCTGACGCAAGAGGAAAATTTTCAAACTACCGCGCTCTACTATTCGGCCATCACCGGCAATCTGGAAAAAGAAGCATCTGTCGTCCTTTTGTACCGGCAAATCTACCCGCGCAGCGTGGATGCCGCCAATCTCCTCGGCATCAACTATGCCGAGATGGGCAAAACGGAGGAGGCCTTGCGGGAGTTCCAGTGGGCTATCGCTCATTCTCCTGTGCCTTCGGCTCAGCACAACTACAATGCCAGCCAGGCTCTGATCATCCTCGGCCGCTTTGACGACGCCAAAAAACTGCTCGACCAATGGCGCCAGCAGGGTTCCCTCACCCTGTTTCAGTTGATGTCACGTTACAAGATCGCTTTCATCGAACACGATACCGCTACCATGGACCGCCTTGCTCGCGAGACTTCGGGCGAGGATGCGCCCTGGGTCCAGCTCCAGATGCACCTGGCATTCCTTCGCGGCGACGTCGCGACAATTCGTTCCCTCAGCGACGCTCTGGTTAGTCGTCAGAGGAAGGCCAACCACACGGAAAACGTCGCCGAGGCGCTCGCTTACCATGCCGACCAGGAGGCCTACCTTGGGAAATATGACTTAGCCCGCAGACTATGCACCCAGGCCGATGAAGCTGGGAATCATAGCGCTCTGGGACTTTTTAAGTGTTCGCACGCTCTCGCGCAGGCTGGGGACACAGCCGCCGCAGAAGCACTCGCCGCGAAACTGAATGAAATGTTCCCCGAGAACACTTTCCAGCAGAAGGTCCTCCTTCCCGTCACTTACTCCACCATCCAGCGAGCGCGGGGAAACGCCAGGGCCGCTGTGGACTTACTCGCTCCCATCATGAAGTTTCCGAATGTCGTGGTCTTCTACAATCGAGGTCGCGCCTACATGGCCGCGGGAGATCAGGCCAAGGCCGTCGCCGACTTCCAGACCGTTATTAGCAACCCGGGTTGGCCGGACTGGATGGTATTTGCGCCGCTCTCGCAACTCGGCCTGGCGCAGGCCTACGCGAAACGAGGCGACTCCGAAAAAAGCCGCAAAGCCTACGACGATTTCTTTGCAACCTGGAAGGATGCAGACCCTGATATCCCGATCCTTCGTCAAGCCAAAGCCGAATACAAGAAACTCCCTACACCCGCACCTGCTGTTGCTTCAGCATCAGGCCCACAGCGATAGCCTGCTCCCTCCCGTGTATTCAACCTCGAATAGAATCGGCCCCCTCAAGCGCGCCTTTCGCTTGAGTGCGGGCATTGGCTCCAGCCAATTTCCGTTCTCCGTACCCCCGCGGTGAGTGTTTTCTCGGCGCTCTCGCCGTCCCGGCGGTAGACTTGAATGTCATGCCCACAACCCAACTCCGCGAAATTTCCTGCGCCGCCCGCCTCGAGCACGTCCGCTACGCCATTCGCGACCTTGCCTGCATCGCCGACGAAGTTTCGAAGCAGGGACACAAAATTCTGCCGCTTAATATCGGCGACCCCAACGTCTTCGACTTTCAAACGCCGCCGCACCTGATCGAAGCCGTCTATAAAGCGATGCGCCACAACAAGAACGGATACGCTCCCTCCTCCGGCATTCCCCAAGCTCTCGAAGCCATTCGCGCCGAAGCCGCCCGCAAAGGCATCACCACCATTCAGGATGTCTTCATCACTTCCGGCGTCAGCGAAACCGTCGATGTTTGCCTCGCCGCCCTGCTCAATCCCGGCGACAACCTCCTCACGCCCTGCCCCGACTATCCGCTCTACTCGGCCGTTCTCGCCAAGCTCGACGTCGGCCTCAATACTTACTACCTGAACGAAGAAGATGGCTGGCAGCCCGATCTCGACGACATCCGCAAAAAGATTACGCCGCGCACGCGCGGCATCGTCCTCATCAATCCAAATAATCCCACTGGCTCTGTCTGCACGCGCAAAATGCTCGAAGGCATCGCCGACCTCGCCCGTCAGCACAACCTCATCATCTTTGCCGACGAAATCTACGACAAACTGATCATCCCTGAGGCAAATCAGGACGAAGATGTTTCTCACGTCGCCATCGCCGCCGTGGCTCCAGACGTGCCCGCCATCACCTTCGGCGGACTCTCAAAAAACTACCTCGCTCCCGGATGGCGCATCGGTTGGGGCATTGCCAGTGGCGAAAGTTCTGCAATCAAGCCTTATCTCGAAGGAGTCAACAAACTTCTGCGCGCTCGCCTCTGTGCCAATCATCCAGAGCAGTACGCCATTCCCGTCGCGCTGAACGGCCCTCAAGATCATCTCGTCGAGGTCAAACGCAAACTTCGCAGCCGCCGCGATCTCACCATGAAGTGGTGCACCGAAACGCCGCGCGTCAGCTGCGTCTCTCCGCGCGGCGCTTTTTATGCTTATCCCCGCATCGACATTCCCGAAGCCGATGACATCTTTGTCGCCGAACTGATCCGCCAGAAGCACGTCATGGTCGTCCATGGATCGGGATTCGGTCAGCGTCCCGGCACAAAGCACTTCCGCATCGTCTTTCTGCCCGACGAGAAAACTCTCGCCACCGCTTACGCCGCAATCGGCGACTTCCTTCGCGAACGTTATCAATGAAGTTGTTGGTTGTCCTGGGTTGTCGAGATGCGTCCAGCCGCGTCTGGCAACGATCAGCGAATAGCGATCAGCGAATCCCGAAGGATGAATACCGAAGGCCGACGCTAATAAATTCCCGGTATCAGCGCCGGCACCTTCCGCGCATATTCTTCGAACCGCGTTCCAAAAGCTCCCCGCAACAGGCTCTCTTCCACGCGGACTCGAATGCAGGTTCCCACAAGAAAGAGCACGACAGCGATCGCCAACCGCTCCCAACGCATGCCCACGAGACCGGTTGCCACAAGCATTCCCAACATTCCCGTATAAATCGGATTCCTGACAAATCTATACGGACCGTTTTCAATCAAGTCGTGCCCTTCCACCAGCCGCGCTTCCAGCGACCACTGCTTTCCAAGGCATCTCGCTGCCCAGTTCACCAGCACCACTGAGACCACGGCAATCAGCAACGCGCACATCGCCACAACCGACGCATATCGCCCCGACTCGCCTGCCATCCCGCTACTGAGCATTCGCCCTTGTTTCAGTGGAGGCAACAACACCACGAAGTAAGCTGCAGCCTGCAGCAACAGCCCAGCGTACGATCTTCGGTCATGTTGCGTCTGACGCGCGCCCGGCGGACGCTTCCGCAGCCAGAAGGTCAGCAGAAACGCCCACCAGCAAACGATAATCCCATAGAAACACAGCTTTGCAATCACGCGGCACCTACGAAGTTCTTCGCTACCCCTTACCAAATCGTCCCGCCATCAGACCCATTCCCCGAACTTTCGTAACTCTACACTCGCCTGAGTCTTTCCTATACTGAGTCAGGTCGTCCTTCCATGCACCGCAAGGCACTTATCTCGATATTCATGCTGTTCAGCGTTTTCGTTTCCGCGCAAAGCACCTCGCCAGAGGCCCTTTATGAGCGCGCCATGGATGCCATCACCGGCGTCGGTATTTCCCGTAACGACATCCAGGGAATCGACTACTTCCGCCAATCCGCCGAACTTGGCTATGGTCCCTCCCAGATCGCCCTCGGCTATTACTACGAAACTGGCACCGTGCTGACTCAAGACGTGCCGCACGCCCTCGATCTCTATAAAAAGGCTGCCGCTCCAGGTGATCCGCTGGCCTCCTGGCTTGCCGGCCGCCTGTATTATCTCGGCAATCTCGTGCCGCGCGATCCCGACGCCGCTCAAAAGTGGCTCAAGATTTCCGCGGCCCAGAACAACGCCTATGGAGCTTATTATCTCGGCCGCTTGATGGCCGAACGGGACTACACGAAGGCTCCTGCCTTCTATAAAATCGCCGCCGATCAAGGCCTCCCGCAAGCTCAGTATTACTACGGCAAGGTCCTGAAAGAAGGCCGCGGCATCGCCAAGGATCCAGCTACCGCCTACATCTGGTTGTCCATCTCCGCCGACGCAGGTTACACGCCCGCTGGAGCAGATCTCGGCGATCTCAGCACCAATGGCTCTCTGACCCTTGACCAGATGTCCGACGCCAAAGCCAAGGCGCGCGATATGGAGCAACTTGTTGTCCGCGCCGTCACCTCCCGCGGCTGCTCGGGCTGGGACGGCGAGTTCGACGATCTTCCTACGCCCCCTCCGCCAAAACTGCAACGCTTCTGCCACTAGAAGCAGCCCTCAGCCCTTTCCGATTCGCGGCTTGCCGTCATCGGGAAGCGGTGTCTCGCGCGACTGTCGCGACGATACCAACACGTTTGAGCTGGAAGCCACCGGCTAGCAGCTGCTTCGCTCACCCTCTCCTGTGCCCAGCGTCACTGACCCGACGCGCCGGATCGGCGTAGTCGATAGGTATGTCGATCTTCATTCCATCCGCCGAAGGACTTATGCCAACCCTTACTTACGACAAGAAAGCCGATCTCGCCGGCCCCGGCATTGGCAACTACGCGGAACTCGAGCGCATGCTGCCCAACGACTATCGGTCTTTGCTCGACCGGCGTGAAACTCAACATGCCATCTTCGAGGTCAAGCGTTACATCGAAGACAATCTTTGTCAGACCCTTCGACTGATGAGCGTCGAAGTCCCTCTCATTGTCGACATCGACAGCGGCGTGAATGACATGCTTGACCGCGATGGCTCCCGCACGCCGATCGGTTTCCACATTTCGAACGACCGCAACCAGCATCCCATCGATGCCCAAGTCGTTCAGGCCGCCACCAAATGGAAACGTGTCGCCCTTAAAGAGTTCGATTGCCAGCCCGGAGAAGGCATCTGCACCGACATGCGAGCCGTGCGCAAGGACTACTTCCTCGACCACGATCACTCCGCCTACGTCGATCAGTGGGATTGGGAGCGCGTGATCAACGCGGGCGATCGCAATCTCGCCTTCCTGAAAGACATCGTCCGCAAAATTTGGCGCGTGCTGGTCGGAGCCGAAAAGTTCGCGCAGGATATGTTCCCCGTCCTGCGTGACCCACGTTTCCCCAACCTCCCTGAAGAAATCACCTTCCTCCACGCGGAAGAGATTCTCGAAATGTTTCCCAAGCTGCCGCGCAAACAGCGGGAGACCGAAATTCTTCAGAAGCACCCGGCAATTTTCATCATCGGCATCGGCTGGCCTCTTAAAGATGGTTTCCCACACGAGAACCGCGCCGCCGACTATGACGATTGGATCAGCGACACCAGGAATGAAACTAAGAAAGATACTCATGGCCTGAACGGCGACATCCTGGTCTGGAATGCGGTTACAAAGCGCCGCCACGAACTCAGCTCCATGGGCATCCGCGTCAATGCCAACACTCTCCGCCGCCAGCTCGAAATGGCAAACCTGACGGGCAATCTGCAGTTCCCCTATCACAAGGCAATCATCAACGATGAACTGCCGCTTTCGATTGGAGGCGGTATCGGTCAATCTCGCACTCTGATGCTCTTGCTGAGAAAGGCGCATCTTGGCGAGGTCAGCGTCACCGTGTGGCCGAAGATCCTGAAAGACATGTGCGCAAAGAAAAATATCTTCGTACTCGAATAGCTGGGGTCTTATAACTTGTGTCGCGGGGCCGCCTCGCCCGCGGTCCCTCAGGAATAGCCGCCGTATCCCTAGGAATTCCTATAAACGCTGTACCTGTAGTCTGAGTTCTTCTCGATTTTCGTTAAGAACGGCGCCGTATCGAGCATCTGCTCTTTCGCCGACGTCGGTGCCGCATACAGCAGATAGACTTCTCTAGGATGCATCCGCAACGACTCTTCCATCCTCGCCAGCAGTTTGCCAAGAACGTACTCGTCGCAAGGGTCGAAAAGAAAAAGGACCGAAGGTTCAGCCTCTAAAGGGAAATCAAGAAAATCCATGCAAACCGATTCGATGCGCCGTTCCGATGCGTCCTCCGCGCCGTGACTATTCAGAGACTCGTACTTTGAGGACTCGTACTTCTGGATATTCGTTTGCGCCACCGCATGCAGTTCCGGCGAAAACTCCACACCCACAATTCGCTTGAACGGAAACTCGGCCGCCATCACCAGTGCCCTTCCCTTGCCCGATCCGAAGTCGACAAACACAAAGTTTTCCAGCCGCACCGGCAATTTCGCCATCGCCGCCCGAAAGCGCGTCGGCTCGATCGCCGCATAATTGTTCCCATGAATCCAGTTTTTGCTCGGAATTTCCAGGTCGCTCAGGTAGGTCCAGCCGTTATGCTCACCGGCTGTATCAAGGCCATGCTCCTGGTCAAAGCTGTCGTGCAGCCGTGCGGGCTTGAGAGTGCGGTTCTGCCGATACTCCCGGAGCAAATGAATTGGAAGCAGCACGCTGCGGCCGATGCTTACCCACAGCCCGCGTTCTTCAATCGATTTCCTGATTCGGGGGAGTATGGTACGTGAAATCCGCGGCATTCAATATCGCTGCTTTCCCGCTGAAAGGCCGATCTTCACAGATTCGATGGCGAGGTCACCCGATCGCGCGATGACTCGCTAAGCTACATCATCTCCGTTCCCCACAAATCATGCAGATGCACCACCCCGCGCACTCTCCGCTCCGCATCCACTACCACTAGTGATGTGATCTTCATCTCTTCCATTCGCGCCAGTGCCATTGTTGCAAATTCCTCGGGGGCAATCGTCTTCGGAGTGCGCGTCATGCAATCCTGCGCTTGCAAGTCGAGCGCGTCTTTCCCTTGCTGCTCAAGCAATCGTCGCAAGTCGCCGTCACTGATCACACCAACCAGTCGGTCATCCTCAATCACTGTGGTCACGCCAAGCTTCTTGCGCGACATCTCGTAAATCACATCTGGCATCTTCGTCTTCGGAGACACTCGCGGAATCGCATCTCCCCAATGCATGAGTGACTCGACTTTCGCTAACCGCTTGCCCAACTTGCCGCCCGGATGCAGATTGGCAAAGTCTTCTTCCTTGAACCCGCGCTTTTCTGAGAGTGCGACTGCCAGCGCATCGCCGAGTGCCAGCATCGTCGTGGTCGAGGCGGTCGGCGCCAGCCCCAGCGAACAAGCTTCTTTCGAGATCGAGCAATCGAGTGCGACATCCGAAGCCACCGCCAAAGTTGATGTTCGCGTGGCGCGGACACCCTTGTCCGCGCTTCCGTTGAAGGGTTCGTCGCACGTCATCGCTATCAGCGGCACCTGCAGCCGTTTGATCGTCGCCAGCAAACTCAAAATCTCTTCCGTCTCACCGCTCGCTGAAAGCGCTAGCACCACATCTCCGCGCACGATCATTCCAAGATCGCCATGCCGCGCCTCCACCGGATGCAGATACAGCGCTGGCGATCCCGTCGAACTCAACGTCGCCGCGATCTTCCGGGCGATGATCCCGCTCTTCCCCATCCCGGTGACGACGATCCGGCCCTGACATCGAAACATTAGATCGAGTGCGCGTTCGAACGCGTGGGACATCGGGCCGGCAAGCCGATCGGCGAGTGCGCGCAAGGCCTCGGCCTCAATGCGCACGACATTCTCTCCAATATTTCTCATGAACGAGAAATGTTAACAGAAGGCTGCTAGAGTGCTGGAAGGGGTGAAACAGATCCGCTATGAACCAGCCCGTAATTGCAAAAGAAAAGGTCGAACTATCGGTCGCCGACGGCACTCGCATGACCGCCTATGCGGCCGCTCCCGAGCAATCGGGGCAGCATCCGGGCTTGCTTCTTTTCCAGGAAGCTTTCGGCGTTAATCACCATATTCGCGACGTTGCCGACCGCTTCGCCCGCGAAGGTTATGTCGTCATCGCACCAGAACTGTTTCACCGCACCGCGCCCGCAGGCTTCGAGGTTGCTTACACGGACTTTCCTTCCGTCATGCCGCACATTCAGGCGATAACCCCGGCGAATTTGGAAAACGACATCCGCGCCGCTTACGATTGGCTGCGCTCGAACAAGAATGTCGATGCCAGTCAGATTTCATGTATTGGATTTTGTCTGGGAGGCCGAACCTCATTCATCGCCAACAGCGTCGTTGCGCTTCACTCCGCGGTCTCGTTTTATGGAGGCGGAATCGCTCCCGCCTTACTCGATCGTGCTCCGCGACAGCAAGCACCGCTGCTGCTCGTTTGGGGAGGACTGGACAAGCACATCACGCCTGAACTTCGCAAATCAACCGCAGACGCCTTGACGGCCGCGCAGAAAAACTTCGTGAATGCAGAATTCTCCAAAGCCGACCACGGATTTTTCTGCGACGAGCGCGCTGCTTACGAGCCTCATTCCGCCAAGCAATCCTGGGCCCTCACCTTGGAGTTTTTGCGCTCGTGATTTCTCAATGACGAAATGATTGAATGATTAAATGACTCAATCTTAGAAGTGGTCTTCTACCGCGTGCCGTGTCGGCCGCTCCAGCGCGCGGGCCTGAATCGCCTGATCCCACGGACTCGCTTGCCAGTCGTCTTTCCGGCGATCCGTTGCCATCCACGGAGAAAGCGTAAATAGCAGGCGCACACTCATTGCCTGGACATACGGTTCATAGAGCATACGCAACTCCGCCAGCCGTTCCCAAACATCGTCGCCGTCGTCGAACCTTACTCCATGCACCAACAGCTCTTTCCGCAATCGAACCAGTCCATCGGGGAAAATCCTGTCGGGAGCGTGCGGGTCATATCGGGCGTTAACCACCTGAGCCAGGTCGACCGCCGCATGCCGCGCCATGGCAAAGGTCAGCTTGGCCTGTTCAGGATGAATCCCATCTACTCCGGTGACGACTAAAGACGTTACATCCAGCATCACCGTCAATGCGCTTAGCCAGGATTGATTGCTGTGCTGCGAGCGGAAGAAGAGCAGCGCCGGATACGAAATGTGGCTCGACAGAAGATCGGCGCACCAACGCTCCCAGTCGCGAAAGATTCCATCAATCACGCTTTGGTCGGGACAGCATCCTAGCCGATTCAAGAATTCCGCGGCCGTTGGCGGCGAACCTGCGCGCGCGTCGAGCAGCGAAATCTCCGTCTCGCGCGCCGCAAACGAGTTGTACAGGACGGGAAGATATCCAACCACGACGCCGAGGAAAGCGAAGCCCATTCCCGCTTCGAATACCGAAAGCGCACGCGCCATCGCATTGCTCGGGACGATATCGCCATAGCCGAGCGTGAAAAACGTCTCACCGCTGTGATAGAGCAGCTTGCCAAACGTGACAGGCTCATTGGCGGTGATTTGCAGGTGTTCGCCCAATCCGTACTGGACGCAGGCAAACCCGAAGATCAATCCAAACGCCCAATAGCCTAATAGCTGGATCTGCGAGAGCGGGCCGTAATAGGCGAGAAAGCCTTCGCGCCGACTTGCTTTTCTAATGTGCTGTGAAATCTGTGTCCATCGAACCCATGTCACTCTGTAGAACAATGCGGTAAAGCGCCAATGGCGTTGAATGCGACGCGGCAGCACGACGGTTTCAAACGCGTCGAGCAGAATAATGAAGATGAGAACGAATCCCGCAATCGAGACCCCAATGTGCATACGCGATGAGATACAGATGTGGCGGGAATAGTAACAGATTCAGGAAGCCAGACGTTGGAGGGCAGAGGTGAATGGCAGAGATCCTTCGACTCGCTGCGCATCGTCTCCTCACGCCGCAAAGCGCCTCAACTTCTTCAATCTGCAATCTACAATCTGCAATTAACTAAGGTGTCGCGTGTGCCGCTTCAATTGCCTTGCGCACAGCCAGCAACTCTTTGAGCACTGCGCGCAGATTTCGCGTGTCCAATGCGTTCGCGCCGTCGCTCTTGGCCTCTTTTGGATTGTCGTGCACTTCCATGAATACGCCATCTACACCAGCAGCGACCGCAGCCCGCGACAGCACCGGAATAAATTCCGGCTGTCCGCCGCTCACGGCGGGTCCATCTTCGTCGCCATGCGAGGCCGAAGGCAATTGCACCGAGTGCGTCGCATCAAAAACCACCGGCGCAAACTTGCGCATGATCGCCAGCGACCGCATATCCACCACCAGGTTGTTATATCCGAATGACGAACCACGCTCCGTGAGAAACACCTGGCTATTGCCCGCATCGCGGCATTTTTCGACGGCGTGTTTCATGTCCCACGGTGAAACGAACTGTCCCTTCTTGATATTCACCGGCTTGCCGCTCAGCGCCGCCGCGACAACAAGATCGGTTTGTCGGCAAAGGAATGCCGGGATCTGCAACACGTCCACGACTTCGGCCACCGCCGCTACATCAACCGCCTGATGCACATCCGTCAGCACCGGAATGTGCACTTCATCTTTCACTTTCTTTAGAATTCGCAGACCTTCCTTCATCCCCGGCCCGCGAAAACTCCGAATGGAGGTGCGGTTCGCCTTGTCATACGAAGCCTTAAAGATGAAAGGAAAATTGAGCGAGCGCGCCACGCCCTTGATGATCTCCGCCATGCGCAGCGCGTGGTCTTCGCTCTCGATCACGCACGGACCCGCAATCAGGAACAAATCGCCCGAGCCGACGCGCACGTTATCGATTTGGAAAGAGGAAGACAAATTCATTTACCGCCGAGACGCCGAGTTCGCCGAGAACTTCCTTAGTATTTCACAGCCTCGTTCTCACCACGGAGACACGGGGAGAATCGCGGTGCGCCAAAGACAAACGTCAAAACCTTCCACCGCGGAGAACGCAGAGAGCGCTGAGAGAATAAAGTCGTTCTGATTATTCGGGAGC
>DATJNC010000032.1:0-43326 GCA_035508395.1 Terriglobales bacterium | reverse complement strand
CTGGCGACAGCGCAGAAGTCGGCCGACGAGGCGCGGGGTGCGAAGAAAAATGACGCGGCTTACGACGCCCGCATGGCGCAGCTCTACCGCGAAGTCGTGTTGAAAGAGAAACCGGCAACCTCGAACGACGCCGGATTCATTCCACTGGGCGCGATCGCCTCGAAAACCAATGGCAATGGTCACTCGCACGGCAACGGTAACGGTCTGCACGGCATTCAACCGGCGAAGCAAACCGAAGACATCGCCGAGCCGGTGGCGGGAGACTAGCTCTCAGCCATCAGCTATCAGGTAAAGACGGAGGCCGCTCACGAGAGCGGCCTTTTTTTCGCGAGCTTAGAGTGCGCGGTGTCCTGCGCTACACTTGAACCACGTTTCTGCCCAAGACAACCCATGCTCGCCATGAAAACAGCCCTGCGCGCGCTCATCCTGCTCATATCGCTTGCTGCAAGCGCGGGCGGTGCGTCCCTACGCGCGATCTTTGTCGACGTCGAAGGTGGTCAGGCTACGCTCTTTGTCGCGCCGTCGGGGCAATCTCTCCTGATCGATACCGGTTGGGCGACGCCCAACGGCCGCGATGCCGACCGAATCCTCGCCGCAGCAAAGCAACTAGGCATTACGAAACTCGACTACGTCCTGATCACGCACTATCACGCCGATCACGTCGGTGGCGTGGCGCAACTGGCTGACCGCATCAAGGTCGGCACATTTATCGATCACGGACCGAATCGCGAAGATTCAGCCGACACTCGCGCCAATTTCGCCGCGTATGAGAAGGTCGCGCAGGCCGCGAAGCGCCTGACAGTCAAACCCGGCGACCATATCCCAATTACCGGCCTCGATGTAGAGGTCGTCAGCTCCGATGGCGAAACCGTGCAGGATGCCTTGCCCGGCGCAGGGCAGCCGAATCCCTTCTGCTCGAGCGAACCCGCGCCACCGGACGACAACTCAGAGAATGCTCGCTCCGTCGGCGTGATGATCACCTTCGGCAAGCTGCGCGTTCTGGATCTCGGCGACCTGAGCAAGAAAAAGGAACTCGCCCTCGCCTGTCCGCGAAACCTGCTCGGAACCGTCGACCTGTTTGTCGTTACACACCATGGCTTCAACCAGTCGAACCCACGCGCCCTGGTCAATGCCATCCATCCCCGAGTCGCTATCATGGACAACGGCGCGCACAAAGGCGGCAGCCCTGACGCGTGGCAGATCGTGCACGATGCTCCTGGCCTCGCCGACCTTTGGCAGCTTCACTATGCGATGGACAATGGCAAGGACCACAACGTCGCCCCGAACTTCATCGCTAACCTTAACGAGAAGTGTGCGGGCAAATCCATTTCGGTGACAGCCGAGTCGAATGGAACGATTACGGTAAAGAATGACAGGAATGGCTTCAAGAAGAAGTACAAGTAAGCGAATGGTTAGCCGGAGGGGTCCGAATGACACCGAGTCTCGACGTGATCCTCAAGCGCTTCGATCATCCCGATGAAGTGCGAACCTTCGAAAAGGGAAGATTCGAACTGGTTCGCCTCGGAGGCATGACCATCGGCCGCGCCATCTACGAGCCGGGATGGAAATGGTCGCTCCACGTCGGTCCGAGCGTCGGCGCGACGCGCTGTAACGTCGAACACGTTGGACTCGTTGTTTCCGGCTGCGCCACCGCGGCCATGGAGGATGGTAAGGTTCATGAGCTGCGCGCCGGCATGCTCTTTTATATTCCGCCCGGTCCGCCCGGACATGACAGTTGGGTCGTCGGCAACGAACCCTACGTTTCGCTGCACTTTCTGGGCACAGAACACTATGCGGCGAAAGTGAAGTCATTGGGTCATTGAATCATTCAATCGTCGAATCGTTGAATCATTGAATCATTGGGTTACTTGCCCAATGGGTCACTGCCCGATGATGGCGGCAACCTGCGTGTCGCCAAATACCATCTACGTGCAGCGACTCCTGACCAGATCGCTTCCACCAACCCAAATGGCCATGCGCCTTGCAGGAATCCGTAGATGGACCCGAGCGCGCATGAAGCGGCGAACGCGAGAATGAGCCACGGACTGCGCGCCTCGAGCGCGTAGGTGACCAGCATCGCCGTGACGGCAAAGAGGCCGAAAAGGGTGAGAGCGTTCATCAGGTGAGTTCCGCGACCTGATCTCCACAGTCGTCGCGGGAATCCAGTCGACTGACTATACGCGATGCGATTCGTCACCAGGCGGATTACCATACAATCTCTGATTCATTCCGTCTCGCGAGCCCTGCTAGCGAAACCCTGCCACTTTGGAGGAAGACGATGAGTGAGGTCCAAGTCCGGTTTGCGGAACCACGTGACCTACCGCGGCTGACCGAGATTTACAACTATTACGTGGTGAATACGCCCGTGACGTTTGATGTGGAGCCTTATACGGTGGAACGGCGCGAAGGCTGGTTTGCGCAGTTTGCCACGACCGGGCGCTATCGCTTGCTGGTCGCCGCAAGCGGCGGCGATGTCATGGGCTATGCCGGCACGACGCGCTTTCGCCCCAAGGCGGCCTACGAAACGACCGTGGAGACGACCATTTATTGCGCCCCAGATGCGGTAGGAAAGGGAATCGGAAAGAGTCTCTATGCGGCGCTGTTTGAGGCGCTACGGGGTGAAGATATTCATCGTTTCGTTGCGGGATATGCGTTGCCCAATCCAGCAACCGCGGCGATCCACGAACGATTTGGATTCAAAATTGTCGGAGTATTCAGCGAAAACGGGCGGAAGTTTGGCAAGTACTGGGATGTTTGCTGGGTTGAACGGGCGGCATGATGGTTGACGAAAACGGCGAAATCGCCCGGCGAAAACTAACAGTCAGGGAGGAAAGGTCTTTGCGAACGCGTCCTGGAAGTGTGCATTGCGCGCCGCGTCTGCTGATGATGGCGGTCCTTGTCTACGGCCTTTGCGGAGCCGCAACGCTTCAGGGACAACAGATCTCCCTTCAAGCGCTTGTCACTCCCTCGACCGTATTTGTCAAGAATGGGCACCCTGTAACGTTTGCTGTGCACGGCTTCATCGAGTTCAAATCGCTGGCGGAATTGTTTCCCTATATCGATGCGCAGACCAGACGCTGGGAGGTTCCCGGAGGGCTGACTTCGGAACAGCGCAAGCAGTTGGCCGCCGAGTTGTTGCGGAGGGGAATCGAGAGCCGGGTGATTTCCATGGATGACGAGCGTCCGCTGGAAACGCTGGTGACGCATACGAGTGACGAGTTGCGAATGGCGCTTGCGCAAGTGAAAGAGACAGTTCCGCCTGGCTATGGGGACGCATTTCTCGCGGTGCAGGAAAAGTGGAAACATTCCCTGAATTGCTGGAGCGCTTCGCCTTCGATTCCGGGCCGGGTGCTCTCGAACTGGTATCCGCTTGAAGAGGGAATCGTTCTCTTTGGCGCGACCTACGACTCCACCGAGCATTTCTGGCAGGCTGTGAAGTATCACCCCGATGTAACGGTGGCTGATCTCAACAGTCTGATGGGTTTGCTCGAGCAAAGGGATTGGAGTCCGTGGCTGGCGCGCCTGGACCGCGACCCAGCGATCTATTTGCCAAACGCTTACGCAATCGAGTTCCTGCGCCACAACCTGACCAAGGAACGTCTGGGATGGTTTCGCGCCGAGCTGGGAAAGCAGGCTCCCAATACAAGCGAACACGCTCGTGCGGCTCAAGAGCGCGGCGCGACCTCATTTCGCTTCACCGCGTTTGAAGAGAAAGTATTGTGGGGCGACCTGGCGGATGTGTATCACCTTGTCTACACATTTTCTCCGCCAGACGATCCCATCCGGCAAAACCTCGCCGCGAAACACTTTGACGGAGTCTATCTCGGCGACCGCAAGATGGGCTTCATCAGCGAGGAGTTTCGGTCGCTGATGCTGGAGATATGGCGGGTGAAGTATTTGAAGATGGCGCGATTCCGCGAAGTGATCAGCTCGATTCCGATGGAGGTTCGGCTGTCGCACTTTCTGAATGACGGGGATTCGCCGGATATCCCGATTCCCATCTATGTGGGGTATCTCAACCAGATTCGCGATTTGGCGCGCGGGCACTGATCCCCTGGTGGTCGCTTAGGGAATAGGGATCCTCCGACTTCGTGAATCACCCGCATTCGGCGGATGATCCATTGCACTCAGCATGACGTCTGCGGAAGAGTGTATGGATACAGACCGCTCTAGAACTTCTGTTCGTCCGCTGACGGCCCATACAGCGCCGGCACCGGCACATCGAGCAAGCGCAGATACATGGTCAACTGCCCACGATGGTGGATGATGTGGTTGAACACCATGCGCCGGAGCACAGCCGAGCGAGGCTCGCGAAAGAGTTCGCGCCCACCCATCAGGAGCGCCCACGACTTCGCGTAGGACACGTCGTCGCCACCGGCCAGCGCCGCACGCGCCTCGGCGCGATTCTTGTCGAACAGATCGAGCAGCTCTTTGCGTGTATCCGCCTTGGGCGGCACAAACTCTGACCCTCCGGCGGGCGACAAGTCGAGCGACTCCTGCTCCATGGTCATCTTCGCCCAGTGAGGGATGGTGGCGATGTGGGTGGCCATCCAGCCGAGCGTGCCGGACTTCTCGTGCGGCTTCCAGCCAAACTTGCCATCGGGCACGCGCTCCAGCGCGCGGCGCGTGTTATCCATTTCCATATCGAACTCGGAAAGCAGAGTATCTTTGAAGGCCATGACAGTTATGTCTCCGGGATACGAGCAACAGCCGTGATAGATACTAACCGCAGTGGATCTCTATGAACCAGATCCCTATAACCTGGTGATCCTATAACCCTGGGGAAATTGCGGTTTCTCAGCCGGCAATTTTACCAGCAACCAGGCCGGCTACCTATGACCTGGGAGGCAGTTTGTCGGGGAAATGCTTATGGTTCTCCGATTGTGACAGAGAGGTTAAAATAAGGAATTCCGGCTGGCCGGCCGGGTTCGCTGGGTATGCCCGGGAGGGAATTGCGGCCCCGGCAGAGGCGATTACTCACTCGTGGAGCCTATCGACAATCTCGTGGATGGGAATGGGAAACCTGCGGTCGACGCGGTGCGATCGACCGGGACTCGGGCATCTCTCCCAACGCCCTCTGCGCGACCGCGACCCTCGTCGCCTGTGTATTGGCGAGTAGAGGGCAGCCTGCTCGAGCTGACTACGATCCGCCCAATCGCCTTTTTTACCTGGAACAGCCAAACCTACATCGCACGCATCGTGCGCCGGAGCCTGGTGTTGCTGATGGCGGTGATGCGTCCATTTCTTTATGCGGCGAACCGGAAAGCGGCGACCCGGATTGTGCATGCCGTGCTGCGCGGGATATCGCGCGACCGGCTGGATTTGCTCGGGGAAGAAGAGTTTGAATACAAGCTGAGGCCGCTGCTGAAGCCGGAAGGCGTGAGGCAGTTGAAGGCCCTGCTGGCCACCGGGGCAGAAGTGGTCCTTGTCAGCCAGGGCCTGGATCATGTCATGCGTCCGTTGGCGCGACATCTGGGCGTGCGCTGGATCATTGCCAACCGGCTCGACTTTCGGGATGGCGTGGCTACCGGACGTCTGCTGAGCCCAGTGATCCGTCCACGAGGAATTTTTGCGCGCATCCGCGAAGCCGGACCGGATGGGCAGCAAAGCCCGGCGAGGTGGGTGCGTGCGCTGGGGTTGCGCGGACCGAAGGCGCTGGCTTCGGCTATTGTGCCCGCGGTGCGAGTCGAAGTGCCACCCGTCAGGCCCATCGTGTATTTCGACGAGACGCGGCATCCGGAGCGGCTTTCGGTGCGGAAGGCGCTGGCCGAAAAGCGGATTCTGCTGATCGGGGTGACGGGATTTATTGGAAAAGTATGGCTGGCGAATGCGCTCTTGGATCTTCCCAAGATCGGGAAGCTTTACCTGCTGATCCGCCGGCAAAAGTCGAGTCCCGGGGAAAAGCGCTTTGCGAAGATGATAGAGGAGTCGCCGGTTTTCGATCCGTTGTTTGAAAAATATGGCGCTCAGCTTGGAGCATTGCTGGCGGAGAAGGTCGAGGTTGTGGAGGGCGATGTCTCGCAGCCGGAAATCGGACTGGATGCGGAGGTGGCTGCGAGGCTCGGCCGGGAACTGGATCTCATCGTGAACAGCTCCGGGCTTACCGACTTCAACCCCGATCTGCGGGAGGCTCTGGCGGTGAACGTCGATTCGGCCTATCACCTGGTCGAATTCATTCGCGCGTCGGATCACGCGGCGCTATTGCATCTTTCGACCTGCTATGTTGCCGGACAGCGCGATGGCCGGGTGGGCGAGCGCGTGCGGCCAAACTACACTCCGGCGGGTGTACCGGCGTTCGATGCGGAAAGAGAATGGGGCGAACTGCACGACCTGGTTGAGTCCGCCGAAGCGCGGGCGGAGGGCCCTGAGGTTACGGGGGAACTCAGAAAGCAGGCGCTGGAAAAGGAACACGCGGCAAAAGGGCTGAGCGGGGCCGCGCTCGAAAATCAGATTCGAAAGAACCGCGTGCGCTGGCTGAAAAATTTCCTGACCGAGGAAGGGAAGAAGCGCGCCAACAATCTGGGCTGGCCAAATACATATACCTATACAAAGAGTTTGGCCGAGTCGCTCATCGCGAAACACGGGGCGGGTCTGCCGATTGCCATCGTGCGGCCGGCCATCGTTGAGACCTCGGTGGAAAAACCATTTCGCGGTTGGAATGAGGGCATCAATACCTCGGCGTCGCTGTCGTATTTGTTGGGTACGGCGTTTCGCCAGTTGCCTTCGAATGAGCGCAAGCGGTTGGACATCATTCCCGTCGACGCGGTTTGCGCGGGTATGACGCTGATTGCGGCGGCGCTGGTGGAGCGGCGGCACGATCCGCTGTATCAGCTGGCGACGTCGGTCACCAATCCCTGCGACATGGGGAGATCGATTGAGCTGACCTCGCTCGGCCATCGCAAGCACTATCGCGCGCAGGAAGGCCTGGAAAACTGGCTGCGCCTGCGCATGGATGCGATTTCCGTATCCAAGGCGCGCTATAACCGCATGTCGGCTCCGGCGCAGCGGATGATGGTCAGGCGAATCCAGGCGATCATGTCTCCCCTGACGGTGCGAAAGCCGCTGGCGAAAACGGAACGCAATCTGGAGCGGGTGGAGAAACTGATCGAACTGTTCGAGCCGTTCATACTGCAAAACGAGCACGATTTTGTGGCGGATAATGTTGAGAAGCTGTCGCAGGCGCTGGTGGAGGACGAGCGAGAGACCTTCGGGTACGATACCGCCGGGCTTGATTGGTGGGAGTACTGGATCGAGATTCACATTCCGGCGCTGAGGCGATGGACCTATCCCTTGATTGAAGGTCGTCCGCTGGAAGCGCGCGAGCCGCGAGTTTTGCCGATGCCAGATGCAGCCCACAGAGCAGGTTCGGATGAGTTTGTTGAGGACACGTCTGCGGCGGACGAAAATGTGAATCGCGTCAAAACGGGGACGAACGGAGCGACGTGGCGATATTCCTGACCGGTTCGACCGGCTACATCGGCGCACATGTCGCCGCCAACCTGCTGAGCCAGCACGACGCGACGCTGAACCTGCTGGTGCGCGGCCGCGATGCTCGCGAGGCTGAGCTACGCCTGTGGGAGTCGATGCAACTCCATCTGCCGTTCCCTGCCTTCTACGAATATTTGCAGGCGAAGATCCGAATTTTTCGCGGCGATCTCACCTCGCCGCAATTCGGCTTGGACCGCGATGAGTACGACCGGCTGGTGCATACCACCGATTCAGTGATTCACTGCGCAGCTTCGCTGAATCGGAAGTCCGAAAAAGCCTGCCTCAACGTGAATTTGCGCGGGACGCTCGAAGTTGTCCAATTGGCGCGGCGGTCGCAGTATTACCACGGCTTGCGGCGATTTTCGAATGTGAGCACGGTGGCGGTGGCGGGCAAGCGCTCGCATGAAATCGTGACCGAAGATCGCGCGATTGAATGGGATCGGTCGGATTACGATCCGTATGCGAGAACAAAGAAATTCTGTGAGCACATGCTGCGAGAGTTGCTGCCGGATGTGCCGCTGACAATTTTCCGCCCCAGCATCGTGCTGGGTGATAGCCGTTACGCGCAGACAACGCAGTTCGACATGGTGCGCGCATTTGTGTTCCTGGCGGGATTGAAGGTGCTGCCGTTTCGCGCGCACGACAAGATCGATATTGTGAATGTCGACTTCGTGGCGGGAGCGATTGCGGATTTGCACATGAAAGAGAATCCAGCGCACGATACCTACCATCTTTCTTCGGGGAACGATTCGCAGACGTTCCGCGAACTGACCAAAGCATTGGCTGCCGCCCAAAACACGCGGCCGCCATTGTTCATGCCCGTTCTCGAGAACCCGTTCAGTTCTGCTATAAATATGCTCGCCAATCGGAAGGGCCAGGTGGGACATGGGGCTTCGCTGATGAAGGTTTTTCTGCCCTATCTGACCTGGAACACGGTGTTCGATAACACGCGCGTGACCACCGAACTGGGACGCAAACCGGTCCCATTTTCGCAGTACAGTTTTCCTTTGTTACGATTCAGCCGCGAGCACGATTTCACCTATCCATATCAACCGTGGCCGGCCGCCACCAAGGCGGGGGGCTCTGCCGCATGATGGACTTCGTCCTGGAAGCGTGGGTCTCGGGCATCATCGAAACCCGAAAGCTGCAGTGGATGATGGGGCGCGGCGAGCCGTGGAAGCCGGGCGAGAAACTGAAGCTGCTTTTTGCCGGATACAACGGCACGCGCAATACCGGGTCCGATGTGCGGGTCGAGGAGATGCTGCGGCAGGTACGAACGATTTTGGGCCCTGAGCGAGTCGAATTAACGATGATGACGTTTAATTTCGATCGCTCGCGCGGCTATTTTGAAGGCACGTCGCAGGTGAGGCTTCCCGATATCTTTCCGCCATTTCTGGCGAAGGAGGTTCCCAAGCATCATGGCGTGGTAGCGTGCGAAGGATCGATGTTCAAATCGAAGTTCGCCAATGCGCTGGCAACCATGATGATCGGCTCTTTGGGGATTGCGTCTGCGGAGAATAAGCTCTCAGTTGGCTATGGCGCTGAGGCGGGACAGATGGATCCGATTGTGGCGAAAATGTGCGCACGTTTTTGCAAGGAGTCATTGGTTATTACAAGAAACGAAGAGTCACGAAAGATTCTGCGCGAGCTGGGAGTTCCCACCGAACTCGGAACCGATACGGCCTGGACGTTTGAGCCGTTCGGAGCGGAGTACGGGAACAAGGCGTTGCGAGAGGTCGGCTGGGATGGAACGACGCCAGTGCTGGTGGTGTGTCCCATCAATCCGTTCGAATGGCCGGTAAAGGCCTCGATGGCGAAAGCCGCGCTGCACAGCTTGACCGGAGCCTACAAAGACAGCCATTACCGCGGGCCCTATTTCCATAACGCGGGGCCGGAAGCGGACCGGGCTTATGAGCACTATCTGAGCTCGATCGCGAAGGCGGTCGCAGCCTTCCGCCAGAAGAGAAATGTTTTCGTGATCATGGTAGCGACTGAACGGCTGGACGCGCGTCCCTGCGGGCGGATCTCAGAGAAGCTTGGTGGCGTGCCCGTCCTGACGTCGGAAGACTACAACATGTACGAGTTGGTCAGCATTCTGCGCGCTTGCCGGTTGATGGTATCGTCCCGCTATCACGGAATTGTGACCTCGATGCCGGCGCTGGTGCCATCGGCCGGAATCACGATGGATGAGCGCATTCGCAATCTGATGAACGAGCGCGGGCAAAGGGAATTGTTGATGCAGGTGGATGACCCGGACCTGGCGGAGCGGACGCTGGCGGCGCTCGAAATTCTGGATCGCGATAGTGAGCGCATTGCGGATGGCATCGCGCGCACGGTGGTGCGTAACTTGAAATTGATGGCGCGCATGGGCGTTTATTTTGAGGAAGAGGTGCAGCGCCGCTATCCGGAATTTCCCACGCGGCGCGGTGAGTGGAGCTGGGAGGATTATCTTCCGCGGATGAGCAATGGATTGCATGAGCTGGTGAAGGCCTACGCGTAGAGAGGAACGCCAGAAAATGGTTTGCCGGGTGTGGCGAGGTTGGACGAAGCGCGAAAATGCTCCGATGTACGATCATTACCTTCAAAAGGAGTTATTTCCGCGCTTAGCGGAGGAGCTTCTGGAGCAAGGTTTTCGCGGATATCAATTGTTGCGCCGGGATCGCGAGAACGAAACTGAATTCATGACGATGGTGTATTTCGAATCCCTGGAACAGGTTCGCTCCTTCGCCGGAGAGAACTATGAAACGCCGGTGATTTCCGCGAAGGCTCAAGCGCTCTTATCGCACTATGCCGAACGCGCGGAGCATTACGAAGTGAGCGGCTTCAATCCACTGCCATCCACAAGCTGAAACGGAACGGGAAGCGATGTCATTTTTGAACCAGATTTTTTCGCGGCTCCAAGAGCGCCCGTCCTCGGTCGTGCTTCAGGAACTGCGCGACGGGCCGTCGGCGGCCGTGACCGGGCAACAACTGCTGGCGCAGGTGCGGATCGCGCGCGCCTATCTGCGGCGCTTGCGCCTGAAAAAGGGCGACCGCTGCGCTCTTCTGGCGCACAACTCCATTCAGTGGGTAGCGATGGATTTGGCCCTCATTGCCGAGGGGCTGATCGCGGTGCCGCTATATGCTCGGCAAGCGGCGGCAGAACTGGTCGCGATGATGAAGGATTGTGGCCCGGCAGTAATTGCCTGTGGCGAGCAGGCGCTGGCCGACGCCATCGGCAAAGAATGGCCTGAGGCGCCGCCATGTTTTCTTTTCGAGAACGTATTTTCGGAAGGGCGCGAGCCTGCGGAAAATGATGACTCGACTATTGCTGATGGAGATGTGGTTGCCATTATCTACACCTCGGGTACATCGGGCGAAGCCAAGGGCGTGACGTTGAGCGCGGGCAATATCGAGCACATGCTCGGCTGTACCTCGGGGCGGCTCGATCAGCTGATGAAATCCCAGCCGGCGAAGAAAGCCGCAGCGCAAGACACTTTTTCGCAAGACTCCGTTTTTCACTATCTGCCCTTCTGTTTTGCCGGTTCGTGGATTCTGCTTCTGACCTGCATGCTGCGTGGGTCGAAACTGAGCCTGAACACCGACCTCGGCAAAATTGCGGGCGACATGCGCACGGCCTCGCCCGATTATTTCCTTAATGTTCCCGCGCTGCTCGAGCGTATGCGCAAGGCAGTTGACGAGCAACTTTGGAAAACGGGCGGCGTGGCGCTGAAAATGTATAGCAAGGCCAAAGGCGCGTGGGTGCGCAAGCAGGAAGGCAAGAGCAGCGCCGGAGATAAAGTCTGGCTCGCGCTGGCCAATAAAGCGGTCTTCCCGACGATCCGAAAGAAGATGATCGGAGGGCAACTGCGGGCATTGATCTGCGGGTCGGCGCCACTGAATGTCGAAACCCAACTTTTTTTCATGATGCTGGGCATTCCGGTGCTGCAGGTTTATGGACTGACCGAGACGACCGCCATCTGCACGATGGATGATCCGGATGGCGAGGTGATTCCGGGACGCGTGGGGCCGGCGATCTCGGGAATTGAAATGAAGCTGGGTGAGAACGAAGAAGTCGTCGTGCGGGGACCGAATATTTTTCCTGGATATTGGCAGCGTCCAGAAGAAACTGCCAAGGTCCTACGAGATGGTTGGTTTCACACCGGCGATCAGGGCGAAGTGGATGCGAAGGGGAATTGGAAGATTATTGGCCGAATCAAGAACCTGATCATTCTGGGATCGGGCCACAATATTGCGCCCGAGCCAATCGAGGACAAGATTCTTGCGCAATTGCCCGGAGCGAGCCAGGTGGTTGTGGTGGGGAATGGTCGCGGGTACCTAACAGCCCTGATCACGGGCAAACCGGCGCCTGAAAAGGTGCAGCAGGCGCTCGATCTGGTGAATCCGGCTTTGCCGCACTACAAGCAGGTGCGGGCCTTTCACGTGATCGACGAACCGTTCACCATCGAGAGCGGCTTGTTGACGGCGAATGGGAAGCTGAAGCGCGACATCATCACGCAGCGGTTCAAGCAACAGATCGATGCTATGTACGATGCGACGAAGAGTCAGGGCTCCAAGAGTCAGGGTTCGCCGGGTGAGGCTATGGCTGAGCAGGCGGCGCGAACTGCATGACCGATAACTTCATCGCCGGGCACAAGGGCCGATCGCTTTCATGGCAAATTGTGAATGGCGCGGTTGAACTGACGCTTCACCGTGAGCCGTGCAACGAAATTGGCTCGTTGATGCTCGAGGAGCTGGAAGGCTTTGCCAAAGCACTGCCAGAACTGGCTAATGAGGCGCACGCTCTGGTACTTCATTCCGCGCAGCCCGCCGGCTTTTGCGCAGGCGCCGATCTGCGTGAACTTTATGAACGGTCGCGCGAACTGGGAAAGAGCGAGGCCGTGCGCGGGGTGCGAGATTTTCTCGAGCGCATACATCGCGTGATGAACACGATTGACGCGCTGCCCATCACGACCATCGCGGCTGTGCACGGAGTAACCTTTGGCGGCGGATTCGAGTTGGCGCTGGTGTGCGACATTATTGTTGCGGATCGCATGGCGCGCTTCTGCTTTCCGGAATTGCGTCTTGGCTTGATTCCGGGATTCGGCGGAATCCCGCGCCTGAAACGCGATCTGGGCAATGCGGTTGTGCGCGATTTATTACTGACTGGACGCAGTTTCAATGTCATGAAAGCGCAGCAGATCGGATTGGTGAGCCAGATTGCTGCCGAAGGCGAGGCCCTGCGCATCGCCCGTGCGACCGCCAGCCAGATTGGAAAATTTGACCGGGCAACGACGGCGGCAGCCAAGAAATTCGTCAAGCCAATTCCGTATGAAGAGCTGAAACAGGAAATCGATATTTTTTGCGACCTGTATTCACAACCAGCCGTCGAAGAAGGGCTGCGGAAATTTGTGGAGAATGAAACGCTGCAGCCGTATTTGCCCTGAGTTGTGCCCGTTGATTGGTGGTTAGTGATTAGCGATACTGCCGAAGGATTGTGAGCTGTTTATGCCGACAACCGATCAAACGCTTGACGAAATTCTGAACTTGGCTGCCGCGCACTTCAAGGTTTCGCGGGAAAAGCTGACGCCCGACGGCGACTTTTTCAAGATGCTTGGCATCGACAGCCTGCAGGCGCTCGATTTGCTGACTCGACTCGAACAGCACTTCCGCATTGAACTGCCGGATTATGAGTTGCAGGGCGTGTCGGATTTTCGCACGCTGGCGCAGAGGATTCAGTCGAGGCTGTGACAACGACAAACGCTTGAATGCTTGATCTTCGTCAATACACCAGCCTGGGCGCAGCGCTGACGGCCGCGCTCGACCGCTGGCCCAATGAAACCTGCCTGATCGAAGCCGATCGCGACCGCGAGAAGGTTCGGCTCTCTTACTCCGACTTTAAGGAGACGGCGCGCAAATTGTGCCGTGCGCTCCAGGATGCCGACTTCAAGCCCGGAGACCGCGCCGCGATCATCATGACCAATCAGTCGAAGTGGCTGATCTCGGCGTATTGCATCTTCTTCTGCGGAGGCGTGCTCGTGCCGCTCGATTACAAGCTATCTGCGGTCGAGCATCTGCAGTTGCTGGCGCATTCGAAAGCGCGATTCCTAATTGTCGAATATTACCTGTGGCGCGCCATCACGCAGTCGCCGGAATTTTCAAAACTCGCGGCCGAGATTGTTCTGGTCACCGAGGCGCCCGTCGGCGCCGACCTGCACGGCGCTTATCGGTGGGAAGAGTTTCGCCGCAAAGGCGAGCCCCAACTTGTGGCGCGCCAGCGTGAGGATACGGCCTGCATCGTGTACTCGTCGGGAACCGGCGGACGTCCCAAGGGATGCGTGCTGACGCACGACGCCTACCTCGAACAGTGTGCGGCGTTGACGGCGTGGTATCCGTTTTGGCCAGGCGTGCGCTATCTGAGCATTTTGCCGACAAATCACGCCATTGATTTCATGGTCGGCTTCATTGGTCCATTCGTGTGCGGAGCCTGCGTGGTGCACCTGCGAACCCTGCGGCCGGAATTCGTGCGTGATGCGTTTGTGCGCTATCGCATCACCTACGTGAGCCTGGTGCCGATGGTGTTGAAGAATCTGGAACGCGGGTTGCGCGCAAAGTTCGACGAACTGCCTAAGGGTAAGCGCTGGATGCTGGATCGCCTGATCGGATTGAATAAGACGCTGACGCGGCGGCGACCGCATGTCGCGCTAAGCCGGCGCTTGCTGCCACAGGTGCACAAGGCCTTTGGAGGCGAATTGCTGGCGCTGATTGTTGGCGGAGCATTCACCGATCCGACGACCATGCAATTCTTCTACGATCTGGGGATTCCGGTGACCTGCGGATACGGACTGACAGAGGCGTGCACGGCCGTGACATTGAACGACCTGAAGCCGTTTCGCGCGAACACCGTCGGTAAGCCGCTGCCGGGAAGCGAGGTGCGGATTCTGAGCCCGGATACGGACGGGATCGGCGAAGTTGCTGTACGCAGCCGCGCGGTGATGTCGCATTATCTTGACGACCCGGAGCTCACTGCGCAGACGATTGTCGAAGGCTGGTTATTGACGGGCGATTTGGGACGATTTGAGACGCACGGCCATCTACAGCTTTTCGGGCGCAAGAAGAACATGATCGTCACTGAGGGCGGAAAGAACATTTATCCCGAAGACATCGAGTCGGTGTTCGATGGCCTGCCGGTAAAAGAGTTTTGCGTGTTTGCCGCGAATTATCTTTGGCCGCCGAAATCTCTGGGTGAGAACAAGGAGATGCTGATGTTGGTTCTGAGGCTTGAACAGGGCCAACAATTCGATGATGGGTTGCGAGGCGAGATCGAAGCGCGCAATCGGCGTTTGCCCGATTTCAAGCGGGTCGGCGGATATCTGATCTGGGAGACGGATTTTCCGCGCACGGCTTCCTTGAAGATCAAGCGCGGGGACCTGGCGACGGCGATAGGAAAAAGCGCGACGCGCGGGCAGATTGTGGGGATCTAGAAGCGGCTCTTGGGTGCGGATATCGGGTGTTAGGTCTTAGGTGTTGGGTGTTAGAAAAGGCCTTAGTTTCATGGGACCAAAGAGATAACAGCTAAAAGCTAAAGGCTAAGAACTAAGAGCTAACAGCTAGGAGCTGAGAGGTTGCAGCTGAGAGCTGATTTTGTGAACGATACCTTTCTGGCGATCATCAATCCGGCGGCGGGAGGCGGGCGATGCCGCGAACTGGTTCCATCTGCGCTCACCCGATTGCGAAATGCAGGCATCGCGCTCGAAACCGCGGAGACCGCCGCGGCAGGCGATGCAACGCGAATTGCGCGCGAAGCCTACCAGCGAGGCTTTCGCAAATTTCTGGCCGTCGGTGGCGACGGTACATCGTTCGAAATCGTAAACGGTCTGTTTCCGGAAAGCAGCTGTGAGCTCTCAGCTCTTGGCGCTCAGGAACCCTCCGAGAGTGAAGTCCGTGAGATTCCCACGCTCGGCTTTCTTCCTCTCGGTACTGGCAACTCTTTTCTGCGCGACTTCAGCGATCCGAAAGCCGCCGACCACGGGCGCGACCACGCTATGCGGGCCATCGAGGCACATCGATCGCGAGCGTGCGATGTTTTGCGGCTCACTCATAAAGGTGGAGAGCTTTATTACATCAATATTCTGAGCGTGGGATTCGCTGCCGATGTGGCGGCACTGCGTCATCGACGCTTTCTGAAGTTAGGCCAGGCTGGATACCTGGCCGCGATTTTTCTCAGCTTGGCACGGCTGAAGCGGCGTCCTTTTCCCGTGCGCATCGATGGCACCGGCAATTTCGACGCGCGCCGCTGCCTTTTTCTAACCTTCAACAACAGCAAATTTACGGGCGGCACAATGATGATTGCACCCGATGCTCGCACAGACGATGGTTTGATCGAATATGTGCGCTGGGGTCCAATTGGGCGGCTCGGGCTGATAAAAAATCTGCCGACGCTTTATGACGGCACGCACACGCGGCATCCTTTGGCGGAGCGGCACGCGGTGAGGCAAGTCGAATTTCAGCTGAATGAGCCGGTGGATGTGATGATCGATGGCGAAGTAATGGAACTGGAATGCAAAAAGATCGACGTGCTGCCTTCGGCGTTGCGAGTCATCGTCTAAGGGGAGTCCGCGAGAACGAAAATAACCGGTGTGAAAGCCAGGCGAACGAGCGCGAAGGCCGTGATATAAGGAATCGATAGCAAAAACTCTATGTCAGAAGAAAGACGACAGCGCCAGCGGGAACGGGACCAAGGCAAAAAGAACTCAGCAAAACTCGCCAAGCGCGCGCTTTACGGCGTTCTGATTTTCGCTGCCCTCGGGCTGGCGTACTATCTCGGAACCCGGGTTCAGCACAAATACGATGGCTTTGCACGCTGCCTGAGCGAGCGCGGCGTCAAGATGTACGGGGCGTATTGGTGTCCGCATTGCCAGGAGCAGAAAGAGGACTTCGGCGCTTCATTCGAATACGTTCCTTATGTGGAGTGCGGTGTGAAGGGCAACCTTCACGCGCAGTCGCAGGCCTGCAAAGATGAAAAAGTAAATCACTATCCTACCTGGCAATTTCCTCCGACGGGCGAGCGCGTGGAGCGTGTGTTTACATTGCAGGAATTGAGCGACCGCACCGGGTGCCCGCTGCCGTGAGCGAATTTTCCCGCCGTCTGATGAGCTTGGTGGGCATTCTCGCCGTTTGTGGAGTCGTCGTCTCTTCCGTCTCGCTGCAACATCATTTCGCGACCTCGAAGACGGCCTATTGCGACCTGGGGGCGATGCTGAATTGCGACATTGTGAACCGCAGCCAGTACTCGTCGATTCTAGGGATTCCGGTCGCGCTGATCGGAATGCTAGGCTACGCGGCGCTGGCGGGATTGGCGACGGTTTATCGCGATCGGCCCCAGGCACGCACTTTGCTCTTTGTAGGTTCCGCGGCCGGGCTGGCCTTTGCGCTTTATCTTACGTATGTGGAATCGCGAATACTCGGTGTGTACTGCATTCTCTGCCTCACCTCGCTGGCGCTTATTGCCACAATTACGATGATGTCGGGTGTGCTCTGGTGGAAGCGAGAGGAGCGATAGCGCTGCACGCGCATCGGACGTTGGGCTGCTTGTTCCCGCTTGGAGATATTCGATAACCTGCACATTCCATGCCGCCGTCAATTCCTCGAAGAAACAGAACGAAACGGGTACCCGAGCCAAAACCGCCAGTGCGCGTCGGGAACGTATGGCTGCACGAATTGCGCAGTCAGCTCTTCGGCAATACACGCCTGGTGCGGGTTTGGCTACCTTCTGGCTACGAGGCGAGTGGCGCGAGGCGCTATCCGGTCTTTTACCTGAATGACGGGCAAAACTTATTTGATCCGGCTATCGCGTTTGCCGGCATCCACTGGCAAGCCGGTGAGACGGCGACGCGGCTGATTGCCGGAAAGAAGATTCGGCCGCTCATCATCGTGGGCATCGATAACACCGGCAAGAACCGGCTGCGGGAATATATTCCTTACAAATCGCGGGACCCAAAGCTTCTGCGTCCGCAAGGAAGGTGTTATCCGGAGTTCCTGCAACGTGAGGTGATGCCGCTGATTGAAGCGAATTATCGGATCGCCAAAGGGCCGGAGAATACGGGATTGGGCGGGTCGTCGCTGGGTGGCCTGATCACTCTCTACACGCAGCTGGCTGCGCCAGGAATCTTCGGGCAATTGCTGATCGAGAGTCCCTCCCTGTTTGTTGCTGATGGGAAAATTCTGGATGAATGCCGCCGCTTTCGAGAATGGCCCGAGCGCGTCTATGTGGGCATGGGGACGCGAGAGGTGGGCAATCCGGAAATGGACGCAAGGATTGTGGCCAGCGCGCGGCAATTGGCAGATATTCTCCGCGCCGCCGGGCTCGACGATAAGCGCTTGCGACTACGAATTGACGAAGGCGCCACCCACTCAGAGTCGGCCTGGGCCGCGCGCTTTCCCGAGGCGCTGGCCTTTCTTTTCGCGAACGAAAATGCCCCACTCGGCAAAACCGTCGAGCACTAGACCCAGTAGTACTACCGCGCCACAAGGTTTAATATTGTGGGTCTTCTTCAAAAGTGGGTTCGTTCTCTACAAGGGGGGTTGATGAAATCACGCCGTATGTGGGTGTGGTGTGTTCTGTTTGCAACTATGGCCATTGGCGCCGCAGCACAGCCGTATAACGAAGCGCAATTCAAGGGCATGCAGTGGCGGGATATCGGACCATATCGCGGCGGACGTGTGCTCGCGGTCACGGGAGTTGTTGGCAATCCATTCACCTATTATTTCGGCGCCGTTTCCGGCGGAGTCTGGCGGACCACCGATGGCGGGGGTAGCTGGCAGCCGATTTCGGACGGAAGCGTTATCTCGTCGATCGGCGCCATCGCCGTTTCGGAATCGAATCCCAACGTGATTTACGTGGGCACGGGCGAATCCTGCCTGCGCGGCAACATTTCTTACGGCGACGGGATGTATAAGACCACCGATGGCGGGAAGACATGGACTCACATTGGACTAAAAGATACGCAGCACATCGCGCGTGTGTGGGTCGATCCGCGCAATTCCGATCACGTGCTGGTGGCGGCGCTCGGGCATGCCTATGGTCCCAATGCCGACCGCGGCGTCTATCGCACCAGCGATGGCGGCAAAACCTGGGAGAAGGTGCTCTCGAAAGATGAGAACACGGGTGCGATCGATATTTCCGTCGATCCGCACAATTCGAATGTGATGTTTGCCGCTCTGTATCAAATTCGGCGCACACCCTGGAGCCTCGACAGCGGCGGGCCGGGCAGCGGTTTGTATCGTTCGATCGATGGCGGCAATACCTGGAAGCATCTCGAGGGCAATGGGCTGCCGGAAGGTATTCTGGGCCGCATTGGGGTGAGTGTTTCGGGCGCAGATTCGAATCGCGTTTATGCGCTGATCGAGTCGAAGGAGAGCGGGCTGTACCGATCCGATGATGGGGGCACGAATTGGTCGCGCGTCAATGACGATCAACGGCTCACACAGCGCGCCTGGTATTTCACGCATATTTTTGCCGATCCAAAGAGCGCGGACACGGTTTACATGCTGAATACCGGCGTATTTCGCTCGACCGACGGCGGCAAGACGCTGAACCTGCTACCCGCTCCACACGGCGATCATCACGGATTCTGGATCGATCCGCAGAATCCGAATCGCATGATCAATGGCAATGATGGTGGCGCGACGATTTCCGTAGATGGCGGGAAGAACTGGTCGACCGAATACAACCAGCCAACGGCGCAGTTCTATCACGTGGCGGCCGATAATCAATTTCTCTATTACGTGTATGGCGCGCAGCAGGACAACTCAACCGTTGGCATCGCCAGTCGCAGCGATGATGGCTACATCGGCCGCCAGCACTGGTTCGACGCGGGCGGCGGCGAAAGCGGATACATTCAACCTGATCCGCAAGATGCAAACATCATCTACTCCGGATCGGGGCAGGGAATTGTCACACGACTCGACCGGCACAGCAATCAGGAACAGGACGTCAGCGTGTGGCCCATGGATAGTTCCGGCCACGGCGTTGGTGACCTGAAGTACAGGCTGGGATGGACGCAGCCAATTCTGATCTCTCCGCACGACCCGCATGTGATTTACACGACCGGCGAGCGGGTGTTCAAAACGACCGACGAAGGGAAGACATGGACCGCGATCAGCCCCGACTTGACCCGCAATGACAAGAGCAAGCAGGCCTCTTCGGGTGGGCCGCTCACCAAAGACAACACGTCGGTTGAGTACTACGACACGGTATTCGCGATTGCCGAATCGCCGGTGCAGAAAGACGTGCTGTGGGCCGGCACCGACGACGGGCTGATTCATCTCACCCGCGATGGCGGCAAGAACTGGGCGAACGTGACACCCAAGGGCATTCCCGACTGGAGCCTCGTCAGCATCATCGACGCTTCGCCGCACGATGCGGGCACGGCGTACGCCGCGGTTGACACACACAAGCTCGACGACCTTCGTCCGTACATCTACAAGACAACCGACTTCGGCAAGAGTTGGACCAAAATTACCAATGGAATTCCCGATGGCGCATACACGCACGCGGTGCGCGAAGATCCGGTGCGCAAGGGGCTGTTGTTCGCCGGCACCGAACTCGGCATTTATGTCTCATTCGACGATGGCGCAAATTGGCAGTCGCTGCAGCTGAATCTACCGAACTCTCCAATTCACGATCTGATCGTGAAGAACGATGATCTCGTGGTGGCAACGCATGGGCGGTCATTCTGGATTCTGGACGACCTGACGCCGCTTCGAGCCGCGACCGCGCAAGCGTCGAGCGGGGCAACGCTCTACAAACCGCGCGTCACTTATCGGCTGCGCTGGCCAGATTTCTTCGAGCGGCGCCAGCCCGTAGGCGAAAACCCGCCCAGCGGCGCGATTGTTTATTACTACTTTCCGACCGCGCCGAAGGGAGTTGTGGCGCTCGAATTTCTCGACGGCTCCGGCAAAGTTGTTCGTCGCTATTCCAATGAGGAAAAGAAAGAGGCAGAAACTCCGCCGGAGTGGCCCGACCAGACTCCTCCAGAGGAAAAAATTCCTACCAATGCAGGCGTGAACCGATTCGCATGGGACCTGCGTGGGCAAGGGCCAACTCCGCTGGTAGGTGAGCCGGGCGCCGAGTTTCGCAATCGCGGCGCCGTTGTGTCCCCCGGCACGTATCAGGTGCGGCTGACCGCGGAAGGAAAGTCCTATACTGCGCCTCTTGAACTGAAGATGGATACGCGCGTGAAAGCGTCCGCCGATGACGTGCAGAAGCAAGTGGAGTTGAGCCGGAAGATCGTTGCCGAGATTTCTCAGATTCATCAGGCTGCGACTAAATTCCGGGACGTGCGCACCCAAACACGGGCGCTCGACCGGCGCTTCGGGGACGACCAGCGTTATGCCTCGCTGGTTGCAGCGATGAAGGACTTCGATAAAAAGAGTCTCGACATTGAATCCCAGCTGATCCAGGTGAACGCCAAGAGCACCGAGTCGAACTTGAATTATCCGGTGCTCATCGACGAACGCCTGCACATGCTGGTATTCAGCGTCGACTCAGCTGATGCCGCACCGACCGCCCAACAATACCAGGTCTACAACGAACTCGAAAAACAGGCGCAGCCGCTGCTCGCACAGGCGAACGACTTGATGACGAAAGAGCTGCCGGCGCTCAACGATATGGTGAACAAGCTGAACATTCCAGCGATCTACGTGCCGGAGGCGAAGTAAGTTCAGCAGGAAACCAATAGAACGCTGAGGGGCTGAGGCGTCGACCTCAGCGGTTAGTCGCGGTGGCATGTTTCGGCTGATAGAGACCGATATGGCCGCCGCCGGGGAGCGTGAATTCAATCAGGCTTCCCCAGCGTTCTTCTTTCACCGGCCCGTACTTCACCTGATGTTGGTCGAGTGATTTCCTGGCGGCTCTCAGGTCGTCGCACATGAAATACAGTTCGTGCACGTTGTTCTTTTCCGAGGGATGAAACGCGGCTTCGGCCGGCGGCAAGGCAAAGATCAGCCAGCCATGGCCGGCATCGACCGAACAAAATTTTAAAATGTCGCGAAAGAAAGCGCGGTCTGCCTCCGCATCCTTGCTGTAGACGATGACGTGGGTTCCGGTGATCATCTCGCCTCCTGCCTGATCGCTGTTGCCAACCCGTCTAATGCCTGCAAACTCGGCGGGTATGCGTGCTACTTGGTGACAACCCCACAGGCAATCCTGTCGCCCGAGTTTCCAGCCGGGTCGGTTTTGTAGTCATCCGCCTTGGCGTGAATGACGAGCGCGGTGCCACCGTTTGTGAAGATCGAATGCGGGTCGGATCCCATATTCAAGTCTTTGTTCACCAGGTGAGCTTTGGCCCTGCCATCCGGACCGGCCGTGAAATCGCGATTATCTCCGGCGTGATGTCCCTCGGGATTGTCGAACCCGTGCTTTTTTCCGTCGGGATTGAAATGCGGACCGGCCGACTTGAAATCCGGACCTTCGCACTTAGCATTCTGATGAAAGTGAATGGCGTGCTCGCCGGGAGGCAAATTCTTCAAATTGAGATCGATGTGCAGTCCATCTTTTTCCTCCCACAGACCGATGGTACCGACGCTGTTTCCCTGAGCGTCTTTCATCTGAACCTGAGTCTTCGCCATGGCTGCGGTGGCAAGAGCGATTGCAAGTAGCGGGAGAGCAAGTGGAAAGAGGCTGGCGTGTCTCATAGGCAGGCATTATAGACAAAACTGAGACTCACAGTCGCCGTTTGTCAGTGTCCCGATCCTTCACAACGCTTCAGCCCGCTTCATTCTCTCTCCATGGACCTTTTTCCCGAGCTGGGCGAATATCACACTCGTTGGTTGGAACAAAAAATTCCCCGCAGTTCACAACCAGACAAAGGAGAGACGTTATGAAAAAGTATGGAGTTGCAATTCTCATCCTGATGCTGGCCGCACTGGCGGGGCTAGCGAGCGCGCAGACAAGAACCATTACAGCCGAAGTTCCTTTCGACTATGTCGTGAACGGCAAGACGATGTTGGCCGGCGAATGTACCGTCAAAGCCGAAGTCAATGGACAGACGATTCTTTGGATCGCGAGTGATAACGGGCGCGTTGCCGTTCTTCCGAACGCCACAGAATCAAACCAACCGAGCGACATGACGAAGATGGTCTTCCACAAATATGGCGACCGCTATTTCCTCGCCAGCATTGAGCGCGAGGGGCAGAATCGAGGCTACGAGCTACCCGCTAGCAAGCTCGAAGCCGAACTGCGAGCGCAGAACATGGCAGAGAAAGATATAGTTCTTCTCGCATCCGCAGAGTAGGTTGCGTCTCGTTCGCGGTCCGGGGAACAGGCATCGCGCCTGTTCCCTTTTGTTTTATCGGGGAGCAGTTGTAGCCTGCCGCTGTGGCGGAGAATCTCTCGCAATGTGACAATAGAGGGCATGCGTAAATCTTTCACCGCAGCGGTCCTATTGGCCGCCGGAAGCATGTTGGCGGCCAATGTGAGCGCTCAGCAAACCCCGGCGGCGACGGCGCAAACCCCGTCCGCAGGCACCTCCAAATCTTCTGCCAGCAAGAGCACGACGCCGGCAAAAACGACCACGACGCCGGCGGCTCAAACTCTCAACACGCGCAAGCAAAAATTCAGCTACGCGCTGGGCATGAATTTCGGAAACGGCTGGCGAGAGCGGCTTAAGAGCCAAAATGTCGATTACGATCCGGCGCTGATGCTGCAAGGCTTCAAGGACGCTCTTAACAATTCCAAAACCCTCATGACGACTGAAGAGGCCCAGACCGTTCTGAAGGAAGTTGGTGGCGAACTTCAGAAAGAGCAGCAGGCAAAGATGAAAGAAGCCGCGGACAAAAACAAGGCCGACGGAGAAGCTTTTCTGGCCGCGAATAAAGAGAAAGAAGGGGTCGTCACCCTGCCGAGCGGTCTGCAATACAAGATATTGACCGAGGGCACGGGACCTAAACCGACGGCGAACGACACGGTTGTTTGCAACTACAAAGGCACACTGATCAATGGCACCGAGTTTGATAGCTCCTTCAAGCGGGGCAAACCGGCGACGTTTCCGGTGGGTCGCGTGATCAAGGGCTGGACCGAGGCGCTGCAGTTGATGCCCGTGGGATCCAAGTGGCAATTGTTCATTCCTCCCGACCTGGCCTATGGCCAAAACGGTGCAGGAGGGGAAATAGGACCCAATGCGACGTTGATTTTCGAAGTTGACCTGGTCTCAATTCAGGGAAATGAAAACAAGGATCAGGACAAGAGCAAAGACGTGAAACCTGAGGATAAGAAGTCGGAGGACAAGGCGCCAGACCAGAAGTCAGACGATCAAAAATCAGACGACCAAAAGCCGGATCAGAGATAGCGCAACAGTCATCGCTGATCTCGTTTGTGGAAAATGAAAGCCTCGCCGACGGCGGGGCTTTGCTTTCGAACGCCGTAACGGACGCGCACTACAGGAAATGTGGAATCTTGCGGCTAAGACGATGAAGGACGTGCAGGCAGCCAGCGGAAGCCAATGCCGGCGAGCGCATACAGTGCGGCGGCAATGAGCAACGCTGCTCTCATGCCGAAGACCAGAGATGTATTTTCGAGCAGGCCGCCCACTACCGCTCCCAGCATGTTGGCGGCGAGGGCGGCGGAGGGAGAGTCGGCGAACTGGAACTCTGCGGCAAACAGCAATCCAGCCAGGAAAACAGGAATCGCGAAAATAAAGGCAGCCAGACTGCCGACAGCGGCAGCCGAACCGGGAATGCGATGGAATGGGAGCATGTAGGCAAAGAGGATGCTCAAAATCAGAAGAGCGAGCGTCACCGAACGCGGAAGAGGCCGGGGCATCTTCTCCGTCACATAGTTTGCGAGAAGCAAAGCGGCAAGAATGGTGGCGATGACGATGCCATTCACCTGCCAGGTCGTTCCGAAGTAGAGGGCAAGCCGGCTGATGACCTGCGCCTCGAGCAGCAGGAAGCCTGCTCCCATGCCGAAAAAAAACAAAGAAGGCGTGCGCCGGCGCGCCTCTGGGATCTGCCAATAAAAGGCGGCAGCGAGCAGAATCACAATCACGCTGAGGAGAAAGAAGACGCCGGGAATTGCGTGGTCCTTTTGATATAGATAGGGCCAGTCGTCGGTTGTGCCCGCGACCGGTGGCAGATCGAGAAAAGACGGCCGGTTCGCCTCAACGAATCGGCGAAGCGAAGGATCCGCGGCGAGTTTGTCTTCCACCTGAGTCGACGGGGAGATGACGAAGCACGTCGCCTCCACGCCGTAGCTTGATCGGGCCAGAAAAACTGTGGGTGGCTTTCCAAACACCTCGGTCAACATGCCGGCCAGCCGCCGTCCCAGCCACGGATGATTGATCTGAAACTTGATAAAAAGCACACCGTGTGGCGACAACAAAGCGCGCGCCTCGCGGAGCGATTCCTGGGTGTAGACGAAATTGTCGATCCGCATATTCGAGTAATCCGAGAGCTGCGTGTGCGAATCGAGCAGGCCAAAAAGGATCAGATCGTAGGGTCCGGCCGTCCGCTTCATGATGGCGCGGGCATCATTCAGCACGGCATGCACACGCGGATTGTCATACGGACGCTCCGGATGTCTTTTCCCTAATTTGAGAATAGCGGGATCAATTTCTACCGCTTCTACCGAGCTGCTGTGGTTGCGCACGGCTGCCGCCACATCATTACCCGCACCGGAGCCGACAATCAGGACTCGCGGGTCTGGTACGGTGAAGCGGAACGGAACGTTGTATGGAAGTTGATCGAGCGGTTGCTGCACCAGGCCCGGATGCCGGCTAAGGAAGTCGGGCGAGAGATCGACGATCGTCTGGTAGCCCGTGTGGTTGACGAGAATATTGCTCCCCTTCCAGTCTCCGTTGGGAAAGAAGAGGTCCTTGAACTCGATCTGCTGATAAGGCGTCCACAGGGTGAAGTCATGCGCCGTTGCCGGGTCGACGAGGAGAAAGACGATGGGGATGCAACCCAGCGCGAGCAGCAGACGCGCCTGGGTAGTCGACTGCAAGGCAGCCATCGCCACCAGCACAAGGCTAAACCAGACGAGCGGCGGCAGCGCCATCCATGAGACGGCAAAGAACGCGAGAATGCCGAGCAGGCTGCCGGCGAGATTCCAGGAATAGCCAATCAAAGGCCGACGCGCAGCCTCAATTTGTTGGCTCACCTCCTGGCCGAGGGGAATAAATATCTGGGCGATGAGGAAGAGTAGAAGCGTAGTGACGGCCGCGGCAAGCAGGAACACAGCCCAGTTGCGCTGCAGACCCGCCTGCCAGATTTCGATATCCGGCCCTGCCCCCAGGAATCGGGAGAGGTTCTCCATGACGTCGCTGCCGAAAAAGGGAAGCCGAACGATGAGGACCAGACCGAGCAGCCCAGTGGCGGCCGCCGACCATCGCGGGGCATTGCGGGCCAGGGCGCATCCCACTCCGAAGCCCAGGAAACATAGAAGGAGGGCAAGGTTCTTGACATAAGCAAAGATGCGGATTTCCGTGGCGACCCAACGGATGATGGCCAGTTCGGCAAAAAGCGTCAACCCGCTGGCCAGAAACAAAGCCGATGGATTCCATGGCCGGGCGGTTGTGGGTTTTGATTGCGTGCGGGTGCCGGGCAGAAATCGAAAGATCGCCAGCAGCGTAACCGCGAAGAGAGAACCGAAGATGCGCCAGATCATTCCGGGTATGGCAAAGACGGCGAACCCGGCAGCCTACCACGGAGTGGGCATGCTGCCAATGACTCTGACGTGTAGGAGATCAGCAGACCAATTGATCGCGCGTGAGCTTCAGACCGCTCAGATTGCCGAGGATGGTCACTGCAATCTGCTCGGTTCGAAAGAATTCTCCCGCCGTCTGCTGGATATCGGCGGCCGAAACCGCTTCAATGCGCTCGATCAGCTCATCCAGGCCGTAGAAGCGGTCGTAATACATCTCCTGCCGCGCCAGATTCGACATGCGTGCGGTCGAGGATTCGAGCGACAGCATCAGGCTTCCTTTCAGCTGGTCCTTGGAGCGCCGTAGTTCTTCCTCTGGCACGGGAGTGGTTTTGAGATTGCGAAATTCCGCCACAACGCTTTCCACAACCTTTACCGCCGACTCGCGCGACGTCCCGGCGAAAACGCACATGGAGCCGGTGTCGCGGTAGGGATTGAGGTCACTATAGATGGAATAGGCGAGGCCTTGCCGCTCGCGAATATTCTGAAACAACCTTGAACTCATTCCTCCGCCCAGCAGAGTGTTCAGAATATACGAGGCGTAGCGCTTTTCGTGGGCAACCGGGTGCGATGGCACACCGATGCAGATCTGCACTTGCTCCAGTGATTTCTTGTTACGCAAATTGATGCGAAAAGATGTGACCGGCGGCGGCGACGTCAGCCCGTTTTTGCGGGGCTTCACATGATCGAAATACTTGCCGGCTAGTTCGACGAAGCGCTCATGGTTCAGATGGCCGGCCGCGCAAATAACCAGGTTTCCTGGGGCAAAATGATGGCCGTAAAAGCGCGAGACGACAGGCCGCTCGAACTTCTTTACGGTCTCGCGGGTTCCGAGAATCGGCAGTCCGAGGGCGTGATCCTTCCAGAAACTTTGGGTGAAGATTTCATGGACCAGATAATCGGGATTGTCCTGGTCCATTTTTATTTCTTCCAGAATCACACCGCGCTCGCGCGCTATGTCTTGCATATCGAAGACGGGATGCAAGACGAGATCGCTCAGCACGTCCATCGCGACCGGAAGGTGCTCATCCAGAACCTTGATGTTGAAACAGATACATTCCTTGGCAGTGAATGCGTCCATGTTGCCACCGATGGAATCAACCTGGCGGGCGATGGCTTCGGCCGATCGCGTCTCGGTGCCCTTGAAGACCATGTGCTCGATGAAATGAGAGATGCCGTTCCACTCCGAGTCTTCGTCGCGCGAGCCGGTCTTCAGCCATATCCCGATGGAAACCGAGCGGATGTGCGACATCTGTTCGGTGATAACGGTCAGGCCGTTCGGCAACACTTGCCGACGTATATTGCGGGTCTCCTCTACCATGTAACTCTTTTCTCGGAGGTCGGGTCCAATTTTGCGGGCGAGAGCGCTATCTGTATTGTCCCACAAAAAGGGGGTCGCCGTTTCGCACCGGACTTTTCCTTATGTTTGTTATACTTAGCGGCAATTTATCTGACTGCGCTTTAATCTTTGGATTGGCGGTAGACTCAAAGAGATTGTCCGCCCCATGTCCGTTTCCACTCCCAATTCCTTGCTCGGTCTCAGTCTCGAAGAACTGACCGCGGTGGCACTGGATTCTGGTCAGCCCGCCTACCGCGGTCAACAGTTGTTCGATGCCGTCTACCGACAAAGGTTGGAGAGGCTGGATAAGGTTTCGACCCTTCCCACCCCGTATCGCAACCAACTGGCAGAACAGGGCTGGTCGATCGGCATGCCGGTCGTTGATCGCAAGTTCGTCTCCAGCGACGCCACGGTCCGCTATCTGATGCAATTGGCCGATGCGGAAGTGGTCGAGACGGTCTGGATGCCGGAAGGCGACGGCGGGGAAAGCGGAGACGGTAGCGAAGCGGGTGATCCAATCGCTGAACTTGGCAGTGATTCACGGTTGGCATCATGGCGCCGAGCGACAATCTGTGTTTCGAGCCAGGTCGGTTGTGCCGTGAACTGCAAATTCTGCTTTACCGCGTTGCTGGGAGTGAAACGCAACCTCGAAGCCGGAGAAATCGTTGGGCAAATCGCGGCGGTACTCCGCGACCAGGGCGTTGACCCTGTAATGCAACGCGTAAATCTCGTCTTCATGGGTATGGGCGAACCGTTCCTGAACTATGAAAATTTTATGAAGGCAGTTCGGTTGCTGGTTGAAGGTGTGGGAATCCCGGAGTCGAGGATGACGGTCTCAACCGCAGGAATCGTTCCGCGGATCTATGACTTCGGGCGCGAGCCAATTCGCCCCAAGCTCGCCATCTCTTTGAACGCCTCGAACGACGCCCTACGCACCGAGGTGATGCCGCTAAATAAGAAGTGGAACCTGGAGTTGCTCCTCAAAGCGGCCGGCGAATTTCCTTTACGCTCGCGGGAGCGGCTGACCTTCGAATATGTGCTCCTGTCGGGAGTGAATGATTCACCGCAACACGCGCGTGAGGTGGTTGAGCTGGTGCGCGGACTGCGGGCCAAGATCAATCTGATCGCTTTAAATCCGGGCTCCGAATTGCCCTATCGGACGCCGGACGAGGAGCGGGTCACCACCTTCCAGAAAATTCTGATCAACGCCAGCATTCCAACTTTTATCCGGCGGCCCCGAGGGCGCGATATTTTCGCCGCCTGCGGACAATTGAAGAAAACAGTGGTCGAGATCTCTCGGGCGAGCTGAAGTCGCTTCTGAAGTGAAAAGAGGTTTCGGTCGTTCTACGAGCCGCTTCGGGCGGCAACCCGGTTTGCGTGCACGATGGCGGAGCGTGAGGCCACCGGCAGCTCCATTCGGAAGCCTGGAATTCCTACCGCTGACGGCCTCGAGAGCGATCCTCCGTGTTCCTCAACAATGCGGCAGCAGGCGCTCAGCGAAAGCGTCGAAGGCTTGCTGGATTCCTCGGGGCGCAGTCGCAAAGAAGTATCGAGAGCTTGCGATTCAGACGCCGATGTATCGGCCAGGAAATCGATCAGGATCATGTCGCCGCGTTGGGTCGCGCGGATGAACAATGTCAGCTGGCCCGTGAAATCGAGTTGAGCGGCGATCTGTCCCGCCAGGTGTAGGCAGACATGCAAAATCTGATTGGAGTCCGCCATCACCGGAGGCAGTGCGGAGCTGACATGCATGCGCACGGCAATGCCTTGCGCTTCCAGTTGAGACGAAAGGAGCCGCACCGCGGTCTGCAGGACCGAATTAAGATCGACCGTGGAAAACTTGGCCGGCGCCTGCCGCGCAAACGTCAATAAGCTTGCGACCAGGGCTTTCGTGCGCCGGACCTGTTCGCCAATCTTCGCCGCCTGCTGCTGTTCCTGCGGAGGCAGTCTGGAGGCGCTGAGCAGGTCCGAGTATCCAAGCATGGCGGTTAAAGGGTTGTTGATCTCGTGGGCCGCGCCACCCACCAATTGCCCCAGAGACGCCAGTTTCTCGGAATGAATGAGCTGAGCTTGCAACGCCTTGAGATCGTCAAAAGAGCGACGGGACTTTTCCAGAAAAAAATTAAGTTCGGCTCCCAGCAAATGTTGGCGCCAGAAGACCATCACTCCCATGACAACCATAGTCAACAGGCTGACATTGATCCGAAAATTTCGAACCGATCCAACGTGATCGGTATCAAGTTCGGAATAGAGGGCGACCCAGGGCAAACTGAACAGGGCCAGCATGCTCAAGCGAGTGATCCAGATTCCCAGCAGGGGCTTCGACGGGGTGGACTCGGAAAGGTCGTAACGCTCGGCGATGGCGGGAATGGCCGCCATCCAGGCGATCGAAAGCGTCAGAGGAATGTCATAGATGCTGCCGCTGTAGTACGTTTTGTGTCCGATGGCCCAGTTGGCAACATAGGAACTGGATGCGTAAAGAGCGCCGGCGCCGAGAAATTGCGCATACAAACGACGCCAGCCACTCTGCGCCGAATAGGCGAGTACCGCCAGAGACACAAGCAGGACGAGCTTTTCGGTCAGATACGCGAAGTTGAAATTGGAGCTGTAGGCAGCCTCGTCGACATGCACCGTCTGCCATGGAATCACGAGGTATACGTAGATGAATACCCACCAGGTGAGCAGCAGACTGAAGTCGAGCATCCGAATGCGTTCGTCGCGTTCGTCCTCCCGCAAATGGGGGAGAACGGCCAGTGCTGCGATCATGGGGACGAGATGGAGGAAGAGAACCACGTCCCCGGCAAATGGATTGGGAACATCCTCGCGCCGAACTACTTCGAAGTAATTCCACATTCCTTGATAACTGAGCCAGAACACCATGCCCGTGGTCATCAGGATCCAGAAAAGACGAGTATGAAAATTTCTGGAGCTGGCGCGAGTGGTTTTGGGCAGGAAGGCTATGGTAGCTGCAAGCAGGAGCGTGCCCTGAATGAGGTCGCTGGCAATCGTGAGGGCCTCACCCCGCGGCATCAAAAGAGAAGCCGCAACCTGGGCAAGGGCTAGCGAGACCAGCAATGACAACCAGAATTGATCGCGCCTCGCCAAAACCAACACCCCAAGATTCATTCTAGAGTGAGCCTCGCCAAAGGAGACGTGACTAAAGTAATCCTGACTAGGTGGCCCTGGAACGTTACTACCAATTCGATCCTGTCCCCCGCGCGTCTGGAACCGTTGCCGCTTGTACCGGGGATACAGGCGAGAAATAGGATGGAGCGGCGTGTCGGAGGTAGACTTTACAATATCGTAATTCTAACCCTGTGCCTTGGAATATTCGAAATCGGGACCTGTGGCGTTTTCGCGCGCCTCTAAGCGCGGATGAGATTCGCCGAACCGAGCGCTGGCTGGCATCGGCGCGCGTGGCACTGATTATTGCCGCTCTAGTGACACTGGTCATGGAGCCGGCACGGCAACTTCCATATTCCCGCTGGCTGTATTGGTTGTTGACCATCTATCTGGTGCATGGCGTCTCTGTATTGCTGCTGGTGCGATGGCGCCCGCGCTCTACGCTGGCCTTCCGACTCGTGGTTCATTCGGTCGATATCGTTTTCCCGGTCTTGATTTCCATGTTTGTGCCCGCGCAGCGCGGGCCATTCTTTCTCTTCTTCGTTTTTGTCATGGCGGCAGCGGCGTATCGCTGGGGCCTGTGGGAAACGGTTGCCACCGCTGCCACAGCAGTTGTTCTGCTATGGGTCGAAGCCCTGGTCGTCAACGTCGGTCTAGAGCGGGCTGCCGATCGCTGGCTGCTGGCCGTCCATCTGCCGCGCCTCGGTTTCAGCGTGCGCGAATTGGACCCGCAACAGCTGATCATGAGTTCGGTCTATCTGCTGGTGCTCGGATTTCTGCTGGGTTATATGGCTGAGAACCAGAAGAAGGTTCGCGCCGAGCGCGCGGTCATCACGCGCGTGCTCAGTTCGACCCGGGTCGAAGCCGGATTGACGGGAACGATGCAGCAGATTCTCGGTGAAGTCATGACCATCTATGGCGCACGTCGGGTGGTCAGCGCTTCTCAGGAGGCCAACAGTTACCGCATCTTTCTCGCGGAAGTCAACAATGGAGCAGGCTCGGACCATGTGCTGCGATGGCGGGAGGCATCTCCGGAAAGCGAAGGAGCGTATCTTTTCGAGTCTTCCGCCGAGGCCATTTATGCCACACGCGGCTCCGATGGTTTTCGCACCGTGCTGCTCGATGGAGATGGGCATCGACTGCGCGACAGCGACGTGAGGTTCCTTGACGATCTTGCTCGCATTGAGCCCTTCGATGCGCTGGTCTCTGTGTCATTTCTCTTCGGAAAGGAGTGGTCGGGACGCGTTTTTCTGTTCGATCCAAAAATGATGGGCCAGCCCGAAGAGGAGTTGCAGTTCCTGACCGAGTTCTCGCAACAAGTGGGGCCGGCGGTTTATAACGTCTATCTGATGCGCAGATTGCGCCAACGCGCCGGCGCGCTCGAACGCGCCAGATTCGCTCGCGAGCTGCATGATGGAGCTATTCAATCTTTGATCGCAGTCGAGATGCAACTCGACGTTCTGCGCCGTCAATCCGGAGCACAGGTACCGGTCGTCAATTCGGAGCTGGGACGAATTCAGAAGCTGCTTCGGGAAGAAGTTCTAAAGCTGCGGGAATTGATGCAGGCGATGAAATCGTTCGAGATCGATGCCGATCGCCTGCTTGGTTTCCTATCCGATACAGTCGAACGGTTCAAGCGGGAGACTGGCGTCGCGGCAGTTTTCGTCAGCGAGATGGAACAGGTCGACCTGCCTCACAAAGTCTGTCGCGAACTGGCGCGCATCGTACAGGAAAGCCTGGTAAATGTACGCAAGCATGCGGGAGCCCGCAATGTTCTGGTACGTCTGGCGCAGAGAGGCGGAAATCTGCAATTAACGGTAGAAGACGACGGCAAAGGCTTTCCGTTTTCCGGCACCATGTCTGACGCTCAGCTCAATGCGACGGGTAAAGGGCCGGGAGTGATCCGCGAGCGGGTGCGTTTGCTGGCCGGTGAACTCACGATAGAATCGAACCCCGGACATGGCACGCGCATCGAGGTCAGGATTCCACCCGATAGGAAGACGACTAATATATGACGACTAATATATAGTGTTTGGTCTAAATCATGGATAAACGAACAGTCCCTATTCGCATCGTGATCGCCGATGACCATCCGATCTTCCGCGACGGTCTGCGGCGGCTGCTGGAATCCGAAGGCGACATGAAAGTGATCGGCGAAGCCTGCGATGGCAACGAGGCTGTCAAGCTCGCCACCGAGCTGAAGCCCGATATTCTGCTGCTCGATTTAGCCATGCCTCACCGCACCGGCATTGATGCTCTTCGCGATATGAGCAACAACAGCGCGGCGGGCGCGGTTCGAATCATTCTGCTCACCGCGGCGGTCGAGAAGAAGCAGATCGTCGAAGCCTTGCAACTCGGAGCGCGCGGCGTGGTGCTCAAGGATTCGGCAACCCAGCTTCTGTTGAAGAGCATTCATTCGGTGATGACGGGAGAGTACTGGGTGGGCCGCGACAGTGTTTCCAATCTTGTGCAGTATTTGCGTAATTTAATGCAGAGCACAGTGGAGGAGACCAAGCAGAAAAAATTCGGCCTCACACCCCGCGAACTCGAAATTGTTGCGGCCGTTGTTGCCGGATACGCCAATCGCGAAATCGCGGAATACTTCAAGATAAGCGAGGATACGGTCAAGCATCATTTGAGCAACATCTTTGACAAGCTCGGTGTTTCCACCCGTCTTGAACTCGCTTTGTTCGCGGTCAACCAGGGTCTTCCACTTAAAACTATATTGTAATCAATGGGTTAGCTGGGGCCGTTACTTATGGCACTAAAGTGCTACTTGCAGTCACCCGTGTGCTATTGGGTACAATCCATGTTAAGGCTACTTTAATTACACGCAACGGTGGGATTGACTCGGTCATCTGTGTCTTTATCCATCGAGGGGGCATGAACGTGATAAACAGATTTCTTCAGCTTTGGAAAGATGAGAGCGGCCAGGACGTAGCGGAATACGCCGTCATGTTGGCTGTCATCCTGGTGATCGTGATCGGTACGGTCCGGTTGATCGGCAGCAACGCCAACACCGTCTTCTCACAAGTTCAAAGCCAGATTAGCCAGTAACTCATCAGTCGCCCGCATGCTTCGAAGCTGCGGGCTTCCCCTTCTCTTTCTTTCCCATCCGAGTCCAGCCCCGGAAGGCCCCCAGCGTGCGCACTCAGATTCATCCCTCAGCCTATTTATTTGCTCACTGACCTGGCGGAGGTGCCGCTGTAGCCGAAGCCGCTGGAGCTGATTTCTCCTGCGTGGCGGCGGGAGTTCCGAATCGAGTCAAGAAGGGGAAAAACGGCGTCACCTCAAACGGCATCTTGTCGGTCGCTGCCGTGATGGCGATCGGCTTGGTTTTGATCAGCTCCAGCTGATCATTCCAGGAATCGACCCTCACGCGGCCGCCCAGCGGAAGCGCTGCAACCTGATCGACTTTCTTCGGATCGAATTGAGGCGAATTCGTCATCAAGGCAGACATACGGATGGCATCGCCATTCAGCAAACGGTCTCCCAGATGGGGACGAATCAGGTTCTTAAGTTCGGGTGCTCGCGCCTGTACCGCTTTGAGAAACAAACCGGCGTTGGCGAGCTTGTCCTTATAAGGCGAGTTATTCAGAAGTTCGATGGCTTTCTTATCCGCCGCTTCTTCCTCCGCGCGGTCGCGGGCAAAGTCCAGACGCTCAAAGGTGCGATCGTCAGGGAAGAACAAGCGATCGTTGAAGGCAAGCTTGGTATCGAGCCGATGTCCGAGCGCAATGTGCGCCAGCTCATGGGTCAGAACCATTGCCAGTGACGCTTCATCCGGCAGAACATCAATCATGCCGCGGCTCATCACGATGGTGTGGCCGATGGTGAACGACTCCAATGGCGTCGTCATTAACACACGGCAGTGCACCTCGGGCTGAATGTCGAGGTTATTTGTAACTATCACATTATTGACCACGGTCTGGAGAACCTTGTCGATTTCTCCCTCCGGCGCTAATAGTCCGATCTGCTGCAGACGGTCAATCACATTGAGTTCAGCCTGGCGCTCCCACATGCGCTGCGCTTCAATTGGGGTTGCATCCTGCGCCCTTTGGCTCTGGTCTTGCACCGGCTGCGGCGCATCCACGGTAATTTCGGTGAACTCGGAGTTGCGCCGCAGGTCCCTCAAGTTGTAGCCCCACAGGCGCGTTTGAGCTTTGTAATACAGCGACTGGCCGAGTCGGGATTTCTGGTCCGACTCCTCGGAATACACCATCGAAGGCAGCCAAAGTCCAGGCTGCAGATTCTGACGCCAACTGTCGAAGTGCAGGTAATAGCTGCCCCGCGGATGCGGGTAATAGGTCCCGTTGAAACGAACGATGTTGTAATTCTGATCTTCGATCCAGACTCGTCCGAGAAATTTTCCTCTGCCTGCGTCTTTCTTGGGTGCGACATCTACCACGATGCAACGAATCTCGCCCAGAAATTCCCGGCGCACGAATGTGAAGTTGTAGGACTTCCGCTGGAAATCTTCATCCAGGATCACCATCTGCGCAAAACCGAGGGGCAGGAATCTCATGGAATACATGCTGCCCAGCTTGCTGATCATGCGCTTGCCGAGTCCCGCGCTGTCCGGGTCCAAGAATCGCTGGTCATCGGTGCTGCCGCTGCTCAGGTCGAGCCGGCCGAGAAAATACACGTCGCTTGCCGGGACCGCCCCACCGAGGTTTTTGTCATCCTTTAGGTTCTGCAGATAAGTCTCGAGCAACGGATGCAAGTGTTTCATCTGTGCCATGAACATGTGCTCGCGTTCGATCGCGCGGTCAATCACCTGATCGAAGCTGGTGGCCGCAGCGGACGACGCCGGTTGCCCAGCCGATGCCGGTTGCGCGGACGTATCGCCCACAGCAGATTGAGCACCGGGTGCGGCCGAGACAGGGGTTTGCCCAAACCCGGTCCCCGCGAAAACCACTAAAGACAGCGTGAGGGAGATCCACCAAGTGCGGAGCATTTTAGTTAGCTTCATTTCTCCTAGGATGCGAGCTGGAAGACGACATGGACAACGGCTTCGAAGTCGGCGGGCCGGCCATCTTTTAGCGCCGGCTTGAACTGTATCTTTTGTGCGGCACGCACCGCTGACTCGTCGAGCCCATGTCCAAGCCCCTGCACTACTCGCACCACATGGATTTGACCATCAGCCGCGAAAACGACGTCGATCAGGACCTCGCCTTCAACTTTCAGCTGTCTGCCTTCGTCAGTGTAAACCGGTCGCGGCTTAAATGTGATCTCCGCCGGGATGGACCTTACGGCGGACTCTGCGGATTTCGTCTTTGGAGTTGTATTGGTAACGATATCGGCATCCCCGAAGCTGCCTTGCCGCACCGTGCCGCGTGATGCCGAGACTACTCCGGAATTGTCACCCGTCGCGACGCCGCTGCCAAATCCCGCGCTGGCGACCACCCCGCGAACTCCATGCGAGCCGCCCGTTCCATTGCCGTAACCCGGCCCTATCGGCATGTCGAAGCTGCCGGCCGAAGCGATGGTTACCGGCCGGCCATGATTCTCTTGCGCCGGAACACCATTCGGATCGCCAAAGCCGCCCGTTTGCACTTTGGATGGAGCGGCTGCCATCGTCGGAGTAGCAGAACTCCCGTTAGAGAAAACATTGGTCTTGACTAGTTGTCGTGGAATGACTGGCTTTGCCTCCGGAATCAGCGCCTTGGAAGCAGCCAGAGTCACACTCGGCGGCTGCACATCAGTGACCAGAGCTTTCTTTGGCGGCACGAGTTCGGCCGGTACACGCAAAGCCTGCGGACGCGGCGTTGCAACTTCTGCCATCTTGGGCGTGGGAAAGTTTTTCAGCGGCGCTGGCTGCTGCGGCACAGGAGGCGGTGTGTTGACCAGTCCTATGAAGTGATAGTCGTGGATGGGCATCACCAGAATTTCTGGATGCGCAACCGCCATGATGACGAAGACGGCGAGCACCAGCGACTGTACGCCGTAACTGAAGACAAATCTCCCCCAGCGTGTGCCAGGTTCAGGAAGAAGGCCTAGGGTCAGGTCTACCTGGGAATTCATTTCCGGATACCTCAAATGCGTGCCTATCACGACCTACCGGCGGAGCGCCGTACCCACGAAAAACGGCAGCCTACGAACCGTGGGGAGACGGTTCGAAAAACTGTAGCTTCTTGTTAACGAAGTGCACGCCGAAGGCCATTTTCTCCGGTGAATCTGCGGCGCATCACATTGCCAAGTGGCGACTTACACGGGGGATACTTAATGCTAACAGAACCTCAACTCGCGGATGCAAGGTTTTTCCTATTTCGCCTGAGAAAATTTGGTAAGAATGGGAAGATTTTGCCGTAGAGGCATTAACCAATTGTTTAAGAGCAAGATAGTTATTTCGTTCCTAATTTCCCGTTTCGGCCTGGCACACAAACCACATCATGCCGTTCGAGTGAACGCTATACTTCCTCTTCTTCGTCAATCTTGATGCGCAAGGATTTCAGGAATTTCAGATCCTGATCGCTGATCTTGAACTCGGGATTTGTGCTCAGCGTGGAGACCAGCGAAGTTTTGTCGGTGGAGTTCTCGCCCTGCTTGCTCACACCGATGGTAGCTTCCAGGACGAGAAAGATGTCGTAGCCGCCTTCCTTGATGCGAGCCACGACTTCAGCGATCTGCTCGGAGTCAGAGAGAGAACCGTTGATTGCCTCACCCAATTCTTTCATGAGTTGTTTCAGCTGCTGATCCACCACTCCCCCTTTGCGAACACGGATCCAGTCACATGTCCGTGTGACATCAGCTACCGCCATTGTACGCCCGGCCGCTGCTAAAATCGACAGAATGATCATGGCCCAAATCGGGAGAAAACTAGGCATATTTGTGCGCGTCGCATGGCAACAGCTGCGCCGTAGCCGTACTGGCGCAGCCATGATCAATGGGTTCACCACCACCGCCCGCTCCTTCGGCAGAGTCCTGCATCAGCTTTTCCTGGAGGTGACGGGCTTTACGTTTCTGGCCATTGCTGCGATCGGATCGATCACCGTTTTCCGCGAGTACGACAAGCTCCACGCCGGGCAGGCCGCCGGCCCGAGCCGCCTGATCCTGGCTCTCGCGTTTACATTCGCATTTACGTGGTTTGGACTGAGTTCATTCTGGCGTGTAAGAAGAAGAAAGAAAGCATGAGCCCGGAGAACTCCTCCGTGTTTCCTCGTGTCCTGGGCGGTTAAGAGGCTCGTGATTAGCCGCGGAGCGGCGTAAGATTTCAGCCCACGGCGCGAGCCGTGGGTACAGGGCAGATTAAGATTCAAGCCCCGGAGGGGCGGGAGAGAACTCCTCTGTGTCCTCCGTGGTTAAGAGGTTTTATGACTGACCCCGCCAAAACTGCCGACCCGCCCGCAAAGTCAAAACCTGGCATCAACGAACAGAAGATCGCCGAGAAGAAGCTCGCCGAACAAAAATCCTCCTCCGGTATCCCCATCCAACTCCTTTACTCACCCTCCGATCTCGCCAGCCGCGACTACGACACTGATATCGGTTATCCCGGCGAATTTCCCTTCACCCGCGGTGTGCAAGCCACCATGTATCGCGGACGCCTCTGGACCATGCGCCAATATGCCGGCATGGGCGACGCCGACGAGTCCAACAGACGCTACAAATATCTGCTGGCAAATGGCACCACAGGCCTCTCCGTCGCCTTCGATCTGCCCACGCAGATCGGCCTCGACTCCGACAACACGCTGGCCATGGGCGAAGTTGGCAAGGTCGGCGTTGCTATCGACTCGATCGAAGACATGCAGCGCCTCTTTGACGGCATCGATCTGACCAAAATTTCTACATCGATGACCATCAATGCCACGGCTTCGATCCTCCTCGCCTTGTATGTCGCCGTCGCCCGCCGCCAGGGAATGGATATCCGCAAGCTTTCCGGCACCGTGCAGAATGACGTGCTGAAGGAGTACATCGCCCGCGGAACCTATATCTACCCTCCGCAGCAGGCCATGCGCATCATCACTGATTTGTTCGCATGGACGAACGAAAACGTTCCCGACTGGAACACAATTTCCATCTCCGGCTACCACATGCGCGAGGCCGGTTCAACCGCCGTGCAGGAGGTAGCCTTCACGCTCGGCAATGGCATCGCCTATGTGGAAGCTGCGATTCGCGCCGGACTTGACGTCGACAAGTTTGCCCCGCGCCTCTCCTTCTTCTTTAATGCCCACAGCAATTTCCTCGAGGAAGTCGCCAAATACCGCGCCGCCCGGCGCATGTGGGCCAAAATCATGCGCGACCGTTTCAAGGCGAAGAGCCCCAAATCCTGGATGCTCCGCTTCCACACCCAAACCGCCGGCTCAACTCTCACCGCGCAGCAACCGGAAAATAACATCGTTCGCACCGCGATTCAGGCCATGGCCGCCGTTCTCGGCGGCACGCAGTCGCTGCACACAAATTCATTCGACGAAGCCCTCGCCCTGCCCACCGAAGCTTCGGCTCGCATCGCTCTGCGCACGCAGCAGATCATCGCCTACGAATCGGGAGCGCCGCAGACCGTCGATCCGCTTGCCGGCTCGTACTACATCGAGTCGCTGACCAACGAAATCGAAAAGCGCGCCAACGATTATCTGGAAAAAATTCACACCATGGGCGGCATGCTCAAAGCCATCGAGCGCGGCTATGTTCAGCAGGAGATCCAGAACGCCGCTTACGAATATCAGCAGGCCGTCGATAAAGAGCAGGCCATCGTCGTCGGCGTAAACCGCTTCCAGGTCGCCGAGGAGAAATCCGTGCCCATCCAGCGCATCGATCCCGCTCTCGAACCCAAGCAGGTCGAGCGCGTCCGCGCCCTCCGCGCAAAACGCAATCCCGAAACCTGGCAATCGGCCATCCGCGCCGTTGAAGACACCGCTCGCTCCGGCGAAAACCTGCTGCCGCGCATCCTCGCCGCCGTCGAAGCCAACGCCACCGTCGGCGAAATCTCCGACGCTATGCGGAAGGTGTATGGGGAGTATCGGGAAGCGGTAGTGATCTAGAGCATATAGGGAGCAGATGACTCGCCCGAGGATAATCCCGCACATCCTAATCGGACCGCCTCTCTCCGGATTAGCCTTAGCAGCGCCGGTCCCCCCGCAGGTTACCAAAACAGTCGCATTCGTACTTGTCCCAGGCTCAATTGGACAATTGGTGCGGAATGGAACCTGTTTCCTTGTTTTTTTCCAAAACCTTGCTTGAGAGGTAGCCCCGGAGGGGCGCAAGATTTCAGCCCACGGCGTAAGCCGTGGGAAACGGCGTGGAAAGTTCCGCAAGCCACGGACTGGCGAAAGAAGAAGCGAAAGGGCGCTCCCTAGTCCGCCGTCTTGTACTCGCAAGCCGTCCGGCAGGCTTCGCAATACATCAGGCCGTCGGTGCAGAGACGCACGTCGAGCTGCGACTGACACAATACGCAGAATTTCTCACACCAGCAGGTTCGTTCTGGTTGCTCGCATTGCGCGCACACGATCCGGCTCATGCCTGGTTTCGCGGACATAGATTTTATTACGACCTGAGTCGAGTGTAGTGCGGTTTGCGGATCGGGAAAAATGACCGAGGTAATAACGCAGCCTCGAGCTGCGAGCTTCGAGCCACGAGCTTGAACCCCAATGAGAGCCTCGATCTGTGACCTTGAACAGCCGTTGGAATCGAAGCGTTGCTCGAAGCTCGGAACTCGAAGCTCGCCGCTACCCTCCTTGCTGCCCTTCGCGCGCGGATGGTACCTTAAATGTTCCCGAGGCCCTCTTGTCCGCTCTGACTGCAATTCCGCCGACAATTCGAAAGACTGCTCTCAATGCGGTCCATCGCCAGATGGGCGCGAAGATGGTTGAGTTCAACGGTTGGGAGATGCCTGTCGAATACCCGGCTGCCATTGGTTGCGGCATCGTCAACGAGCACATGGCGGTTCGCACTGGCGTTGGCATCTTCGACGTCAGTCACATGGGCGACATCCGCCTCGCCGGGCCCGAAGCCCTCGCCGCGGTTCAGCACATCTCGATGAACGACGCCTCGCGCCTTGCCATCGGCCAGGCCCAATACTCGGCTCTGCTTTATCCCGAAGGTACGTTCGTCGACGATGTCATCGTTCACCGGCTCGGCGTCGACGAATACCTGCTCGTTATCAACGCCGGCACGCGCGAGAAAGACTTCAGCTGGGTGCACAAAAATGTCCGTGACAATACGCGCCCATTCGATTGTCTGGTCGAAAATCTTTCCGACGATTACACGCAAATTGCGATCCAGGGTCCGAAAGCCATCGACCTGATGGAAAAGCTGAACGCCAATTTCATCGACGTCCCCGCCAAGGGTTTGAATGCTCCCTTTCGCAATTTGAAGATCGAGGCCGATTACAAGCATCTCAAGTTCTACTGGATCACCGAAGGCCGAACCATGGCCGTCCGCGGAAACACCGAGCGTCTTTTTGATTCGAAGACGCTGATCGGCCGCACCGGATACACCGCCGAAGATGGATTCGAAATTTATATTCCCTCCGATGACGCCATCAGCGCCCACGTCTGGTACGGACTGCTCGAAGCCGGCAAAGAATTCGGCGTCGTCCCCTGCGGCCTTGGCGCGCGTAACACGCTGCGGCTCGAGGGGAAGCTTCCGCTCTACGGGCACGAGATCTCCGATACCATCAATGTCTGGGAGGCGGGCCTCGACCGCTGGTGCAAAATGGAAAAGCCGGATTTCATCGGCAAAGCAGCCCTGGAAAAAGGCAAAGCCGAAGGGCTGAGGCGTGCGCTGGTTGGTCTCGAGATGATCGATCGCGGAATTGCGCGTGACGGCTACGAAGTTCTCGACTCTAGCGGCAACGAGATCGGCTATGTCACCAGCGGCTCTCCGGCTCCATTTTTGAAAAAGAACATTGCGCTAGCTTATGTTCTGCCGGCGCAGGCGGAGATCGGAAACACGGTGCAGGTAGAAATCCGCGGCCAGGGCGTAAAGGCTAAGGTTGTGCCCACGCCGTTCTACAAGCGTCCCAAGAAGTAGTACGAATTCGAAGGTTTAGTAGTCTTTGGTTGCTCGAAGCTCGCGGCTCGTAGTCAATAAGACGAGGCAAAAGGCAAGCGGCGATTAGCGATAAACGATAAGCAAACAGCGAGGAGCGAATGTCCTACCCCACCGACCGCAAATACACCAAAGAGCATGAGTGGATTACGCCCGATGGCAAGATTGGAATCACCACCTACGCGCAAGACTCGCTCGGCGATATCGTCTTTGTCGAACTCCCGAAAATCGGCACCGAGCTTTCCGTCGGCAAGACCTTCGGCACGGTGGAATCGGTAAAGGCCGTTTCAGACCTGTATGCTCCCGCTTCAGGTTCAGTCACCGAGGTGAATGGCGAACTGGCCACCGCCCCCGAAAACGTTAATAAAGATGCGCATGCAGCGTGGATGGTCAGAATCAATGTCACCAATCCTGCTGAATTGAATTCGCTCCTCTCGGCGGCCGACTACGAAAAATTTGTCAGCGAAGAGGCAGGACACTGAAGAGCATTGCAGATTTTAGATTGCAGATTGCAGATTTGGCTGCGAACCCCGCACCGCGAGCCTCGAGTAAGCATCTGCGATGCTTCGGTTCAAGCTCAAAGCCCGAGGCTCATAGTTCCGCAGGCGAGAAAGCGTGCAGCGAATGCTTTCACTTCTGCAATCTGACTTCTGTAATCGGCTTTTCGCTTCGCTTGTCGGTTTTCGATCTTTTCACTACTTGCCATCATCCAATCCAAGGTTCTCATGAGATATCTTCCGAAATCACCGTCCGACCGTGATGCCATGCTCAAAGCCATCGGCGTGCGCTCCGTGGACGATTTGTTCTCGCCCATCCCTGCCGAATACCGTCTCAGTGACGATCTCAGGATCCCGCGCCAGATGGCGGAGTCTGAGATTGTCGACTGGTTCAAGAAACGCGCCCAGGAAAACGCCGAGGGCTACACCAGCTTCCTCGGCGCCGGAGCTTATTTTCATTACCGCCCCGTCATCATCGATTCGCTCGTGCAGCGCGGCGAGTTCCTCACCTCCTACACGCCTTATCAGGCCGAGTATGCGCAAGGCACGCTGCAAGCCATCTTCGAGTTTCAGACCATGGTCTCCGAACTCACCGGCATGGATCTCGCCAACGCCTCCATGTACGACGGTTCGACCGGCGCCGCCGAAGCCGTTATGATGGCAGTCCGCATCACCGGGCGCAATGGAGCTGTGGTAGGCAAGACGCTACACCCGGAATATCGCGAAGTAATCGGCACCTACGCTCACCATCAAGGCATCCCGATCACGACCATCGCATACAACGACAGCGGCCAGATCGACAGCAAAGCCCTTGAAGCCGCCATCACAGACGACACCGCCTGCGTGCTCATCCAGTCGCCAAATTTCTTCGGGACCATCGAAGATATCGACGCCATCGCCGAGATCGCCCATAAGCGCGGAGCCTTGCTGGTCGTCTCGATCGCCGAAGCGGTTTCGCTCGGCATCGTGGAGCCGCCAAGATCGGCTGACATCGTCTCCATGGAGGCCCAGTCGTTCGGCGTGCCCCTCGGCTTCGGAGGCCCTTACTGCGGCGTGATCGCGACCAAAGAGAAATTTGTCCGCCAGATGCCCGGCCGCCTCGCTGGCCAAACCGTCGACAGGAACGGCAAACGCGGATTCGTCCTCACCATCGCCACGCGCGAGCAGCACATTCGCCGCGAAAAGGCGACCTCGAACATCTGCACCAATCAGGC
>DATJNC010000031.1:0-35591 GCA_035508395.1 Terriglobales bacterium | reverse complement strand
CGCTGCTCTTCTGTTCCACTTGCGCGGTGCTCATCGTGACTCCAATTTCGACACAGTGTCCGCCGAATGTGAGCTGCGTCGCTCTCCTGCTCACAATCGCTCGCTTTCAGCGGCAGTTCGATTAAGCCGCAAACGGGATGATAAGTCTATTGGACGAACGTATCGACCGACACCAAGGTAGGGATTGAAACCGCGCGCAAAGCGTCGCGCGTGCTCGATTCCGCGAACCGCCATACCAAGGTATCCCCAATACCATCGTCCAATTGATTTGCCCGGGAGCCTCGGATTAAATCTCCCTCAGAGCCGATTCGCGTTGGTTGACCGTCTGACGAGTGGTTCACCCACGACCTCAGAGGGAAATTGACAGACAACGCGATCGCCGCCCTACCCAATATTTAAAGGAAGGATGACAAAGACATGCCGGAAGCGACCTGGAAACCTCACGAGAAACATGGACACTTGACCACGCAGAGCGACTTGCCCGACAGCGTCTACGCTTTTCCGAAGCAGCGCAAAGAACCACTGACCGACGCACAACACGTCCGTAACGCAGTCGCCCGGTTCGATCAAGTCATCGATGTCTCCGATGCCGACCGCGCCTTGGCATTCGCCAACATCGAGAAAGCTGCAAACTACTACAACGTCAATCTTGCGGAAACGTCATGGCACGACCTGGGCGTTCATCCTCAAAAGAATAGAAAATAGGCCGCCGCCAGAAGGCCCGACAATCAACATGGCTGTCGCGTCATAGCGAACCAGTTTGTGAAAGGTCGTTCGCCAGACTCGCTATCTCACTTCTTGGCTTGCGACACGCAGCGGAGGGGCCCTGAGCGACTGCGCACGCGGCAAGAAACAACGGCACAAGAAGGATGGCCGCCCTCACCGAAAATTCTCCAGCAACATAACGTGACTCTCTTTCTGTTCCGGCTGATCGAAGATCACCGACTTCCCATCCCGCGTGCTGGTCAACCAGAACGGAGGCCTCTCCAGAATGCCAAGCCCGCTCATGCTCTGCTTGGCGAAATCATAGAAGACTATTACCGAATGATCGCCCTCTCCCGCCCCTGCGAAAACAATCCCGCTATCCAGCAGCTGCCATGCCGCCCAGTCATGCGGCCGAATCCCCGGATAAAGCGGCGTCTCATATCCCCCGCCAGTCGGCACTCGCCAGATTTCAGGAAAATCAAAGCGCGTCTTTGAGTAATACACGTACGTCCCATCCGACGACTCCTGCGCCGCGAACCCGCCTTCCTTTGTAATCTGCACCGGCGCCCCACCAGTTTTCCGGATCTTCCACACTTGCCAATCTCCCGACCGATCCGACGCAAAATAAATCCACCGCCCGTCATGCGACCAGATTGGCCTCCCATTGCTGAAACGATCTTGCAGCAGCGGCCGCGGCGACCCTCCGTCCGCGTCGATAACGAACAAAGCGCGCGGCGCGCGCCAATCCCGCTCCAAACCCACATCGAACACGATCTCCCGTCCATCCGGCGACCATTGCGGCGAACCCGCCGTCCCCAGGGCCGTCAGCTGAACCAGGTTTTGACCGTTCCTGTCACATAGCCAGATATCCAGCCCTCCCGTGCGATCGGAGAAGAACGCCATCCTCTTCCCGTCTGGCGACAGTTGTTGCCCTGCGTTTTCGCCGCCCATCGAGGTAATGAGGGTCCGCGGTGTCTGCCCCGGCCGATCCACATCAACCTCGTCGATGCTGCGCGCCGTGCTCATCAACTCAACCGCCAGCCGAAATCCCCGCTTCGACACTGCCGGATTCCACACGCTCTCCGCTGTCTCGCGAATTCGCACCGGATCGCCGCCCGAAACTGGCACTCGCCATAGCCCGCCAACATTGCCCGAAAGGCCTGCAAAGTAAATGTTCTTGCCGTCTGCGCTCCACGCTGGAGAACCCAGCACATGAAAAAACTCCATCGTCAGCGCTCGAATCTCCCCTCCTTCCGATGGCATCTCCACAACTCTCCCCGACCGCCAGAACGCAATCTGGTTTCCATCCGGCGAAAACGACGGACCCCAATCCTCCTCCGACGGTTGCGGCATCGAAAGCTGTCGCGCCGAATTCTCATACGGCGATAATAAGAAGATCGCCGAATTTCCCTGCTTCCCTCTCGCCGTAAACGCGATCGTCCGTCCATCCGGAGACCAATCGATCCTCGTCCGGTCCAGCACCAGCGTTGTCATATAAAGCGGCCGTGCCTCTCCGCCGCTTGACGGAACTTCGAAGATCGCCCGCTTCTTGTCGAATAATCTCGAAAATGCGATCGATCTCCCATCCGGTGACCACGCCGGACTGCTGTCATCCGCTGAGTTCGTTACTTGAACCAGTTCTTCCGCCCCGATCTTCTTCACCCAGATCCCCGACGTTCCCGGAACAAAGCTCACCCGCCGAAACGCCACCCGCGAACCATCGGGCGAAAATGCCGGATCACTGGTTCGATCCGAAAGATTCGTGAGCGGCGAAAAAATCGACGGCGACCGATTTTCCGCCTCGTTCGCCTCCAAACCAAGCCGAGGCCGATACTCCAGCACCTGGAATAGCCACAGACCCAACCCAACCACCAACACTGCCGCAGCCGAGTAAACCCCGTATCGCCTTACCGCCGGTCCAAAGCGCCGCCGCTGCTCTCGCTCCTCCGCAACCCTTCCCGCCTCGCCGCCGTAGCCCCCAAAAATCCCCGTAGCCAACGCCCCCACCGGCTCATAGTTCACTCGGCCATCCGTTGCCGGCGCTGCTACCGCGTACCCCTCCGCCGGAGTTCGCGCCGTCTGCGCCGGAGCTTGTACCGTCCGCGGCGCCGCTACGCTCTCAATCTCCGCAATGAACCGGTATCCTCGCCGCGGCAGCGTCTCGATGTACTTCGGATCTTCCGCCGAGTCGCACAGCGCGTCCCGCAACTTATTCACCGCCGCGTTCAGCCCGTGGTTGAAGTCGACAAACGTGTCCCCCGGCCAAAGCTGCGACCGAAGTTCATCCCGCGTCACCAACTGTCCCGGACGCCTGACCAGCACCGCCAAAATCTCGAATGGCTGCCCCACCAGCTTCAGCCTGGTTCCATGCTTCCACAGCTCGTGCGTATGCAGGTCGACCTCGTAGGGCCCGAACCTCACCCGGTCTGAGCTGATGATGTCGGTCATTTCTCTCTTGAGCTTCGACAACCTAAACAGATTGACGTATGCCGGAGGAAAAAGGTTCCCTACAAACTGCCTTGAATCAGGATTTTAACCGATGACCTTCGATTTGCCGAAAAATGAGACGGCTTGCATTGCGGTAGTGCGCGGCAAAAGGCACCGTTGGGCCGAACCAGATCGAACCGGACCCGAACTCCCCAAATTCACATTCCGGTTCAGAGGTGGCCCATGACGTTGCACATGACCAGCTGTCCCATGACCAGATGTCCCATGACAAAGAACGACTTAATCCAGCCAGTTGCAGTAAAAATCTTCCGCCGCATTTGTTTTGTCTACCCGCTGGCGCTCGCCTTCCTGTTCGCGATCGCCGTCTTCTCCGCGCCCGTCTCCGCCCAGCCGACCGAACAATGCAGCGTCGCCATCCTCTCCAACCAGCATCTCGACTCCGCCCGCGTCTGCGATCTCGAAACCGTCCGCAATCTCGCCGGGCAAGGACACGTCTACGAGCAGAATCAGCTCGGCATGGTCTCCATGCTCGCTCTCGGCCCTGACTACAATCCTGCCCAAGCCGCCCAATGGTTCGAGCGCGCCGCCCGCAAAGGATACCCCGCCGCCCAGGTCAACCTCGCCGTCATGTACATCAACGCCTGGGGAGTTCCTCAGAACTACGGCCTCGCCCTGCATTGGCTGCATCAAGCCGCCGACCACCAATATGCCCGCGCCTACTACAACCTCGGCATCCTCTACCTCAACGGCAATGGAGTTCCCAAAGACCCCAGCGAGGCGCTTCGCTACTTTCAAAAAGGAGCCGATGGAGGTGACTCCAGCGCCCAGACCAATCTCGGCTACATGTACGATCAAGGACTCTCCGTCAAACGCGATCTCCCCACCGCCGTTCGCTGGTATCGCAAAGCCGCCGACGCCGGCAACGCTCGCGCCCAGAACAATCTCGCCGATCTCTATCTCCGCGGCGAAGGCGTGCCTCAAGACGACAACCTCGCCTTCCAGCTTTTTCAAAAAGCCGCCGCCCAGGGAGAAACCGGCGCTCGCATCAAGCTCGCCTACATGTATTCCGCCGGACGCGGCACCCCCAAAGATCTGCTCACCGCCTGCGCCTACGTCGAAGCCGCAACCGAAGCCGGAGACGCCCGCGGACGCGACCTGCTCAAAGACCTTGAGCATCAACTCAATCCGGCCCAACTCTCCGCCGCCAAAGAACAGGCCAAAAAACTCAATGCCGAAGCCCGCACTCAGCTCTCGGCCGGCCTGCTGAAACCGTGATCAACCTCTCGCTCGGTTTTTCGAAAGGTAACCGCCAGAGTGATCGCTCTCACCGGCTCCTGCGATCGGAACCGCTCACGGATCATATCGACCCTGGAATGTACCAACGCTGGCTTGGAGATGGGGCGCGCTGCCCCGTCTCCTCGAAGGCTCATAGCACCCAAGCGCTCGTCAGTTTAACTGGTGAGGTTGTAAATCAATCCTTGGGGATCTCTGATGTAGCAGCGTGGAAATTCTGGTTCATCTTTGATCACCTCGCAGCCGTTCTTTACCAGCCGCGCTCTCGCCCCCTCGACATTGTCCACCGTCACTTCCAGCACTGGTCCCAGCGGCGGACCAGGTTCGATGAAGAGGTTGATGTGCCGCCCATGCAAGCCAATCATCTTGGGGTTATTGTCGGTGATCTCAAACCCGAGATGCTCAACGTAAAAGCGGGCTGCCTTCATCGGGTCTTGCGCCTGAACCAGAATATCGCTGCCGAATTTGTTTGCCATGAACCATCCTCCTGCCCTCATCATTCGCGCCAAGCTCTCCCACGCCGATCCCCACGGCCCATCCGCCAAAGTTTCCGCTGATCGATCGCTCTACGCCCACTTCCACTCCATGACACCCTGTATTCATCTTCATTAGCGCCGGCCTTCACTCTCTCTCTACAGCAAATCTCGATACCGTTCCAGGGCAACTCGCACCAGTTGTCCTCGGGTCCGCACTTCTGTCTTGCCAAAGAGCTGCTGTAATGTGTTCTTCACCGCGCTTTCTGAAATTTCCATTCGCGCCGCGATCTCCTTATTCGAGAGGCCCTGCACCACCAGCCGCAGCACCTCCAGTTCGCGACTCCCCAGCGCGGGTCTTTCTTTTTCGTCAAACAACGAGCTGACCCCGTTGCTCGCCGATTGCTCCTCGCTCACGTCTGCGATGATGGCTGCCAGCTTGGGCTGCCTTCCATCCTTATATGTAGAGAACCACACCTCCGCCAGAAACGACTCGCCGTTTCCCCGATGACCACGACATTGCATCGACGTTCGGAACTGCGGGCCTTCCTCGTGACGCAGTGCATGATGCAACTCCGGCAAATACGCCGCAATGGGATGGCCCACCAGCCCTCCGTCCGGTGGCGCCATCAGTTCCACGGCCGCAAGGTTGGCCAGCTCGATAAACCCGTTTTCCGCCACCGTCACGATAGCGGCCGGGCTCGTTTCCACCAGGACCCGCATTCGTTCCTGCGCCTCCAGACTCAGCCGCTTGTTCCGAAATACCTCAAAGGTGAGCAGACCGCACCCGCACAGCGCCAGAGCTTCGAATGCCAACCGGATGTGGGCGTCAGCCGGATCGAGATTGCTGAAGCGTTCGCTCAGGAAAGCACACACCACGCCCAGCCCCGCGATCGCCCACCGCGGTAGAAATGCCGCTGCCAGCATGATGGGAAACAGATAAAGGAAGCCAAGTGAAAAGTACGGTTTCGTCCACCAGTCCACCACCGCTATCGCTAGCACCAGCACACCACTGACCAGAAGAACCGGCACGCGGTTACGCCGATCCCAAATCCAATTCAAGGGGGACATGAGGCAGGTATTAGACGTTCGATTATGTCACGGACATCGCAGTCGATGAAGCCAATCGAACGATTAGTACCGAAGATTGACCCCGTTTCGACTCCGCATGGATTTTTCTCTTCCTGCCACTGTATTTGCCTCCATCGCCAATCAAAAGATTCATCAGCTCTGCAAGGCAATCGATCGAAATACTGCTCCTCAAAACCTTTGAGTGTCTCCCGCCGGCAGCCGCCTCACGATACACAGGGTCAGAGCCCATAGATGATTCGCCGTGTCGTCGACTTCGCTCTCGCCAACCGCTTGCTCGTACTCGGTCTCGGAGTCGTCCTCTTTGTCTGGGGGATGATTTCCTTTCATAACCTGCCTATCGAAGCTTACCCGGACGTTGCCGACAATTACGTCGAGATCATCACCCAGTGGCCGGGCATCTCGGCCGAGCAGATCGAGCAGCAGATCACCATCCCGCTCGAAACCGTCATGAACGGCATTCCCGGTGTCGTTCACCTGCGCTCCTTTTCATTGTTCGGCCTCTCCGATCTGAAGCTGATCTTCGCCGACGAGACTGATAACGCCTGGAACCGCGAGCGCGTGCTGGAACGTCTCAGCCAGGTCACCATGCCTCCCGGTGTCACGCCCCAGATGGGAACCGACTGGAGTCCCGTCGGCCAGATCTATTTCTTCACCCTGCACAGCACCAACCCCATGTACGATCCCATGGAACTCAAGTCCATCGAAGATTGGGTCGTCGAGAAGAATCTCAAATCTGTTCCCGATATCGTTGATGTCGCCAGCTTCGGCGGCCCAACCCGCGAATACCAGGTTCGCCTCGATCCCAACAAACTCGTTGCCTACGGCTTGGGCCTGGCGCAAATCGAACAGCAACTCGCAAACGGCAACGCCAACGCCGGCGGAAGTTTCATCCAGGCCGGGCTGCAACAGATCAATGTCCGCGAGGTTGGCCTGGTTCGTCACGTGCGCGACATCGGCGAAACTGTCGTCTTCACCAGGAACGGCACGCCCCTCCGCATCGAGGACGTGGCCACAGTGCAGCAAGGCCCGAAAATCCGCCTCGGGCAGTTCGCCCGCGCAATTCATAAAGAAGACGGCAAGATCGTCGACAACGACGACGTGGTCTCCGGCATTGTCCTGCTGCGCAAAGGCGCCGCTGCCGACCCCGTATTGAAAGCCCTCCACCAGAAGATCGATGAAATGAACGATCACATCCTCCCCGCCGGAGTGCAGATCGTGCCCTTCATCGACCGCAGCGACCTGGTCCGCTTCACCACTCATACCGTCCTGCACAATCTCACCGAAGGCATGATCCTGGTATCTGTCATCCTGTTCCTGTTTCTGGGAAATGTCCGCGGAGCGATCATTGTCGCCGCCACCATTCCGTTTTCCTTGTTGTTTGCCTCCGTCTGTCTCGACTTGAAGCATGTCCCCGCCAACCTGCTCTCCCTCGGTGCGCTCGATTTCGGCATGGTCGTCGATGGAGCCGTCGTCATGGTTGAGAACATCGTGCGCCACATGAGTTTTAGCAACGGCACCAAAACTCCGATTGAAAAAATTGGCGATGCCTCCCACGAGGTACAACGTCCCGTCTTTTATGCCATCGCCATCATCATCACTGCTTACCTTCCCATCTTCACCCTCCAGCGCGTAGAGGGGCGCCTCTTTCACCCCATGGCCTGGACAGTCGCCTTTGCCTTGCTGGGTGCTCTCGTCTTTTCCATGCTGCTCGCTCCCGTTCTGGCCAGCTTTGCCTTCGCCAAAGGCGCGAAGGAGTGGCACAACCCGGTGATGACCTTTCTCACGGAGCGCTACCGCCACGCCCTGCGCTGGGCAATTCGCCACAGATACGTGACCGTCGGTGCTGCCGCAGCCCTCATCTTGCTGGGCAATGCCCTCGCCTTCAGCGGAGTGATCGGCTCCGAGTTCTTGCCCCATCTCGATGAAGGCGCTCTGTGGGTGCGCGGCACTCTCGCCCCAAGCACCGGACCCGATGAAGGAATCCGGGTGATGAACCAGGCGCGCATCGCGCTCTGCTCCTTCCCCGAAGTCCCGCAATGTACCAGTCAGGTCGGACGGCCCGATGATGGCACCGACACCACCGGTTTCTTCAACACCGAATATTTCGTTGACCTCAAGCCAAAAGAAGAATGGCGCCCCGTGTTTCACCAGAACAAAGATGAACTCATCGCCGCCATGCAGCGCGAGCTCGATGAAATTCCCGGCGTCGTCTGGGGGTTCTCCCAGCCGATTGAAGACAACATGGAGGAGGCCGTGAGTGGCGTCAAGGGTGAGCTTGCCACCAAGATCTATGGTGATGATTTGCGCACTCTCGAGGACAAGGCCGACCAGGTCGTCAGCATCATGCGCCGCGTCCGCGGCATCGAGGATCTCGGTGTCTTCCGCGTCCTCGGCCAGCCCAATCTCAACGTCACCGTAAACCGTAACGCCGCAGCCCGTTATCAGATCAACGTCTCTGACGTCGAGGACGCGATTCAAACTGCCGTCGGCGGAAATGCCATCACTCAGGTCCTGCAGGGTGAAGCGCGTTACGATCTGGTGCTCCGCTATCTTCCGCAGTATCGCCAAACCGGCGAGGCGATCGAAAATATTCGTCTGCTATCGCCCACCGGCGAACGCGTCTCGCTGGCGCAACTCTGCGATGTTCGCATCGCCGATGGTGGATCGGAAATCTACCGCGAGGGAAATCAGCGCTACATCGCCATCAAGTACAGCGTTCGCGGACGCGACCTCGGCAGCACCGTCGAAGAAGCCATCCGGAAAGTGAATCAGGGGGTGAGCTTGCCCAAGGGCTATCACCTCCAATGGGAGGGTGAATACGCCAGCCAAAAACGCGCCAACGCCCGCCTGCTGATCGTGTTGCCTATCACCATTCTCATCATCTTCATCATCCTTTACACCATGTTCAAATCCTATAAGTGGTCCCTGCTCATCATGGCCAACGTGGCTCTCGCCCCCATCGGAGGAGTAATCGCCCTGCTCCTCACCGGCACTAACTTCAGCGTTTCGTCAGGCGTCGGCTTCCTCGCATTATTCGGAGTTTCCGTCCAGACCGGCGTAATCATGCTGGAGTACATCAATCAATTGCGCGTCCGCCGTTACACCATAGAAGACGCGGCGGTTGAGGGAGCCGTTCTCCGCCTCCGCCCCATCATGATGACCATGCTCGTGGCTACCCTCGGACTTCTTCCCGCCGCCATGTCCCATGCCATCGGATCCGATTCACAACGGCCCTTCGCCATCGTCATCGTCGGCGGCCTGATGGCTGCTCTCGTTATGAGCATCTTTCTCCTTCCCACTCTCTACGTGTGGATCGCCGGAGATCGCGATGTGTTGCCTCCCGCCGAACCGGCCTTCTCCGAAGGCGAACACGTCGACTGACAATCGATGACGACAGCAAGCCGGAACATCCGTCCGCACTCAAACCGCGAACTCGAATCGCACTCTGCTACGAAGTGTGACTTTCGTGCATCGGCCCTTACCTTACCGCCCGTGCCCGATTTCCGCTCTGGCATAATGGAAAAATGGCAAGTGCTTTCCCCAACGATCGTTGGCTTCCGAAGTCCATCATCTGTTTCCGCGACTACAACTCCACCAAATTTCTACATGACCTGATTGCCGGAATCACCGTCGGCTTGGTCGCGTTGCCGCTCGCCATGGCTTTTTCCATCGCCTCTGGACTCACTCCCCAGGCTGGCATTTATTGCGCCATCGTTACCGGTTTTCTGATCTCGCTCCTCGGTGGTTCCAAAACCCAAATCGGCGGCCCGACCGGCGCCTTCGTCGTTGTCGTCGCCGGAATCGTCGCCGCCCACGGTGTCGATGGCCTCTTCATGTGCACCGTGATGGCCGGCGTACTCCTTGTCGTCATGGGCATCACCGGCATGGGCTCCGCCGTCAAGTACATTCCGCGCCCGGTTGTCATCGGCTTTACCAACGGTATCGCCATCCTCATCGCCAGCACGCAAATCAAAGACTTCTTCGGACTCCAGCTCGATAAAGTCCCCGGCGTCTTCTGGCTGCGCATGCAAGCTCTTGCCAGCCACTTTCGCACGCTCAACTACGAAGCGACGCTGCTCGCTGCGATCACCGTCATCATCATGGTCGGTTGCCGCCTCATCTCGACTCGCATTCCCGGACCGATCGTCGCCCTGCTGCTCGGCACAGCGGCAGTCTTCTTCTTCAAGCTTCCCGTCGAGACCATCGGCACCCGCTTCGGAGGCATTCCCAGCGGTCTGCCACATCTCGCGATCCCCAACTTTCGCACCGATCTCATTCACAGCCTGCTCGGCCCCGCCGTTACCGTTGCCATGCTCGGAGCCATCGAGTCCCTGATGTCGGCCGTTGTCTCCGATCGCATGAGCAACGACCGCCACAATCCCAACGTCGAATTATTCGGCCAGGGCATCGCCAACATCGCCTCGCCCCTGTTCGGCGGACTGCCCGCAACTGGCGCCATCGCCCGCACCGCCACCAGCATCCGCTCCGGCGCTCAGTCTCCCGCCGCTGGCATGATCCACTCGCTCACCCTGCTCTGCATCCTGCTCTTCGCATCACGGCTGGTGCAATTCGTCCCCATGGCTGTGCTCGCCGGAATCCTGATGGTCGTCTCTTACAACATGGGAGAGTGGCGCGAGATCGGACAGTTGCTGAAACTTACCAAAACCGATATCAGCGTCTGGCTGGTCACCTTCGCGCTCACCGTCTTTGCCGATCTCACCGTCGCCGTCGAAGCTGGCATGATCCTCGCCGCCTTGCTCTTTATCAGCCGTGTCGCTGCCACTACCACGGTCTCGCAGGTCACCGACGACTACATCGAAGACGGTCGCGTGCACATCCTGCAGGATAAAGACATTCCCTACTACGCCACCATCTTCCGCATTCATGGTCCCTTCCTTTTCGGCGCCACCGACAAAATTTCGGTTGTCACCGAAAAGCTCCACCAGTTGCCGCCGGTCGTCATCCTCCGTCTTCGCAATATGACGGCGCTCGACGCCACCGGCCTCTCCGCCCTGGAAGAAATCGCGCGCCAGCTTCATTCCACGCGTCGCACCTTGATTCTTTGCGGTGCCCGCGAGCAGCCTTCTCGCCTCATTCACCAGGCCGAGTTTGAAGAGGTGGTTGGTCTGGATAACATCTGCGAAAACGTGCAGGAGGCTCTGCGTCGCGCTGAGGAAGTTTACGAAAAGCTGGGGAAAAGACCGGTTCCAGTCTGAGAACCGGCTTGGTTCTTTGCAGGGCGTTACCGGTGAGATCGAGCCATCCGTCGTGGTTAAGGAATCCATTGATCGCGCATCGCCTCAGTTGCGATAGATTCCCGATAGCACTCAAATCTCGCGCAAAGGCGAACGGAAAGCGCAAGCTTGTGTAATCGCCTGCTCGGACCTAGCCTTGTTGGCTCATGGGCAAGTCGGGTTCACTCCAAGGAGCGCCCCATGCAACGCGGAAATATGACAGCGGACCGGCTATCCGCGTATTCGGACGCGGTTTTTGCCGTGATCGTGACCATCATGGTCTTGGAGTTAAAACCGCCCGATCAGGCGGCATTCTCGGCTCTCCGGCCTCTGTGGCCAACCGCCGTCAGCTATGCAGTGAGCTACCTGTTCATCGCCATTATCTGGATCAACCACGATCACCTTATGGGCTTCGTCTCTTCTCCGACGCTAGGATTGACATGGATCAACTTCGTGCACCTTTTCCTCGTGTCGTTCCTGCCCTTTGCGACTGCATGGGTTGCACGCACCCGGCTTGCGCCGTACCCCGTGGTGCTTTACGCGGGACTCTTTGTGTGCATCGATTTAGCTTACAACGTCTTCGAGCGTGAAGTTTTGACTCATGCGGATGCAGCACAAGTATCCGCGCGTGCTCGCCGAAGGGCAAGGCGGCGATCAGTCGTCGTTCTCGCGAGCTTCACGACCGCTATGATCGTTGCTTTCTTCGCGGCGCACCTCGCCTTCGGTCTGATATGCTGCGCCCTGATCCTCCACTTGCGGCCAGACGCGCGTACTTAAACTGCCGCCGGTCGCGGCGGACTTGCAGAATCCCATTGGCGTGTGCGGTTTCAAAGGCATGACCAGCATGTCAATGCGGTAGAGTCAATTGTCGTAACATCCCCTTTCCACTCGACTGACCCCGACCGTAGTATCTCCGTTCGAAATTTCCGCCTCGGGTGGAAAGCGGATCTCTGCTTAGTGCTCGCACCAGCGATGCTGGCGACTCAGATCCCGCTCAACCTCAATTCCGCGTATCGTCGGGCTTAAGCTATTCTGAAGAACCCGAGTGTGGAGGTTTCGTGGCATGGCAAAGCTCGTGTATGCATTGAATCAGTCGCTGGATGGCTATGTCGACCACATGAAAATCGGGCCACCCGATCCTGTGCTTTCTCGGCACTTCATGGAGCAGGTGCGCACCCTCACGGGCTGTGTGTACGGTCGCCGCATGTACGACATCATGCGTTATTGGGACGATGATCAGCCCGACTGGGACGCGGGGGATCGCGACTTCGCGGCGGTCTGGCGCAGCCAACGGAAGTGGGTTGTGTCGCGCTCGTCGAAGTCGGTGGGCGCCAACGCCACCCTCATCGACCATGACTTCGAGGCCGCCATCCGTGGACTGAAAGCTCAGTTGGATGGGGAGATTGACGTTGCCGGACCGAATCTGGCCGGAAGTCTGACCAATCTTGGCCTGATTGATGAGTATCGACTCTATCTCCATCCCATCGTGCTCGGGTCTGGCCAGCCATTCTTCGCCGGCCCTCGGCCGCCGCTCCGTCTGGTGGACAGCGAACGAATTGGCGAGCAAGTGATCCGCTTGACCTACGTTCCTGCGTAATCGCCCGACTCGCCTGGCAAGGGCCGTGTGTGCTCCAGGATCACACTTAAGCCCCTCCCAGCTATTCCTCGCAACAGCGAACCTCCTACGAAATTCCTCACGCTTCATCGGCCGTCGGCCCCAGCGAGTAGTAGAAACCCCATCCCGCCAGAGCGATGACGCTGACTAGGCAGAAGACCGTCATCCCGAAATACCAGGCCGAAATGTCTCCCGTAAACGACACGTTGTCGATGAGATCGGCCGTGTACAAGCTGCAGGCCAGCGCGACTAACCCGAAACGGTAGACGATCAACGCCAAAATCAGATACACGATCGCCAGGGTTATGCCGCTGATCACAAGGTGACTCGACCCCGGCAGCCGAATGCCGACGAAAAAGGCGACGACGATGATCGTCGCCAGCCAATCCTTCTTGAACAACGCTTTCGCGCCGAGAAAGATTCCAAAGAACTGCAAGGTCCCCAATACCAGAGTCGGAAACATCCCCAGCCACGCCCCGAACGCTCGCCGCGTATCGAGCAGCAGGTCGGAGTTGGTAAGATCGGGAGCGCCTCCCATGCGCCGCAAAATGAACCCGCTCGCTTTCAAAATCACGATCCAGACCACGCCCAGCGTCACCCCGAACAGCACGTCTCGTCCAACCAACGCATCTCGCACCCGGCCTGTGAGCAAACGGCTCCAGGAAATAATCGCTCGCGGAAAATGTCGGCGCACCGCAGGTTCGAGCGCGAGATACATCGTGTAGGTTAATCCGGATATAAGAAGTCCGGTACTAATCGCCAGCAGCATGGACAGCAGCACGTCGAATCCGGCCGTCAGATGGCTGCGGAACAGCCAAAGCAGGATCATCAGACCAAACACAACTTTGGCCAGCAGCATCGATCCCTGCCGGTCTCCGCGGCCCTGCCGGTAATGCCGCCGCGCAAACCAGATCATGGTCAGCAGTCCGGCCACCGCAACCACAAGCCCCGTTACCTGGGCAGCTTTTTGCGCGGGGGAATCTGGTTTGCCCTGCATGCGCGGCGGTTCGGTCCAATCGCTGATCAACCGGAAGAATACGGGCTTGCCTTGAAACCCCGCAGCTTCGATCCGCAAGGCGCGATCCGTGCCTGGCCACTTCCCCGTCCATGCCGCTCGCGCATCGAACGATGCCAGTGAATTCCACGTCGGTTGCGCCGGCTGGAATTGCGCGGGATCAAGCTCGGCAGCGGCGAAGAGCATATTCCAGTCAAACGCAGAAGAAGTCGTCGACGGCGTGAACACCTCCGCTGGCATGGCCTCGAAATTGACCAGCCTGCCCTTGTAATCCAGTTCCGCCAAAATCATTCCGCTGGTCGTCGGTGGTGGATCGTTCTGCGTCACCATTCCCGGAGTCATGAGCGGAAAATTATGAAACTGCCAACCGGTCAGCGGTTCGGGGCTCTGCCGGTACCAAAAGTTCAGAAGCGACGGCCGCCCTTGCAGGATCTGATCCCAGTTGGAACGCGACTTGTCGTGGGTCTCGACGTAGCTGGTGAAATCACTCGCGTATTCGAAGTCATAGAAGCTGTCGGCGGCTTTGCCGCCGTATCCGAATCGGGCAATGATCTCATGCGCCTTCTGTGTCAGTACTTCTGGAGAAAGTTCCACGCCCATCTGATCGAGTGCGCTGTGCCGTATGGTAAGAACAACGGCACCAATCAAACCCAGGAGAATGACAGCCAGACAGCAAACCGCGATTCTGCGGGGCAGGCCCGAAATTTCTCCCGCCGCAGCCACCATCTCCGGCGAAGGCGTTTCGCCTGCGGCCAGTGCCGCGGCCAGAGGATCGCCACCAGGCAGCCCTCCAGCCACGCTGAGCGCTGATTTCGGACGCATGCGCGGCTCCGGCTCCAGACAGCGAAGGATGACCTTCTCGATCGCCGGGTCGAGATCTTTGACCACCGAGGATGGTTTGCTCGGAGTCGAGGTCTCCCCTCCCCGCACCAGGGCTGCCAGCGCCTCGGCCGTGAATGCGCGTTTGCCCGTAAAAATCTCATACAGCACCAGGCCGAGAGAATAGATGTCGCTCTGGGCCGTGACCTCTCTGCCCGTAAGTTGCTCGGGCGCCATATAGGCGGGAGTTCCGCTCCGAATCTCTTCGCCCCGGACCGCGTCAGCAAGGCCGGCCAGGCCAAAATCGGTTATCACGACCTGGCCGCGGCCATCAAGCATGATGTTGGCAGGCTTTAGGTCGCGATGCAGCACTCCTTTGGCATGCGCCGCGGCCAGCCCGGCGCAAAGTTGACGAGCTATGTCCACAGCCTTGTCCTGCGGCAATCGTCCAATGCGGCGCAGCAGCGAGGCCAGGTCTTCACCGTCGATGTACTCCATGGTGAAGAACGTATTCCCATCAACTTCTCCCACATCGTAAACGCGGCAAACATTGGGATGCGAAACCCGACGGGCGATTCGCACTTCGTTGCGGAAGCGCTCCAGCAGGCTTTCATCCAGCGATGCTTCTTCCGGCAGAAACTTCAGCGCTACCGGTTGCCCAAGTGTCAAATCGTCGGCCCGGTAAACCTCTCCCATGCCTCCTTTCCCAAGCAAGGCGATGATGCGATAGCGGCTTGCGATGAGCCGTCCGGGAAGAAAGCGGCCTTCGTTCAGGGCAAAGGCCGCCGAACTCGGCGGCCGGCTGCTGGACGCCGATGATGGGCGCCGGGCTCTCGGTGAATCGCCGTGGCCCGCGTCGATGATTGGCATTTCATTCGACCCGGTCCGGGCAGCGACAGTTTCCTCCGCCTCGCCAGGAGCCGCGATCGTTTCATCCCCATCCGTAAGCGCAGTCAGCGTTGCCTCGTCGGAGCCGACGGGCGCTCCGCAGGCGGAACAGAATCGGCCTGTGATCGCAATTTCAGAGTTGCAACTTCGGCAGCGCGGCATGGTTTCTCCCGCGATAGTGTACCCTCAACCCAATATTCTTATGGCCGGTGTCTTCAATCGCTAATGGCGGCATCGTGCGGTCCCGACGCCCCCAATTTTCCGAAGACTTGCCCCGACCAACGCCCAAAAACGGCCTCTCTACCCGATTCCGAGTCAGGCTCAGGTGCCGTCTAATCTGTCCTCGCAGAGGCCGATTTTTAAGCTGCTGAATTGGGATCTTCGTCCTGGAGCGCGTCGCCGCAAGACGCATAACTGAATGCTAGGATGTCACTTACAGGAAGCTTTATCGGTGAAAAATGTGCGGCCAGCTAGTAACTCTCGAATAATCTTCCACCGCATGTATGTTAACCACTCATCTACTTGACAATGCATGATATGATGCCCCCGCCGCATCCTCCACGGGCCAGTTTTAGCTCGCAAGTCTATGAAAACAAAAATGGTCGAATCCCAGGTCTTCTGCGGCTCCGTCCGCGCCCTTATACTTCTGGAGAATATTTTTAGTGAATGGAAAGCGAACGCACGGTAAATTCCCGCAGAATCAATCGCCCAGCACTCCACTTTTCACGTCAGAATGCGGTCGAAACAATGCTTAGCGCTTGTTTTTAAATAAGATAGATGGTGGACCGCCCGCCAGAAATAATGCCCCGACCAGCTTCCCTCCCGACCTCACCCGAACTAAATCTTCTCTCCCACCGACTTCGCTTGCGTAAACAGATAAAGGTAGTCCGGGCCCCCTGATTTCGAGTCTGTCCCCGACATGTTGAACCCGCCGAACGGATGCGCCCCAACCATCGCTCCCGTGCACTTGCGATTCAGATAGAGATTGCCGACGTGAAATTCGCGAACTGCACGGTCGAGTTTTTCGCGAGAGCTTGAGTACACGGCTCCCGTCAAACCAAACTCGGTGTCGTTGGCGATTTCGAGCGCGTGATCGAAATTTCGCGACTTTATAACAGCCAGCACCGGACCAAAGATCTCCTCCTGCTCGAGCGTCGACTTGGGCTGAATGTCTGCAATTACCGTAGGCTGGATGAAATATCCTTCCCCGGCATCTGTCGCTCGCGCGCCACCCGTGATCAACCGCCCCTCTTTCTTTCCAATCTCGATGTAGCGCAGGATGTCGTTCATCGATCCTTCGTTGATCACCGCCGCCATGCCGGGATTCGTAACCGGATCGCCAATCGTGATCCGCTCCACTCGCGCTTTCAGCGTTTCGAGAAACTTATCGTAGATCCGCTCGTCAATGATCGCGCGCGAACACGCCGAGCATTTCTGCCCCTGGAATCCAAACGCCGCCTGCGCCACACCTTCAACGGCAGAGTCAATGTTCGCATCGGCATCGACAATCACCGCGTCTTTACCGCCCATTTCGAGGATCGTCCGCTTGATCCACAGCTGCCCGGGTTTCTGATCCGCGGCTGATTTATTGATGTGCAATCCCACTTCCCGCGAACCGGTGAAGGCGATATAGCGAACCTTGGGATGCGAAACAACCGCGTCGCCAAAGCTCGCGCCGCCTCCAGGACAGAAGTTCACCACTCCTTCCGGCATCCCGCACTCTTCGAGAAGTTCGACGAATTTCGCCGCTATGGTCGGTGAATCGCTCGATGGTTTCAGCACAACCGTATTGCCGCTCACGATCGAGGCCAGCGTCATGCCCGCCATGATGGCGCACGCGAAATTCCACGGCGGGATCACAGCTCCGACCCCGAGCGGAATGTACATCAGGGTGTCGCGCTCACCCGGAAGCTGCACCGGCGGCTCCGCCTTCGCGAAGCGAAGCGCTTCCCGCGCATAAAATTCGCAGAAATCGATGGTCTCGGAGACATCGGCATCGGCTTCGAGCCAGTTCTTCGAGACTTCGAAGACCAGCCATGCCATAAACTCCAGCTTGCGCTCGCGCATCACGTCGGCAACCTGGAACAAAAGCGACGCGCGCTCCTCAACCGTCGTCTGGCTCCAGCCCTTGAAGGCCTTGAGCGCCGCATTGACCGCCGGATCGACGTGCTCCTTCCCGGCTTTCTGATGCACGCCCACCACCTGCGAAGGCTTGGCCGGATTGATCGACCGAATCTTCTCGGTGGTCTTTATGCGCTTTCCGCCGATGATCAGGTCATATTCGCGGCCAAGCTGCCCGCGCACCTTCTCAATCGCCGCCCTCATGCGGCGGACATTTTCTTCCCGTGTGAAATCGACGAACGCCTCGTTCTTAAAAAGTCCTTCATGAAGGCGGATTTTCAGGTGTGGAGGAGCTTCCATGGTGGCCATTGGGAAATTCCTTTCTCGGAGGAACTGCGAATGCCTATTTTACACCTGCGGGAAGAGTGGTCCGCCGTTCGCGCTCGCAGTGATTCGGTGCCTCGCTGGTGGGACAAGTCCGTCGCTAAAGCCGTCGTCCTTTCCATCTGCAGAGACAAGCCTGAAGCGCCCGCTCTTCGCAACGGCAAGGAAAACGATAAAATCGCCGAAAAAATGAAAAAAGGCTTTCCTACCGGGGAGCAGCAACCTTAAACTAGGGGCACTTGGCCGCTGGTGGGCCTTTCCCTCGAGGTTCTGTGCGCGTTCTGGTAACGGCCGATACGTTTAGTGGAGTGTGGACTTACTCCCGCGAACTGGTGACTGGGCTGGTCACACAGGGCGCACAGGTCACGCTCGTTAGCTTCGGCGAGATTCCCCTTCCCGAACAAACAGCATGGATGAACAATCTGCATGGCTTGGAATATCACCCGACGGCATTTCGCCTCGATTGGATGCAGGAGGGTGAACAGGACTTTGCGGCAGCAGAGGATTACCTCTGTGAAGTGGTGCGCGATACCCGGCCTGACGTCCTGCATTTGAACCAGCTGACATTTGGTGCTTTGCCGGTTGCGACCCCGCGCATCGTCACCGCGCATGGTGACGTGATTACCTGGTGGATGACCATCCACGGGAAGGAGCCGGCGGCCTCGGCCTGGCTCGATTGGTACCGTGAGACGGTGGTCAAAGGCGTGAAGCGCGCGGATGCGGTGGTGACCACGACACAATGGATGCAGGACATGCTTCGTTTTGCCTATGGCGACGTGTTCGTGGGACAGGTGATTTCACCGGGACGGAATCCAATTTACTTCAACCCGTTTGTAACCAAGGAAGAGTTGGTGCTGGCCATTGGTCGTTTATGGGATTCAGGGAAACAGGTGTCGTTGTTGACGCAGCATACACATAAGCTGCCGGTTTGCATTGTGGGCGCCGACAATCCCATTCCGGCTCCGGCACTGCCGATCCGTGCCGATGTGCGGGTGTCCACTGGCGATCACGAGATTTCGGTGAAGGGAGCGCAGACCGAATCGCAACTGCGAAACCTCTATAGCAAGTCGACCGTCTTCGCCGCAACCTCGCGCTATGAGCCGACGGGATTAGCCTCGGTAGAGGCAGCGTTTTCGCGTTGCGCGCTGGTAGCGAATGACACCCCGGTTTATCGCGAACTCTGGGGAGACGCGGCGTTATATTTCGAGCGTAATAACGGCGAGAGCCTGGCGGAAGTTCTGCACAATCTGAATCAGGATCGCGAGATAGTGCGGCTCTACGGCACGCGAGCCTACAATCGCGCCCGCGAGCGTTTCACGGCACGTCGCATGGTTGATGACTATTTGCATCTGTATCGGCGAGTGCGTGTGTTGAAGACGGCGGTGGCGTAAAGACAGCTTTCATCTCACAGCTGCTCGCTCCTACTCTCACGCTCCAGATCGCGTCCTTGAATTCCCGCACATATGAAACGAAATTCCTTTCGAAGTGAGTAACTGAAAGCGGTTCGGAATTAAGGGCATGCTATACTTTTGTATCTCCCGTGCAATACGCGGACGGAGGACCGTATCGATAAACGTTTTATCCGCATGAACGAGCGCATCCGCGCACGCGAAGTTCGCGTGATTGGCGATGAAGGGCAACAGATTGGCATCATGCCCCCTTTTGAAGCGCTCAAGATGGCCCGCGAAAAGAACCTCGATCTGGTCGAAATCTCTCCCACGGCCCAACCTCCAGTTTGCCGCATCATGGATTATGGGAAGTTTCTGTACCAGCAGGAGAAGCGCGAGCGCGAAGCAAAAAAACATCAGAAGACGATCACTGTTAAGGAAGTGAAGTTTCGTATTAACGTGGATGATCACGACTACGAAACGAAAAAGAATCACGTGCTCCGCTTCCTTGATGAAGGAGACAAGGTCAAAGCGACGATCTTCTTCCGAGGCCGCGAGATGACGCGGCAGGCGCTGGGCCGCCAGATTCTCGAACGTCTGATTAAAGACGTTGAGAGCAAGGGAATTGTCGAGTTCCGGCCGCGCCAGGAAGGAAACACGCTGCATCTGATTCTCGCCCCGATGAAGAAGGAAACAGGCGGCGGTGGCACAAAGGAAAAGCCTGCGGCGAAGCCCGCGCCCAAGCCAATGCCCTCCGCGCAGGGCGGCGCGCAGACAGCGTAGGAGAGCAGTTACTAGCTTCTAGCCACTAGCTGCTAGCTTCCAACATCGTAGGGATATTTGTAGAACCCTGTTTCTCGCTGAGAACCGGGAACTGAGAATTGGGAACTGAATTTATGCCGAAACTGAAAACGCACAAAGGCGCTTCCAAGCGCTTCAAGAAAACGGGAACCGGGAAGATCAAGCGTCACAAAACCGGTTTGCGTCACATTCTGAGTTCCAAGTCCAAGAAGCGGAAGAAGCACTTGGGCAAAGCCACGTTGGTGAGTGATGGTGATTACGCGAAAGCGGCGCGCATGATCCCGTACGCCTGAACAGTGGTAAGTGATCAGTGGCCAGTAATGCTGGCTTGCTACTAGCTCGAAGCTAGTAGCTCAAAGCTGGCAAGCGCGTGAAGAGGTACGTCCTACCTCCAGCCGCTAATTTGCGTGGGCACCGCCCGCGCCATAATAAAAAGGAGCACAGCAATGCCTCGTGTAAAACGTGGAACCAAACGCCGCGCCAAGCGCAAAAAGATACTTGAACGCGCGAGCGGATATTTCCTGACAAAATCAAAACTCTATCGCTCGGCGAAAGAAGCCGTCGAGCGCGGGCTGAAGTTTGCCTACTCGGGCCGTAAGCAGAAAAAGCGCCAGTATCGGTCGATCTGGATCGTGCGCATCGGCGCCGCGGCGCGCCTGAACGGCTTGAACTATAACCAGTTCATCAGCGGGCTTAAAAAGGCGGGCGTGGAACTGGACCGGAAGATTCTGGCGGATCTGGCCGTGAATGACGCGCCCGGGTTTGCAAATCTGGCCGAACAGGCAAAGAAGGCGAACGCAGCGGCATAGGCGCCGGCTTTCAGCTATTGGTTATCAGCCGTCAATTGTCAGCAATCTGCCGTCACACTTAACTTACGTTGTCATCCTGAGCGGAGTGCCTGCTTCGCGGATGCGAAACAGGCACGTGGTCGAAGGATCCCTACACCGCAAACGCAATGCGCGCCGTGGCGAGGCATTCTGCCAAGGCTGTTGAACTTGCGGTGAGAATTCCCTGCGACGGCATCGAGCGGTTTGTAGAGTATAGGCACTCGAACCATGTCTTATACCGTTCCCAAACTGACTGACTTCTCTCCCGCGGCGCTTGACGGCGCGGTGCGAGATTTGCTCGCAGCATTGGAGCAGGAATCGGCGGCGGTTGCATCCGAGAGCGAGTGGAAGATCTATCGCGATCGCTGGATGGCGCGCAAGAATGGCGTGCTCACCCAACTCAACGATCTTTGGCTGAAGGCCGCGCCTGGACCGAGCAAGAAAGATGTCGGCCAGCGCGTCAACGAACTGAAGGGCAAGGTGGAGCGGACAGTCGAAGCAACTCTTGCTCGCATTCAGAGCGGCGCTTCATCTTCGCGGCTGGCGGCGGAACGAGTCGACATCACCCTCCCCGGCATTCGCTGCGCAATCGGCGCCGAGCATCCGGTTATCAAGACGATGAACGAGATGATCGGCGTGTTTCGGAATTTGGGGTATTCGGTGGAAGAAGGTCCCGAGATTGAGACCGACTTTTACAACTTCGAGGCGCTCAATTTTCCACCGAACCATCCGGCGCGCGACACGCAGGACACGCTGTTTCTCGCCGGGCAGGAGTCGAAGCCGTTGCGCGACCGGCTGCTTTTGCGCACTCACACCTCGCCCGTGCAGATTCATACCATGCAAAAGATGAAGCCGCCGGTGCGCGTCGTGTGTCCGGGCAAGGTTCACCGCAATGACGCGCTCGATGCGACGCACTCGCCGATCTTTCATCAGATTGAGGGCCTGGCGGTCGATACGAACATCACGTTTTGCGATCTCAAGGGCACGCTCGATCACGCGATGAAAGCGATGTTCGGATCAAGCGTGAAGACGCGCTTCTATCCGTCGTTTTTCCCGTTCACCGAACCGAGCGCGGATGTGCAGATCAGCTGCATTTTTTGCGATGGCAAGGGCGTGCGCGATGGGGCTCCGTGCCGGAATTGCAAGGCCAGCGGCTGGATTGAGCTACTCGGCTGCGGCATGGTCGACCCGAATGTGTATGGGTTCGTCGATTACGACGCCAGCAAGTACTCGGGCTTCGCGTTCGGCTTGGGCGTGGAGCGGATCGCGATTTTGAAATATGGCGTCGACGATATTCAGCTGTTCTTTAACGGGGACGTAAGGTTTTTGGAGCAGTTTGGGTAATAAGGTCGCCGGTCGTTCGTCGTTGGTCGTTCGCAACCCGAAAACGAAAGGCCTAACGACCGAAGACCAGCGACTGGCGACCTGGATCACATGAAAATTTCTCCATCATGGGTGCGTGATTTTGTCGACCTGCCGACCGACCTGAAGCGGGTGGCGGACGAATTGACACTGGCTGGAATCGCGGTCGAGGGCATTTCAGGCGAAGGCGAGAACACCGTCTTCGAGATGGAGATCACGACAAACCGGCCCGATGCCATGAATCACTTCGGTGTAGCGCGCGAAGCATCGGCCGTCTACGACTTGCCGCTTCGTCCGATTGAGACGAAACTGCCTGCTGCACAAGGCAAGTCCGAGGTCACTGTCGAAATCCAAGAGCCTGAACTTTGCGCGCGCTTCACCGGGCGCGAAATTCGCGGCACGATGATCAAAGCGTCAACTGAAAAGATTGCGCAGCGGCTGCAACTGATTGACCAGCGGCCGATCTCGAACGCCGTCGATGCTACCAACTATGTTCTGTGGGAGAGCGGCAAGCCGACGCACGTCTTCGATCTCGACTTACTCGAGGGTCGCCGCCTCATCATCCGCAGAGCACGCGCCGGCGAGAAGCTTAAAACGCTCGACGGCGTCGAACGAAAGCTCTCACCTGAAGATATGGTTGTCGCCGATGCCGTGAAACCCGTTGCGCTTGCCGGCGTCATGGGCGGATACGACGCGATGATCACGGAAAAAAGCCGCAACATCCTGATCGAATCGGCATGGTTTGATCCAGTGACGGTGCGGCGCATGTCGAAGCGGCACGGCCTGCACACCGACGCTTCACACCGCTTTGAACGCGGGGCAGATTTCGAATCGACCATTCCCTCGGCCAACCGCGTGGCCGAACTGATTTTGAACTCGGGCGGTGGCACGCTGATCGGCGACGTGATCGACGTCATCGCGCGCAAACTCGATCTCGCACCGGTGGAACTCGATCTGCGCGAGGTGGAGCGCATTCTTGGCGAGAAGCTCCCGTCCCTCGAAATCAGCCGCATTCTGACGCGGCTTGGATTCGTTCTCACTCCTGGCAGCGAAGATCGCTACCTGGTGCATATTCCCAGCTGGCGCCTCGATATCGAGCGCGAAATCGACATCATCGAAGAGATTGCGCGCCTCCACGGCTATGACAAATTTCCCAACACCTTGCCTGCTTATAGCGGAGAAGTCCGCGATCTTCCCGACGCGCAAAGAGATCACCGCCTGCGCTCATCGCTTTTAGCTCTCGGCTATGACGAGAGCATCTCGCTGACTTTCATCTCGAAAGAAGACGCACGTAGATTCTCAAAAGCAACTGCGATCGAACTGGCCAATCCGTTGAGCGAGGAAGCCTCGGTGATGCGCACGTCACTTGTGCCCAGCATGCTCAACCTGCTCGCCTACAACCTGAATCGCGGCAGCGACAATGTGAAGCTGTTTGAAGCGGGCAACGCGTTCGAAGCTTCCGGCGATAAAACTGTTGAGTTAAAGCGCATCGTCATGGGCGCAACCGGTAAAGTCGACCCTAACGCCGTGCGCGGGCTCGCCTCCGGAGCCGAGTCGCGGCCACTTTCGTTTTTCGATATCAAGGGTCATATAGAAGAACTGCTCGGCTATTTCAATCACTGGGAGCTTGGCTACGACGCCCAAACGGCAGATTACTATCATCCCGGCCGCTCCGCGCGCGCCATGATGGATGGCGCGATGGTCGCGCAGTTCGGGCAGATCCATCCTGACGTGGCCGCAGAGCGCAAGCTGAAGCAGGATGCTTTTGTCGGCGAACTCTACCTCGACCGGCTTTATCAACACGATCTGCGACAGGCGCGCTATGAGGCGTTGCCGCGGTTTCCCGCCGTAGAGAGGGATTTTTCATTTGTGTTCGCCGACGCAATCGAATTCGAGAAAATTCGCCGGAGCGTTTACGGGCTCGATATCGCCGAACTGCGCGAATTCGTCCCGGTTGAGATTTTTCGGGGCGAGAAAGTCGGCGCCGGTAAGTATTCGATTCTGATGCGCGCAACTTTTCAATCTCCCGAACGCACGCTGCGCGATGATGAAGTAACTGCGTGGTCCACGCAGGTCACGAAGGCGCTCGAAGCCCTGGGCGGAATACAGCGGATGTAGGTCCGTTTTCACCAACAGAGGAATCTCATTTCCTCTTCCAAGTGCTCTTTCACTCGTGGTGCCGTGAATTCCTCTTGTGCTAGCCTTACTCTCCATGAGTTTGGCTTCTTCTCCCCCTAAGCATTTCCTCTCCGACAAGGTCGAGCATTTCACCGAGTCCGTGATCCGCGAGATGACGCGACAGGCGATGCAGCATGGCGCGATCAATCTGGCACAGGGTTTCCCGGATTTTCCCGCTCCGAAAGAGATCAAACAAGCCGCCCAGCAGGCCATTGCAGATGACGTTAACCAGTATGCTATTACCTGGGGTTCTAAGACCCTGCGCCACGCCATCGCCCGCCAGATGAAGCAGTGGCAAAGAATCGAGGTAGATCCGGAGCGCGAGATTGTGGTGTGTTGCGGTTCGACCGAGGCGATGATTGCAACGCTACTTGCCGTCTGCAATCGCGGCGATGAAGTGGTGGTGTTTGAGCCGTTTTACGAAAACTACGGACCGGATTCGGTTCTGAGCGGGGCGAAGCCAAGGTTTGTGAGTCTGCGGCCTCCGGCGGCTGCTCCCAAGAGTCACGGCGAATGGAGCTTCGATCCGCAGGAACTGCGGGAATCATTCCAGCACCACACGAAAGCGATTATTCTCAACACTCCAAACAACCCGACGGGCAAGGTTTTTACTCGCAAAGAGCTGGAGCTGGTTCGCGACCTTTGCGTCGAATACAACGTGCTCGCGATCACCGACGAGATTTACGAACACATTCTCTATGACGGCGCCGAGCACATCTCGATTGCGAGTCTTGACGGAATGCGCGATCGTACGATCACGATCAACGGCCTTTCGAAAAGTTACAGCGTGACCGGTTGGCGGGTAGGCTGGGCGGTTGCGCCTCCGGCGATCACCAATGCGATCCGAAAGGTGCATGACTTTCTTACAGTCGGCGCGCCCGCTCCTTTGCAGGAGGCGGGGGCGGCAGCCTTGAGTTTACCTTCCAGTTACTACCGTGACCTCGCCGAGCGCTATCGCACTCGACGCGACCATCTGGTTTCGGCGCTCGAAAAGGCCGGGTTTCGATGCTATCGTCCGCGCGGCGCATATTACGTGATGACAGATATCAGCGGATTCGGATTCAAGAATGACGTTGAGTTCGCCGCCTATCTCGTGAAAGATGTCGGGATCGCCTGTGTGCCCGGATCGAGCTTTTATAAACATGCGAAAGACGGTGCACAGCAGGTGCGGTTTGCGTTTTGCAAAAAGCCGGAGACACTGGATGAGGCGGGAAGACGGTTAGAGAAGATCGGATGACCGGACCATTTGGGTCATCGGGCAATTGGAAAGCAGATTCCTCACCGGGTCGCTTCGCTCAATTTCGGAATGACAACCTACAGCCAAGCGCAGACTTTCGCCTCACACGATAGGGCACGTCTTCTGGCCCAATCCACAGCAATCTGCGCTATACTTCGCCTCAAAGCTCCTAAGACCTAATCGCGAAAGTGAGTGGTGTCCATGTCCCTTAAAGCCGTGGAAGAGGTATCTGCGCAGGTTCCCGCTGAAGATTTTCAGGCGCTGGAAGAGAAAGTTTATCGCACCATTGAGTTATACAAAGCCGCGAAGGAAGCGCGAGCCACGGCCGAGCGCGACGTGAAGCGGTTGCGCGAGCAACTGGAGGAGCGCGAGGAAGAAAATGAGGCGCTTCGACGGGAACTGGTGCAACTGCGCAAGGACCGGGAAGACATACGCGGCCGTGTCGAACGCATGCTGAGTCAGATGGACAATCTGGCTCAAGAACAGGCCGCGAGCTGAGGCTGAGTTTTCAGTTCCCGGTTCTCAGTAAGCGTGCTGCGGGGCGATTGAGGAGCGATATGGCTACTGCTACGAAGCAACCTCCAACCAAAGATTCTGCCAACGGAAGCGTGCGGGTTGAAATTTTCGACCAGGTCTATAATCTGCGCGGCTCTGACGCTGATTACATATTGAAATTAGCCGACTACGTGGATGGCAAGATGCGAGCCGTCTCCGAGCAAACTTCCACGGTGGACTCGGTTCGTCTCGCGGTATTGGCGGCGTTGAATATCGCCGATGAATATCACCTTCTCAAACGAAATGTCGAAACCCGGTCGCCTGAGGTGCGGCAACGTGCCACGAAGCTGGCGAGCGCGCTGGACGAGATCTTGCGCGACTCGGCTCGCGAGGACCATCGGCTCACAGGATGAGGGAGCGCGAATTGCCTCATTGTTTGTTGTCGCCTCTTTGAATCCAGCCGAATTCAGAATCCAGTTCCAGGCTCGCCCTCATTCTCCCGCATCCTCTGATAACCCTTGGGTACCCCTCCTGTAATCGCCCATTCACGCAAGATCACTCTGGTAGCAAACTTTCTGCCAACTATTTTGCGCCTGCCTCTTGCGCATCGGGCCATAGTTTCCTAGCATCCAACGTGAGAGCCGACCTGCCAGGTTGGTGATGGTGGCAACCGATTTTTGAACCAATGCCGAATGAACGGGGACTCGACTCGCAAAAGTAGATCCGGTGTGCCATGTTCCGCCATGCGGAAAGGCCTAATGGGTCGCGGCGGGTTCCCACCGTCTAAGACGGGTTCATTCTCGGCCCACCACACGGCCGCGTGGGTCGGCTTTTGAACTTCAGCTGCCAGTTCTTCGTTCCTAGCTCTTAGGTATTAGCAAGGCCCCAATGTTCGGAGCCTGCGTTCGCGACTTCTGCTTCAAGCTTACAGCTAAGAACCAAGAACTGTTTCCTGCTAGACTCTCCCTGTCGCTCCGTCGCATCTAAACTAACGTGTTCCCTAGACTTTTTCAGATCGGCAACTTTTACCTGCCTACGTACGGTGTGCTTGTCGCAACCGGCGTCTTGCTGGGGCTCTGGATCAGCGTCCGCAATTCCGAGAAGCAAGGCATTAATGGCGACGACGCGTGGAACCTGGGTATCTTCATGGTGCTCTCGGGGATCCTGGGCGCGAAGATTCTCTACATCATTAACGACTGGAGCACCTACGCCCACAACTGGCGAGACATTTTCTCGATCAGTACTTTGCAGGCGGGAGGCGTTTTCTCGGGCGGCCTGCTGGCGGCGCTGGTGGTTGGCATCTGGTACATGCGTGCCCATAAAATGCCTCCGCTGCGCACCACCGATGCATTTTCTCCCGGCTTGGCCATTGGGCATGTCCTCGGACGCTTCGGATGTTTTTCCGCAGGATGCTGCTATGGGAAGCCCACGAATCACTTCTGGGGTGTGACCTTCACCAATCCGCTGGCGAGTGCTGTCAGTGGCACGCCGCTTGGCGTAAGGATTGAACCTACACAACTGATCGAAGCAGCGGCTGAGTTCTTCAATTTCGTGGTACTGATGTGGCTGCTCAAGCGCAAGAAGTTCGATGGGCAGGTGTTTGCCACCTTCATCATGCTCTACGGGGTAGAGCGCTTTTTCATCGAATTTCTGCGCGACGACCCGGGACGCGGCGAAGTCTTTGGCGGGTTGATGAGCGCCACGCAGCTGATCTCGATCTGTCTGGTCATCGCCGGTGGGCTGATCTGGTGGTTCAAGAGCGGACAGCCAAGCGTTCAGCCGTCACTGCGCGCGCAGAAGAGCGGGACGTAGGCAATCAGTTATCAGAAGTCATTTCATAAATCGGTTTGAAGGGGCGCGGCTTCTGCCGCGCCGGCCAAAGCCCGCTTACGGCCCGGCGCTTCCCTTTGCCTTGAATCACGATCACTCACTTCGATGACCGAGTTCCCTTTGCACTTCACCGCAAATCGTGAGGATTCCGGCCAGCGACTCGACCAATACCTTGCCACGCACATTCCCCAGGTCAGCCGCGCGCGCGTGCAGCAACTGATCGAAAAGGGCGATGTGCTGGTGAATGGCTCTGCCGCGAAGGCTTCTCTCAAGCTGAAGGGCGACGAGCAGATCACACTTACATCGCCACCGCAGGCTCCTTCACTGCGGGCATTCGCGGAAGAAATCCCACTCGACATCGTTTATGAGGATGACGACCTGGTCGTTGTCAATAAGCCTTCGGGCATGATGGTGCATGCTGGGGCGGGGGCGACTGAAGATGCACGCAATCGCGGGACGCTGGTCAATGCTTTGCTTTATCACTTCAAGACCTTATCGAGCGTGGGAGGAGAGTCGCGGCCGGGAATCGTACACCGGCTGGACCGGGCAACCAGTGGCCTGATGGTTGTAGCAAAGAACGACGAGGCCCACCGGCGCTTGGCACGCCAGTTCAGTGGTCGAGAAGTACACAAAACCTATCTGGCGCTCGTCCACGGTTGGCCGAAAAAGGATCGAGGCACAATTCAGAGTTCGATCAGCCGCGATGCGCAGCGGCGGACGCGTATGACCGCCCAGAAACCAGGGGGACGGGAGGCGGTCACACATTATGCCGTGATGCGCAAGATCGACTCGCCCTACGGCAAGTTCGCGCTGCTTGAACTGAAAATCGAGACTGGCCGCACGCATCAGATACGGGTGCACATGGCATCAATCGGGCATCCGGTGGTGGGGGATACGCTCTATGGCGCGCCAGGGAGTTTGCGCTCCCAATCAAACAAGAAACGGGCCAGCGGGATGCCGGCGACGCTCGCGCTGGGGCGAAATTTTCTCCACTCCGCGCAATTGGAATTGATGCACCCAAAAACCAGAGAGGCGATGAAGTTCTCTCGCCCATTGCCCAACGAACTAGCGGATTTTCTCGGGAGCCTCGCCAGTGGAGGCAAGGAACGGCGGGACAGTGATCCGTTTTCGGCCGATTCGGTTCCCTCGGGGCATGCCTAGCCCGGACCTTTGGAGTCACGACAGGACGTTCGTCTTGAGATGATGCTGCGGCTATAATAAAGGTCATCCGCATGAAACCCCGTATTGCCCATCTGCTGGCTTTTCTGGCTCTGGGTGGCGTGTTCGCCGGCCCAACCTGGTGGGCCGTTCTCGCGCAAACAAACTTGAGTCCGGCGATTGTGCAACCGCAGGCGGAGAGCAAGCCGGCCTCCTCGCCGGCGAGCGTCGCCCCAGGTTCAGCCACGCCTCCAACCCCTTCAAGCGCGCCCAGCACACCAGCCCCAAAACCCAACGGCAATCCCGATGACGAGTCCGTCGCCACCATCCGGACACGTGCCGATGAAGTCCGGTTGATATTCACCGTTACGGACAAGCACGGGCATTACGTCAACGATTTGAAGCAGAATGATTTCAGGATCGTTGATGACCGGCAGCCCGCGGAATTTCGCAGCTTCCGCAGTGAAACCGATTTGCCCTTGCAGGTCGGACTTCTGATCGATGCCAGCAATTCCGTTCGCGACCGGTTCAAGTTCGAGCAGGAAGCGGCGATCGAGTTCTTGAATGCCGTGATTCGTCCTCATTATGATGAAGCTTTTGTTGTTGGGTTCGACGTCACCCCCGAAGTGACGCAGGACTTTACCGACAACACGGAAAAGCTTTCCATTGGTGTGCGGCAGCTTCGCGCCGGCGGTGGAACCGCGATGTATGACGCGCTTTACTTTGCCTGTCGCGACAAGCTGCTGAAAAAGGAACAAACCGGGCCCGTACGCCGCGCCATCATTCTGCTGAGCGATGGTGAAGACAACCAGAGCCACGTGACGCGCGAGGAAGCGATTGAGATGGCGCAGCGCGCGGAAGCCATTGTCTATACGATCAGCACCAACATCAGCGGCATGAAGGGTCAGGGCGACAAGGTGCTGGTGAGAATCGCCGACGCCACCGGCGGCCGGGCTTTTTTCCCATTTCAGATGCGCGATGTGTCCGACGCTTTCCTCTCCATTCAGGAAGAGCTGCGCAGCCAATACGCGGCGTCATACAAGCCCGCAAACTTCATCGCCGATGGACGCTATCGCACCATCGAAATTCATCCACCTCCCGATCGCGGGTTGAAGGTGCGTGCGCGAAAAGGATATTTCGCGCCCAAGCAGTAAGCCGCGAGCCACGGGTTCCGAGTCGCGAGTCTCGAATTTCGAGTGGTCAGAAGGTTTTCAGTGACCTCGCTGCGAATTGGATACAATTTCGCCGTCCCTGATGTGGTTGTGGTTTTAACTCGAGGCTCGTAACGCGAAGCTCGCAGCTCTCTATGCCTGGATATTCCGGAACACCGCTGCCGAAAAAGCTGGGAATTAAAGACGGACTCCGGGTTGCGCTGCTGCATGTTCCGGCCGAGGTGAAGAGTGACCTTCAGAAGGCATTGGCAAAATGCCCATGTGCAAGGCTGGATGCGGGAAACCTTGATTTCATCTTCCTATTCGTAAAGAGCCAGGCCGCACTAGAGAGCGAACTACAAGGCGCGGCTCGGGCGCTTGCGCCCGCAGGCATGCTGTGGATTGCCTGGCCAAAGAAAAGCTCGGGCGTGGTGACGGACCTCGTCGAAGACATGGTGCGTGAGGCTGGCTTAGCGGCAGGATTGGTAGACATAAAGGTTTGCGCGGTTACCGATGTCTGGTCGGGGTTGAAATTCGTAATCCCTGTGAAGCAACGGTTGAAAAAACACTAGCTCCTGGTATCAAGAAGACCAATTCTAGCCACGCCGTACTTGCCCTGACCGGCAGCGTGGCTTCATCGCCGGGTATGCTCGCTCGACCGCACCCCGAGTATGGAGATATCAATTGAGAAAGAGTTGGTTTGCAGTCCTAATCGCGTTTGCCGTCGTCATTTGCGCCTCAGCCTATGCAGAAACCGCGACCCGCGCCGAACGGGATCTGTTTGCGTCGGTGAATGAGGCGCGTCGAACCCAGGGTCTACCCGCGTTCCGATGGGATGACTCCCTAGCCACTGCAGCTCGCCGCCACGCGGCGGTGATGGCGGCACATGGCGAGGCCCAGCACCAGTTTGAAGGTGAGCCGAACTTATCCGCGCGGGTAAAGCAAGCGGGCGCGCATTTCAGCTGGCTCTCCGAAAACGTAGTCGTCGCCGCCACTGTCGATTCCGTGCACAAGGAGTTCATGAATTCGCCGAATCACCGCGCCAACATCCTGGATCGCGATATGGACTCGGTCGGCATCGCCGTGGTCGAACGCGGAGGAAAGTTATTTGCCGTCGAGGATTTCGCCCAGGTGCATTAGATTAGAGAAGATTAGGCGCATTGAGGCAAGACGTTTTCCCGAAGTGCCGAACAGATTTGTAACTAGTCTTGCGCCCTCGCCACCGCGTAGTACCCGCTGCGGGCTTGGATTTTGTATTCGCCCTGCTTCGACTTGATCTCCACTTTGCGAAAGTTTCCATCGCGCACGTTATTCGTCGGCGTATAGCCGATGTTGTACTGGCTGCGAAGCTCGGCAGCGATATCGTCGAACGCTTTCCGCAGCTTGTCGATTTTGTTGCCCACGTCGATCACCCGGCCGCCAGTCTCCTGCGTAAGCTTCCTCATCTCCGAGTCGCCGGAGTACCCCATGCCCCCGAAGCCGTAGAAACCGCGATCGGCGATGAGCAGCACGTAACAGATCACATCGGCCTTCTGCGCGGCTTCGATCGCATCTTTGATCTTGAGCCGGCTGCCCTCGTCTTGGCCGTCGGTGAGCAGGATCATCGCCTTGCGTCCTACCTCATGGCTTAATTCGTCGTGCGAGGCCAGATACACCGCGTCATAAAGCGCGGTGCCGCGCGGACCGCTAGAGCCACACGGAACCGGACCCTGTGGACCGAGCGGCCCTCCCGAACAGCTGACACCGCCGGTATTGATCTTTGTGTCGTTGAGCGCGCGGCGAAGTTTGCTCACCGAACTGGTGAAGTCTTGCAGCAAATTGATGTCGATATCGAAGCTGATGACAAAGGCCTCGTCCTTGGGACGAAGAATGTTTTCGAGGAACGAGGCGCCGACTTCCTGCTCCATGCCCAGCACGCGCTGCTGGCTGCCGCTGGTATCGATCAGGATCCCGAGGGTGAGAGGAAGATCGGTTTCCGCTTTAAAGTACTTGATGGTCTGCGGCTTGCTGTCTTCCGCAACTTCGAAGTTGTCTTTCGTCAGGTTGGGGATGAGAGCGCCGTGCTTGTCTTTTACATTGAAAAAAAGCTGCACCACTTCGACATTGACCTTGAGCGTCTCCGTCGATTCTTCCTGCGCCTGATCCCGCGATTGGTCTCTGTCGATCTGGTGTTCGCCAGGAGTATCCGAATTGGAAGTGGGAGCATTTGACGCGGACCCAGGCGGTGTCTGCCCCGCAACCTTCGGACTGTGGACGAGGGTCAGCGCCAGCACACCGGCCAAAAGACCGAGTGAAAGATGAATTTTCGGCATCAGCTTTTATCCTGAGACTTTGCTAGTCTATCCTGTAATACCCTGTTGGGGTTAGATGCACCGTAAAACCGGATGTGGGCATCCGATAAGGCGGCAGATGCAGGAATTTCTTGGCCGCTAGCCTCCGAGTCCCGAAGCTGCTGAGAGTGACGAAGATAAGTTTCGCTGGTCGAAGTGCGATTCTTGAGCGACAATTTTGGTTGGGGGTAGTCAGAGGGGTCACTGGCATGAGAACGCAGATTTGCAGCTTGCTGGTTTTGGGTCTGGGCCTGTTGTTGGCCCAGGATTTGGTTGCTCAGCAAGCACCCGACCAGATTCCCGATGCGCCCTCCGCCACGCGGCCCATCCCGTCTCCCGAAGAGCCCAGCCCTCGCCCTGGTGCCGATGAGAGCGCGGCGCCGGCAAGTTCGGCGCCTCCCGCCGGAAGTAGCAGCTCCCTCGACCTTCCACGAACGCCCGCCGAGGCAGCGCCAGCATCCGATCAGACACAAGCACCACCCATGCCCCCGGTGAAGACGGTGCCCCCGGGCAGCGTGCCGCCGGAAACCGCAAATGGCGAGTCCGGCTATGTCCTGCCGCGCGTCACTACCAACCTGGTCATCGTCCCGGTGACGGTTAAAGACAGCGATGGGCGTATGGTCAACGGGTTGCAGCCCCGCGACTTCACGGTTCTGGAGAATGGACAGCGCCAAACGTTGAAGTTTTTCACCAGCGACCCTTTTGCCCTCTCTGCCGCCGTCGTCATTGACCTCGGGATGCCCGACGTCGGGGTAAAGAAGGTTCAGCAAACGCTCTCCGCCTTGCAAGGGGCATTCAGCCAGTTCGATGAAATCGCGATCTACACCTACAGCACAAAGGTAGGTCGGCAGTCTGACTTCACCGGGGTGGGCAGGCAGTTGACGGCGGTAATGAATCAGATCAAAAGCTACAGCGGCGAGAGCAACGGGCCTCCGGTCACCGATGGCCCTCTTGGACCGCAGGGCCCCATCATCAACGGAATGCCCATTGATGCTCCGGTGACCCCTGTCAGCACGCCGCCGCGAGTGGCGCACGTCATTAACGATGCCATTCTCACCGCGGCACGCGATCTTTCCAAGCAGCCACGCGAACGCAGGAAGATCATCTTCGTCATTAGCGACGGTCGCGAACTCGGCTCGACCGCCAGTTATCAGGACACTCTAAAAGTACTGCTGACCCAGAACATCACCGTTTACGGAGTTGGCGTCGAAGGCGCCGCCATCCCGATCTACGATCGACTACAGAGAATCCACCTGCCGAAAACGCGCGCCTTGCTCGGCTATAGCGACATCCTCCCCAAGTATGTATCGGCAACCGGCGGCGGAGCAGTCTACGCCGAATTGACCGCGGCCGACATCGAGCGCGCCTACGCCTCAGCTATTGGCGAGGCTCGCAATCAATACACGATTGGTTATTCCAGCAAGGGCATCGGCGGGTATCGGCAGATCGAAGTCCGCGTGCACCGTCCTAACTTGAAGGTGTACGCCAAAGATGGTTATTATCCGCTGCCCGCGGCACGCTAGCCGGCTCCAGCGGAAACCCGTTCCTCGGATCGCCGAATCATCCCATCTGATTGATCCCGTTGCCTTTTAGTAACGTGGGTAACCTGCACCCGTGCCCTCTGGTGTGGTATAAAACCTCAAGGCTCCGATATTTGTATTTTGTTGATTTTGAGCGGGAAGGCCTCGCGCCAGAGGAGTAGTGCGCCAGAGCCTCATCGCAGGAGTTTCGAGGAAGCCTTTTGAGTTTCATCAACTTCGCAGCGCGCGAGATCAACTGCAAGATCGTCTACTATGGCGCCGGATTGGGCGGCAAGACGACCAATCTGCAGTTCATCTTCCAGAAAACCGCCGAGCAGCAAAAGGGGAAGATGATCTCGCTTGCCACCGAGACCGACCGAACCCTTTTCTTCGATTTCCTTCCGCTCGACCTCGGCTCGGTGCGAGGCTTTAAGACGCGCATTCACCTCTACACCGTTCCTGGCCAAGTTTTCTACGATGCCAGCCGCAAGCTGATTCTGCGCGGAGTCGACGGCATTGTCTTCGTCGCTGATTCGCAACAGGAACGCATGGATGCGAACGTCGAAGCGCTCGATAATCTGATGTCGAACCTGAAAGAGCACGGCTACGACTTCAACAAGATTCCGTATGTGCTGCAGCTGAACAAGCGCGATCTGCCGAATATTCTGCCCGTCGATGCATTGTCGAAAGAACTCCGCAAGAAGAATGAGCCGGTGGTCGAGGCCGTCGCGTTCCAGGGCGTCGGCGTGTTTGAGACGTTGAAGGAAATCGCGCGGCAGGTGCTGGTGGAGCTAAAGCAGGGCGGATAGACGGCTACCCGCTTTCCCACGATCTCTTGTATACCGCCCTAATCGGCCGCCCTGCCTTTTACTTTCTCTGCATTGGGAGCCTAGTCTTTCTCGTGAGATGTTCGTGGTGCTTGGCGTTGTTTCGGAACAGACCTCGACCCACCGCTCGCGCCACCTTCTCCGCCACATTTGCTAATCTTCGGCGCAACGGTTTCCGCAAGGCCGTCAAGTGTCAACATGGTCAATCCGTGAACCACCGACCAGGCAGCCAGGACTGCAAGCTGTACGTCTTCCTTTTTTCGCGGAGAGGCCGCAAATATGCCCGCCTGAGCTCCTCGATGAATGACCTCTCCCAAAATCGCACTCGCACCTCCAGCCGCCGTTTCCAGCCAAGCCGAGCCTGCGTCCGGCGATGGCGTCAGCGCTGAGCCAAACATGAGCCGGTAGCGTACCGGATTGTCCAGTCCGAAATTCACATAGACGACGCCGATCTTGATCA
>DATJNC010000030.1:0-8123 GCA_035508395.1 Terriglobales bacterium | reverse complement strand
AAATTCTTCACCGTTTTCTTCGAGAAATTCGCGACGGGTATCAAAGGAAGAACGGCCTTCTAAGGTTGGCAGCAGCGAGAAAAACAGTTGCGAGCGGTCGCGGAGGGATTGAATTGCGCCTGACATTTGCGGCGTGTAGAGTTTTTCGCGGTGAAGCACATGCTCGGTGTCGCGGGCGAGTTCTTCCACTCGGAAATTGCTGACCGAAATGCCGAAATAGTTGCCGGCAACTTCTTCGAGTTCGTGGGCTTCATCGAAGATGATGGCACCGCACTCGGGAAGAACGCCGGCATCGGGAGCGCCGTCGGCTTCGAGCTTGATGGCGAGGTCGGCGAAGAAAAGATGGTGGTTGACGATGATGATGTCGCTTTCGGCGGCGCGCCGACGCATCTCGGTGATGAAGCAGCGCTCGTACTCTTTGCATTTCTGACCGAGGCAGGTATCGGCGCGGGCGTCGAGTTTGTGCCAGAGCGCGCTGGCTTCGGGCAATTCGGCGAGTTCGGCGCGGTCGCCGGTACGAGTGGTTTTTTCCCAGGCGGCGATGGCGCGGTATTGTTCGATTTCATCGAGGCTGGAAAGAATGGGCTGATCGGTGAGATCGTAAAGTTTCTTCCGGCAGAGATAGTTGTTGCGGCCCTTCATGTAGCAGACGGAGAGGCGGGGTGTCTGGCTTCCATTCGGCGAACTCCCCCACGTCTCGAAAACCGCGAGATGTGGGGCACCCTCGACGGTTGGAGGCTGCGCAAAGAGTGTGCGTTCAAGAAAAGGGACATCTTTGAAGAACAGCTGCTCCTGCAGGTTTTTTGTGCCGGTGGAAATGATGACGCGTTTGCCGGAACGGATGACGGGAAGAAGGTAAGCGAGAGTTTTGCCGGTGCCGGTGCCCGCCTCGACGATGAGGTGGCGCTTTTCCTCGAGGGCTTCTTCGACTGATTGGGCCATCTGGAGTTGTCCGCGACGGAATTCGTAGGCGGGATGGGCGTTTGAGAGCACGCCTCCGGGAGCGAAGAATTGGTAAAGCGAAGAGGGCACGCTGGCAGATACGGGATGGAAAGAGGGCGGCACTGAATCTCTATAATAACCAGTTCTCGGTAAACAGTTGTCAGTCGTCAGTTGTCGGTTCTCAGTGAAATCAACTCCCTCAAACTCGAATGCTTTGCCACTGGTCGCCATCGTTGGGCGGCCGAATGTCGGCAAATCTACGTTATTCAACCGGCTCACGGGATCGCGGCGCGCGATCGTTGGGGACGAGCCCGGAATCACGCGGGACCGGCTTTATGGAGTGGTGGAATGGCGAGGGCGGGAGTTTCGCGTGGTAGATACAGGCGGAATCATTCCGGATGATAAAGATCTGATTCCGAGAGAAATTCTCCGGCAAGCGCGGGTCGCTCTCGATGAGGCGTCTGTGATCGTGATGGTGGTGGATGCGCGAACAGAAATCGCGGGACCCGATCGCGAGCTGGCGCGGCTGTTGCAGCGCGCGGGCAAGCCGCTGTTTCTCGCGGCGAACAAGGTGGACACCGAAAAGCAGGCGGCCCTGGTTGGGGAATTTCATCGGTTGGGGATACGAGAAGTGTTCCCGGTTTCGGCTGAGAATGGCAACGGATTGGATGATTTGCTGGACGCGATCCTGGAGGTGCTGCCGGCGAAAAGCTTAACCACGGAGGACACGGAGAACACAGAGGAACCCGCCGAACAAGTATCGTCCGCGACGAGTGAAAAGCGAGAAGCGAAAAGCGATGAGCAAGTAGCGAATAGCAAACAGCGGATGGCGGATGACGACGAGCAAGCCGCTATCGGCGATCAGCAAACCGCCAGCGACGAACGACCAACGATCGGCGACCGATCTGAAATCAAGGTCGCCATCATTGGGCACCCGAATGTTGGTAAATCCACGTTGCTGAATCGGCTGACCGGCAAGGAGCGAGCGATTGTTTCTCCGATTCCGGGGACGACGAGAGACGCGGTCGATGAAGTTGTCGAGTATGACGGTAGGAAGGTGCGATTTGTGGATACGGCGGGGATCCGGCGCAAGGGGAAGACGAACCTGATGGCGGAGAAGTTGTCGGTGGTGATGTCGCGGAAGCATCTGGAGGAAGCCGATATTGCGCTCTTCATGGTCGACGCGACGGAAGGAGTCAGCGCGCTCGACGCGACGATTGCGGGATATGCGCACGAGAGCGGGCGGTCCGTGATTATCGTCGTGAACAAGTGGGACCTGGTGGCGAGCGGGCAGAAGCGGGCGATCAGTCAATCGAAGACGGCGCGAATTCAAGATGCGAAACGTCCACAGGATCGCAGCGCGTACGAGCAGAGGCTGCGATATGGATTGAAGTTTCTGAGTTATGCGCCGGTGGTTTTCATTTCGGCGGAAACGGGCAAAGGGACAGAGAAGCTTCTGCCGTTGATTGAGGAGGTGGCGAAGGAGCGGCGTCGGCGCGTTTCGACGAGCGAGATGAACCGGTTCTTAAAGTCGATTGATTTTGACCGCGCATCGGTGCCGGCGAGCAAGCGCGTGAAAATTTATTACATGACGCAGGCGGCGGTGGCGCCGCCGACGTTTGTGCTGTTTACGGATCGGCCGGTAAAGCTGCATTTTTCCTTCGAACGATTCATTGAGAACCAGATTCGGCGGGCGTTTGGGTTTGTGGGGACGCCGATATGGATCAAGAGCAGGGCGAGCGAGTAAAAGAAAAAGTCCGCGAGCGATTTGTTGAGACGCTCGCGGACGATTGCGCTTAACGAAGGCGCTTTATTTGAAGGTGACATTGGTGCGCATGAGGTAATCGCGATGCTTGGAGAGGTCGACCATGGAGCCTAATGCGGTCCCGGCCAGCGGGTTGGACTTACCGAGGCTGGCAACGGCCGCATCGAACTTGTCCAGGCCATCGGCGTTGGCTGCTACCATCACAATGGCGAACGTGCCTGGATCGTCGGTGTGGATCTCTTCGGTGTCAACCTCATACTCGTGAATGGAGCCATCAGCGAGCATCTTTTCAAACAACGGCACAAAAAGATTCTTACTGAGGGTTTCGACGGCATTGTTCGGAGCATCTGGTTTCAAGTTAAACACGGCTACCCGTGTGTAGACACCTTTCCACGAGCCGGAATGCCAGTTGTAGTCGCGGCTGACATAAATGCTGTCCGAGTGCTTCGTAGCGCTGACGTAGACGGGGGCAGTCGGCGAGCCGGATTTATATTCCTGCTCGAGCACGTTGAGCAGGCCTGCCATTGACATGGCCGACCACCAGCCATCGTGGGTATAACCGTCTGGGGTATGAACCATGGTGGTGTCGCTCCCGTAGGCAATGATGGTGCCGGCGGCGAAGGCGTCCTTCATTAATTTCTGGTCGGCAGCGTCGGCTTTTTCCATGTCTCCCCACTGCGCACGGGGAATGGCCCAATCGCTGACATAGGAATACATCGGTGGTTTTTCTTTCACCTCAGACATCTGCGCGGCGGCCGGCGCTGCGACGGCAACGGCGAGCGCGAGCGCACACACCACTGTGAACAATCCACACCAGCTTTTCTTGATCATTCTTTATCCTCTCTCTCCTGGCGACGGGATTTCGGTCAGCTATCCCGAGCGGCGGAAGTGTACACCAAGAGAGGAAAATTGGAAGGGCCTAAGTGAATCACATTTTCGTCTGTACACAGTCTCCTTTGCTATCCCGTGATGGGCGCGTGTTTCCGTCCCATCACGCTAAAAGCGGCGCGGCGGGCCCGCCATCTTCGGTGAGCAGACCGACGCGGTTAACTCCGGCAAGTTTGGCGATCGCGATAACGTCGGCGACATCCTGAAATTCGGTATCGTCATCGGCTTCAATGAATGCGACGCGTTCGATGCGGATGGCAAAGATATCGCGCAGTCGCTCACGGAGTTGATCCCAAGGCACGGCTTTGTTGTTGACTTCGATTTCAGGATGGCCATCTTCCGACTTCGCGTGTTTCACCTGAATCACTATCGTTGCATCGGGCGGAGGAACGTTGACGGCCGTCTGTGGCGCTGGTTGCGGGATCTCGGCTTTGAGGCCGGTTGGCCTTTGTTCGATAACCACCACCATGAAAATAATGATCAGCACAAGAAGAACGTCGATGAGCGGAGTGACGTTCATTTGAGGACCGCGCGGACCACCGCTTGCTGTCGAGAATGACATCGGAGTTGCTCCTTGTCGTTCGGAACGGCACGCGCGTGTCTGATGGAATTGGACACCTAAGATGGCGAACAGGTTCCTTCTTTAGGTCGAAGCTCTCGGCCTCGTTCAGAGAGGCAAGACGATCGACTGCGATTTACTCATAGCGGAGGGCTTCGACGGGATCGAGATTGGCGGCGCGTGAGGCGGGGATCACGGCGCTGAGGATTCCGACGAGTAACAGGACCATGGTGGAAACCATGACGGTGGAAAATGAGATTTGAAGGTGGATGTCGGCCTTGCCGGAGTCATCTTCGAAGAGCGGACCCATGAGCGGCAGAGTTCCAACGGCGACCGCCACGATGTAAGAGACCGCAATGCCGATCAGGCCGCCGAGAAGCATGATGAGCAAGGTTTCGGCAAGGAATTGCGCTTTGATGTGCCATTTGCGGGCGCCGAGGGCGCGGCGGAGACCGATTTCGCGGATGCGCTCATCGACCGAGACGAGCATGATGTTCATCACGCCGACGCCACCGATGCCGAGCGTGAGAGTTCCGATAAAGATGAGCAAGACCTGAAGGCCGATGGTGATGCCGTTGATGACGGGACGGAACTCCTCACGACCGAACATAAGGAATGCTTTCTTGTCGGTAGGAGAAAACTGCTGGCGCGTGGCGACCGCGGCAAGAACTTGGGCTTCGGCGCGCTGCTCAAATTGAGGCGCGATGGGCTCGAAGACCAGGACCTGCGAATACTTTGTGTCCCACAAATCGCTGGCGGCGGAAAATGGAATCCAGGTGGATTCGTCGTCACTCGAAAAATAATTGCTGAGCTGGATTTTGCGATCCATCGTGCCGATCACGGTGAAGCGAACTCCAGAGATGAGAACGGTCTCGCCGACGGCAGGACGGCCTCCGAATAATTGCTCGCGCACGCGAGCACCGAGGAAGACCACGCGACGGCGTTCGAGTTCATCGAGGGAATTGATCCAGCGGCCTTCGGAGGGGACTTCGTTGCGCATGTCTCCATATTCGGGGCAAACGCCGCGAACGGGAGCAGTGCCCACCATGCGATTTCCATAGGCGATGCCGGGGCGTTTTACGGTTTCAAGACACGCATGGCGAACGTAGGTGGCAGTCTCGCGAACCATTTCGAGGTCTTCTTTTTCGAGAACCACTTTCTTGCCGGCGCGCTGACCTCCAGGTTGTTCGCTCGTTTGCTGCGGCCAGCAGATGACTGCGCCTTTGCCGAAGGCATTGAAACTGCCGACGAGAATTCCACGGAAACTTCCACCGTAGGCGATGAGAAGGGTGACGGTGGCGATGCCCCAAACGATGCCAAGCATGGTGAGCGCGCTGCGAGTGCGATTGCGGCGAAGAGCAGTCCAGGCTTCATCGAGAATTTGCAGGAGCATGCTAGCCTCCTGCCTCGTGGCGGAGGGCTTCGATGGGATCGATGGATGCGGCACGCCGGGCGGGATAGAGCGCGGAAAAGATTGCGATGGTTCCGAGAATGGCGAAGGCGATGGTTCCGGCTTGCCACGTGGGAAGCAGGCCAGCGAAGAAATCGGGCATGGGAAGCTGATCGACGAGCGCGCAGAGGCCGAAGGCGATGAGAAGGCCCGCGCCGCCGCTGATGAGCGCGATCAGCAGCGCCTCAAGAAAGAACTGATGGAGGATGCTGTTGGAGGGCGCGCCGATTGCTTTGCGGACACCGATTTCACGCGTGCGCTCGCGCACGGCGACGAGCATGACATTCATGACGCCCAGGCCGCCGAGAAAGAGTGTGACGATGCCGACTGCGCCAAGGAAATATTTCATTCCGTCGGTCATGGTGCGGAAGGCCTTCGCTTCCTGAACCGTGTCCCAGATAGGGCAGGCTTCCTTATCGGCGGGGTCGAAGCCATGCAAACGGGCAAGAACGCGACGGACTTCTCCTTTGCAAGCATCGTCGTTTTCAACTCCGCGAGGAACAACAAGCAACTGATCGAAGGTGTTGGGCGTTCCGGGCGGCTTATCGGGAAAGTCCTGGCGCATGGCAGAAAATGGGACGAAGATTTTGTTGATGTCCCAGCCGTCGTAACTGGAATCTTGCTTTTTGGACGACATCACGCCGATCACGGTGAAGGGGATGTCGTTGAGGTAGACAAATTGGCCAAGCGCTGGGCGGCCAGCGAAGAGTTGCTTTTTGGCATCGGAACCGAGAAAGGCGACGCGACGGGCTTCTTTGAGGTCGTCTTCATCGTAGAAGCGGCCTTCACTGACGGCGAGGCTACGGATTTCGGCAAACTCAGGAGTGGAGCCTGTGACAGTGAAGGCCGCCGCATTGAAAGCTGTATGCGAACGAACGTCATTTTGCTCCAACTCGGGGACGGCGTACTCACAGTCGGCGGCTTCCGCTTGAAGATCGGGAATATCGGAATCGACCCAATGGACGAGGCGGCCAGCGTGGAGGCCTCCGGCCTGAAGACTGGTGCGGCCGTGAAAGACGATCATCACATCGCGGCCAAGAGTTTCGGCCTGCTTGGCTTGACCGACGCGCAAACCCTCTCCAGCCGCGACCATGAGGACAATGGAAACGACGCCCCAGGCAATTCCGAACATGGTGAGAAGAGTGCGGACACGGTGAGCCCAGAGTGTGCGAAAAACGTCCTGGATGAGGTCCCAAAATGCCATCTGACGGTTCGACGCGGCTCGCCGGAAAATGAAAGCGGAGCGGGGCCGCTACCCGGAGATACGAGGATTAGGAGTCGTCAGTTCCCTTGGCGGGTAAAGAACCGACACCAGGAGGGCGATTTGTCTACGTGGTTTCGGTCGCGCGTGGTGCAACGGAAGTGTATTCCAACCAGTTTTGAAAGTGGCAAAGTGCGAGTTCACACTGGAGTTCGTGACGTTCTTTACGGTCGCGAATCTTTTTTCCGAGAGGCGGCAAGAGATCGAAGGTGATGTTTGCGGGCTGGAAATTCTTGGGATCGGCCTGCGTGATGTAGTGAATAAGAGAACCGAACGCGGTAGCACGGGGCGGGGGAACGGGATCGGTTGCAGTAGCGAGGGTGGCGGCGTGCATGCCGGCCATCAAACCGGTCGCGATGGATTCGACATAGCCTTCGACGCCGCAGATCTGGCCAGCAAAAAGAACGTTGGGATGCGCCTTCATTTGAAGCGTGGCGTTGAGCAGCGTGGGCGCGTTGATGTAAGTGTTACGGTGAATCTGGCCGTAGCGGAGAAAACGGGCGTTCTCGAGACCGGGGATGAGACGGAGAACGCGAGACTGGTCGGCGAACTTGAGGTGATTCTGAAATCCGACGAGGTTGTAGGAGTCGGCGCGGAGATTTTCCTGACGGAGTTGCACGACGGCGTAAGGCATTTTGCCCGCGCGCGGGTCTTTAAGACCGACGGGCTTCATCGGACCGAAGCGTAATGTGTCGCGGCCACGGCGCGCGATTTCTTCGATAGGCAAACAGCTTTCGAAGTAGTTCAGATTCTCCCAGTCCTTTTGCTCGGCCGATTGCGCGGTGACAAGAGCGTCGTAGAACGCGTCGTATTCTTCCTTTGACATGGGGCAATTAATGTAGTCGGCGGATCCCTTGTCATAGCGTGCAGCGAGGTAAACCTTGCTCATGTCGATGGAGTCTGCTTCAACGATGGGGCTGATGGAATCGTAGAAATAGAGTTGGGATGATGTGTTGCCATTTGCGGCCGTGAGGCGAGAAATTTCGTGGGAGAGAGCATTCGAAGTGAGCGGGCCGGTGGCGATGATGGTGATTTGATCATCCGAAAGCATTGTGGCCTCTTCGCGGCGGAGCGAGATGAGTGAATGGGCCGAGACGGTCTCGGTCACACGGCGCGAGAATTCGGTTCGATCGACGGCGAGGGCGTGACCGGCGGGAACGGCTGTGGCGCGGGCGATTTCGAGGAGCAGGGAACCGGCGAGGCACATTTCCTCTTTCAGCAGCCATGGCGCCGTATGCTTGCTATCGGACTTGAGAGA